>NZ_JBFTLY010000004.1:0-288578 GCF_056396685.1 Pseudarthrobacter sp. 05T312
ACCGCTCCCGGGCCTTCGCAGCAGCCCTGGGCCCACACCTCAAGCATCGGCGGACCCGCCCCTACCGGCCGCAGACCAACGGCAAGGTAGAACGCTTCAACCGCACTCTCGCTACGGAATGGGCCTACGCCCGGCCCTACACTTCAGAAKCCGAACGCGCCGCCACCTACGACCAGTGGCTCCACCACTACAATCACCACAGAACCCATACCGGCATCGGCGGCACAACCCCCATCAGCCGCGTTCACAACCTCAGTGGGAATTACACCTAGGGCCTCCGCCCGCGAGGGCACCGCCAGCGTCGCGCCGGCACAAAAGAGGGGGCTGGGCCTTAGGCCGAGCGGCGCTCTCCGCGGCGTTCGCGCAGGATGGTGAGGCGGTCCTCGAGGATCTGCTCGAGTTCAGGCAGCGAGCGGCGTTCGAGCAGCATGTCCCAGTGGGTGCGGACTGCTTTGTCGTTGCTGGTGTCCGGCTTTTCGCCGTCGACCAGGAGCGCTTCCTTACCGGTCTTGGAGACCCATACCGGAGGAATTTCCGCCTCGGAGGAGAACGTGACGAAGACCTGCTCGCCATCCGCGCAACGGTATTCGACCCGCTGGCGCGGAGCCGGCTCAACTCCGGACTCGGTCTCCATGCTCTGCGCACCAAGGCGCATGCCCCGCAGGCTGCGATCGCTCATGATTTCTCCCTCTGGTCGGTTCGCGGATGAAATCTCCGCGCTAGCCGGTGGCGCCGTGGCACCGCCGGACTACTTTGTGCAGTGTGTTGCATCATAGGATTCAACGCATTGCGAAGCTTGGTTGTTCCAGCTGGTATTCTCCTGCCGGACAAATACCCAATTATACGACTCTTATCCCACTGGAGACAAAACAGGAGGGTTTGGCGTCTGCCGCCAAACCCTCCTGTTGTTCGGGATGCTAGGGTTGCGTGCGCTCCGTGGGCTCGTCCTGGAACAGCGTCCCTGCCGTCCCGGCCTCCCCGGCGGTGCCGCCCAGAGCGTTCCCAATTCCCTTCAGGGCTTCCCCGACTTCACTGGGGATGATCCACAGCTTGTTGGCCGAACCTTCCGCGAGCTTGGGCAACGTCTGCAGGTACTGGTAGGCCAACAGTTTCTGGTCCGGGTTTCCCTTGTGGATGGCGTCGAAGACCTTCTGGATCGCCTGCGATTCACCGTCTGCCCGCAGGATGGCGGCCTTCGCTTCACCCTCGGCAGCCAGGATGGATGCCTGGCGCTGGCCCTCCGCGGTGAGGATGGCCGACTGCTTGGTTCCTTCGGCGGTCAGGATCGCGGCACGGCGGTCGCGCTCGGCGCGCATTTGCTTCTCCATGGAGTCCTGGATGGAGTGGGGCGGATCAATGGCCTTCAGTTCAACCCGCGAAACGCGGATACCCCAGCGGCCAGTGGCCTCGTCCAGGACGCCGCGGAGCTGCCCGTTGATTTGGTCCCGGGACGTGAGGGCTTCCTCCAGGTTGAGGCCGCCCACCACGTTGCGCAGGGTGGTGGTGGTGAGCTGTTCGACAGCCTGGATATAGTTGGCGATTTCATACGTCGCGGCGCGGGGGTCTGTCACCTGGAAGTAGACCACCGTATCGATGGAGACCACCAGGTTGTCCTCAGTAATGACGGGCTGCGGCGGAAAGGACACAACCTGTTCACGCAGGTCCAGGAGCGGCAGCAGCCGGTCCACAAAGGGAATCAGGATTGTCAGGCCCGGATTCAGGGTGCGCTGGTATTTACCCAGCCGTTCAACGACGCCCGCGCGGGCCTGCGGAATAATCCGGACGGACCGGACTAAAACTATGATGACAAAGACGATCAGAACCACCAGCACAATGGCCAGCGCGGTTCCGCCTGCGTTTTCCATACAACTCCTTGTTCCCCAATTGTCAGGCTGTATCGGGTCCGGTGGCCGCCGCCGGCGGTACCGAAACCACTGCTGTTGCGCCGTCGATGGCCGCGACGACCACCGTCTGTCCCGCGGGGAGCACTCCCGCAGCGGAGCGCGCACTCCAGATATCGCCGCCGATTTTCACCAGGCCGCCGTCAGACGTCACGGCTTCCATCACCACGGCCGGTTCACCGATCAGCCGGTCCACGTTGGTCCGCTGTTCGGAGGGTCCCTTCTTCAGGTGCGAGAGTGCCACAGGCCGGACGAAAGCGACCATGAGCAGGGACACGATGCAGAAGATGACTACCTGGAGCCAAGGCTCGGCGCCGGCAAAATCGGCGACCAGGGCGGCAAGTGATCCTCCGCCAAGCATGATGAAAAACAGGTCAAGGGTGATCATCTCGACCACTGCAAACGCCAGGAAAGCCGTGAGCCACAACGCCCACCAGTTTTCCCCAAGCCACTCGAACATTCCTGTTTCCCCCTTCGTCACGGCGCCGCGGTTTACGCGTACACGCCAGTAACTGTCTTTTCATCGTAGTCCGCGGACCCGGCCCGTGGGCCGGTTCACAGCGGGCGCCGGGGGATAGTGGCCAAGTCGTTACGGGGCGCCCTGGGCCCGGGGCCGGAACACTGAAATCCGGAACCTTGCGTCGGCCCGCACCGGTTCCGGCGAGCTTTCCAGCCGGGCCGCGATCTGGCCCCGGTCCAGGTGGTGGCCGGCCGGTCCCATGAACGCCAGGTCTGCGGCGGCCGTACGGCCCAACTTGAGGGGTATGTCCACCTCAAGGGATGTGTCGGGCTCGAAGTGCCCGGCCATCGCCTCCGCAAGCCGCTCATCCTTGCCCTCTTCAATGCCGAGCATTCCGGTTATGGCCGCGATATCTGCCAAATGTCCGGGCCGGGGAGTCACCACTGCCAGGACACCCCCTGGGCGCAGGACCCGGGCGAACTCGGCGGGGTTCCGCGGAGCGAAGACCACGGTGACCGCATCCACCGAATTGTCCGCCACCGGAAGCGGCCGCCAGATGTCCCAGACCAGGTTGGCGGCCTCCGGGTTGAGGCGGGCGGCCCGGCGAAGGGCGAACTTCGAGATGTCCAGGCCGACCGCGGAGGCCGGCCGCCCTGCGGTGGCTGCAGCGTCGAGGATCTCCCGCAGGTAATGGCCGGTCCCTGTTCCGGAGTCCAGGACCACGGCGCCTTCCTCCCGCAGCAGGGGTACAACGGCGGAGGCCAGGGCGTGTGCCAGCGGCGCGTAATGGCCGTTCCCCAGGAAGGCGAACCGAGAGGCCACCATCGCGGCGCTGTCCGGTTCAAAAGGTGTGCCCTTGCCCACCAGCAGGTTGAAGTAGCCCTGCCGGGCGGCATCGAAGTTGTGCCCCTCCGGGCAGGACAGGCGGGGCTGGCGCGTGGCCTGCGCAGACAGGTATTCAAGCGGACGTGAGCAGACGGGGCACAGGAGGGGAAGGTCCGCAGAAGGCATGGGAACCAGTTTAGGGCGGGCTCGGCTTTCCGCCCTGCCTGCCCGGCACGCGGGGGAGGCGGTCGTTATCAGCCGAGGGAGATCCCGGCGGGCCCGTCGTCGAAGCCCAGCCCTTCCCGTGCCTTGGCAATGCCCGACTCCGCCCAGTGCGCTGCGTATTCGGCGTTGCTGCTTAACGACCGAAGCTGGGCGCGGTCTATGTACAGGATGCCGTCGAGGTGGTCCGTCTCGTGCTGCACGATGCGCGCCTGCCAGCCGGAGAACTCCCGCCGCTCCGCCGCGCCGTCGGGCGTTACGTACTCCAGCAGCACGGCCTCCGGACGCGCCACCACAGCCTGCAGCCCGTTGAGGGAAAGACAGCCCTCGTAGAACGACGCATGTTCGCGCCCAAGCGGCGTGTAGCGGGGGTTGAGGATGGCCAGGAAATCCAGCGGGCTCCGGTTGCGCAGGGCGGCGGCCGCCGGGTCGATGTCGTACTGGTCCTCCAGGACGGCCAGCCGCAGCGGGATGCCCAGCTGAGGTGCGGCCAGGCCCACCCCGGGAGCTTCATGCATGACCTGGCGCATGACTCCGATCAGTCGGCCCAACTGGTCATCTGACAGCTGTCCATCCAAATCCGCGGCACGCTGGCGGAGCGCCGGGTGCCCGGCCTGGACGATGGGCGGCAGGGATCCGGCAGAGAGGACCTGCTCAACGATCTCGCGGATCTGGGCGGCGCCGGCGGTGGTCGTGGGAACAGTCTGGGTCATGGGGACAGCCTACTGGCGGACGGTGCGGAGGAACGGTCGGCTAGGGTCTACTTCATGGCTGAAGATTCCCTTCCTGCACAGTCCCCGCTGGAACACGTCCTGGCATTCATCCGGGTCCTCGAAGCGGGTGGCGGTGCGGCGGACATCCGGCCGTTCCTCTCTGAGCAGTTCGTGCTGATGGAGGCCCCGCACTTGTTGGCACCGGAAGGTTCCACGCGGACGCTGGCGGCGGTGCTGGCCGGCGCCGACCAAAGCCGGGACGTGGTCAAGGACCAGCAGTTCACTGTCCGGCGCACCACGTGCGAGGGCGGCCGGGTGGTGGTGGAGGCTGACTGGTCCGCCACGGTGCTGATGGACCTGCGGTATTGGGACCTCGGCGAGACGATCCGGGCCAGGACGTCGTCCGTCTTTGAGGTCAGCGACGGTGTGATCGTTAGCCAGGACAGCTACGACTGCTATTTCCGGTAGCCCCCGCGCCGCGGCCCGGAGCTGCTATTGCATGGTGAAGCGTGTGGCGGCCCACCGGTTCACCGCGGGTATTGCGGCGGCCGCACCAATGCCGGCAACCCGGAACCGCAGGAGCGGCTGCGGCAGCGGCCTGCCCAGCATCATGTTGATTTCCGCCTGCCGGCGGGCCACGTTGGCCGCCCGGCGGCGGTCCCGCTCGAATTTCCGAAGCCGGGGGCCTACGGCTTCACCCGCCAGGGCGGCGCAGACCAACGGCGCCAGGTCCCGGGCGCCCAGCCAGCCCAGGTTCATGCCTTGCCCACCGATGGGGCTGATTTCATGGGCGGCGTCACCCAGCAGCACTGCGCGTCCGGCGACCGTCCGCTGCGCAATTCCGGACCGCACGCTGAAGGCGCTCAGCATGGAGTTCGACGCTGGATCCGGTTGATTCCCGGTCCGGCGGCGTACCAGCTCCGCAAGGACATGTGGCCCTGCATCCGCTCCGGCGGGCGAGTCCAGCCGCACCACCCAGCGCCGGACACCTCCCGGCAGCGGGAACGACTCAACGATTCCGTCGGGCTCAAGGAACAGGACGGCCTTGTCTCCGTACTCCGTGCCGTCCTCGAAATCGCCCATGAGGTAGTGGTCCGGATACGTCCTGCGGACAACGGGGACGCCGAGCCGCCCCCGCAGCGCTGACCGGGCACCGTCGGCCGCAACGAGCAACGCTCCAGTGGCACTGCCGCAGGGATGCGTGGCACCCGGGCCGGTCTCCACCGCAGCGGTGACCCTGCCGCCGTCGTCCGTAACCCCCGTGATCCGGGCGCCCCTCACAATCGCGCCCGGATCAAGGGCGAGGACCCGCTCTTCCAAAATCTGCTCGGTCCTGAACTGGGGGAGTGCCAGCACGAATGGAAAGGCACTGGACACCTGGCCGAACTCCATCGTTCCCACCGTCCTCCCGCCGCTGACCGCCATTCCGGCACGGATGCGGACGCCTTCGTGAACCATGCTGGACGCCACCTGCACCCCGGCCAGGGCCTGCAGGGCCGGCGGGTGGATGCCGATGGCCCGGGTATGCCTGTTCAGAGCCTGCCGCTGCTCAAAGACTTTCACCGTTACCCCTTCCTGCAGCAGCGCCGCCGCCAGGTACAGGCCCACGGGACCGCCGCCGGCGATCAGGACATCGGCGTCCATGTCAGTCCTTCCGGCAGACCAGGACCTGGTGGAAGGCCGACGGGCGTTCCACTGACCAGCCCGGGGGAGCGGAAGCGGCCAGCTCCGCGGGCGTATAGCTGCGCCGGATGGAAGTGAGCCCGTCCTCGCGGATGTAGGACTTCCTGAACGGCAGCGCGGCCACACTGAAGAGGCCAAAGGCGGCGGGGCTGCGGATCAGGTCATTGTGAAGCGACTTCCTGGTGGCCAGGATTTCTGAGTCCGCCAGCAGTTGCCGGAGTTCCGTGGCCTCAAGGTGGTGCAACACGTGGTTGGAAATCACGACGTCGAACCGGGCGCCTTCCCCGACCAGGTCGCCGCTGTGCGCCTGCCGGAAGTCGACCCCCGGGGTTGGCGGACGACGGCGCGCAAATGCGGCGGCGCGGGGGTCCGGATCGATGCCAGTGACATGGATTGGCCGGCCGTCCCGCTTTGACCAGCGCGCCAGCATGACGGCGAGGTCGCCGCCACCGGAGCCGATGTCCAGCACGGTCAGTGGGCGCTGCTGCGCTGCGGCGACGGTTCGCAGCTCCGTCCGGTACAGCCGCCGCCAACCGGACAGCACCCGGTTAATGACCCAGAACTGCCGGTACGTATTGTCCAGGAGCCGGGCATCGCAGTCCGCGCGGTCCATCTGCTCCACCTCTCCGGCAGCGCGCGTTCGCAGCAGGATCCCCACGCGAACCCTGTCAGGCCATCTCTGCCGGCATCCGGTCCTGGCCCGGCTTCAGGGAGCCTGCCGGAGCGGATTCCCCCAGTCCGGGGTCGTCCCGGGTCTTTGCCGCGGCCTGCCGGAGTTTGGTGAACAGTCCCGTCTCCACCGTGAGCCCTGGGCCAAAAGCCATGGAACAGATGGCCTCTCCTTCGTGGGGTCCAGCCGGGTGCAGCGGTTGTTCCAGGATGTGCTTGAGGACGAACAGGACTGTGGCGCTGCTCATGTTGCCGTAATTCCTGAGGATGTCCCTGGCGGGAACCAGCTGCACATCGCTGAGGCCAAGCCGGGACTGGACCTTGTCAAGGATGCTGCGCCCGCCGGGGTGGATCGCCCAGTGGGGGATTGCGGTGTAGGGGAGTGCCGCCAATTCCGGGTCTTTTGCCAGCAGCGGCTGCAAGGCACCTACGATGTGGTCGTCGATGATGTGTGGCACATAGTTGCCCAGGACCATCTCGAACCCATGATCGCCGATGTTCCAGGCCATCGAGTCTTCACCAACGGGGGTGAGGACTGTTTCGAAATGGTCCAGCTTCAGAAGCGCGGCTTCCTCGGCGCCGGGGCGTGCAGTGACGACGGCGGCAGCAGCGCCATCGGCAAACAGGGCCGAACCCATGATCGTGTCCGGATCATTGGACGTGCGGACGTGCAGTGAGCAGAGTTCGGCGCAGACCACAAGGACAACCGCGTTCGGGTCGGATTCACAGAACAGCTTGGCCGCCCGGAGCGCAGGAAACGCCGCGTAGCAGCCCATGAAGCCCAGGTGGTACCGCTGCACGGAAGGACTAAGCCCGAGCTCGCGGACCACCTTGTAGTCCGGGCCAGGATTGAAAAAGCCCGTACACGACACCGTGATGAGATGAGTTATGTCAAGTAAATCAAGCTCCGGGGCCGCCTGCACGGCAGCCCGGGCCGCCTCTACGAACAGTTTGGTGGCTTCCCGGGCAAAAATATCGTTGCGGACTTTGGTACTGGGGTTCAGCAGGAGCCCGGTGTCGGGGTCGTAGAACTGGGGGTTCTCCGAGCGTGACGTGTTGGTGAGTTCCTGGACGGCAGTGAACCTCGTGTCGATCGCTGCGCCGTCGAAACAGGTGCTGACCAGGCGGGATGCGAGCCGGGAAAGTCCCGGCTGGGCGGCGAAGACATCACGGGCTTCGGACTGGATCAGTTTTGTCGCCGGAACTGCAGTTTCAAGTGAACGCACGTAAACCGTCATCACGTCATTCTTGACGTGCGGTTGGATAAAGACAATGGGCCGCCTCGGCTGGACGGTTGGAACGGCGCCCTGTGCATGGTTTTGCGTGGCGGGTGAAGGCCCGGCCGGCGGGTGTCCCATGCCCCGCTTCCAACCTTCCCGAAAACGCCGATAATCTACATTATGTCAACTAACGCAGAACTGGCACTCCCTCGTTCAGCCTTCTGGATGCCGTCCTGCGGCACAAGCCAACGCAGGCCCTCTGGCAGCCGCTAGTGCCGCCGCCGCATCGAGGCCCCCACCACCGCGCCCAGGCCGAGGCCCAACGCGAACCCCCAAAAGGGCGTGTGGAAGATCGCCAGGCCCAGGCTGATCCCCACAGCGGCGCCCACAAGGCTGCAGATCCATAGGGCTTTGTTCACGGTGTCTCCGTCATGGTTAGGGGGCCTCACCTACTGCAGCGAGATTACTGCATCCCTATCCCCTACGCGCCCAACAACGGGGAGGTCCCCCCGAAGTTGGGTAGGTTCCGTCCGTGCGCGGCCACGTGGAGGATCCTGGTGTGTTGGTGAAGGCGGCAGGCCCGCAAGGGCCGCCGCGGGCACGCGACGGAGGTAAGCCTTCAACGACACCTCCTTTGTTCATGCAGACGGCGGCGGCGCCCGGTTTCCCTGCTTCCCCCTAGGACGCCCCATGCGTGAACTCCCCCGCCTCAACGCCTGCGCAAACTGCTCAACTCCATGCACCCTTTGCCGGACACAATTCCGGGAGGAAGCGCTGCGGCAGGCGCCCGGCAGGCCCGTTGTCCTCCTTCACCCGGCAGCGGTTAAAGTCCGCTCGATCCAGGGCCGTGCGGTCGCCTACACGGTAACCGATGTCCTTGTGGAGTGGACTGAAGACTCCTTCTACCACCTCCGGTGGGAAGCAAGCTGGCTCGTCCGCCGAAGCCCGGGCTGACTGGGGGCCACGCGGACCGCCTGGTGGGGATTGTTGCGGGATACGCAGGCACCGTAGGTAAGTAGCCCCCAAATCTTCAATGACGTACCGCTTACGCGTGCCGGCCGGCACACCCAAACCTAGTCTCGTCCTCAGGACGGATCCTTGCAGCCGCCCGGAAGAGGCGGTCCTCCCCGTCTGGGGGTTCTCGCCGTTGCTTTTGCAGGTTTCCACGCAGGGGACCCAATGACAGACGTTTCCTCTACCAGCAGCACTGTTCACCAGCCCGTTTTTTTCGATACCAGCGGCACCCGCTGGTATCGGATCCTGAACGGCCTCCTGGCTGCAGTGCTGTCCATCGTGCTGACCCTGTGCGCCGTGCTGCCCGCGGCCACCGCTCCCCTGCGCCCTGGCCAGCTCAATCAGGCAGCCGGCTATCCGCGACAACTGCTTGCACAGCAGGACGTAAGAGACATTCCCCGCGTCGGCTACGAGCAGGGGAACGAAATTTTCCACCGGATCGACCTGGTGGAGAGGCGCGACGGCATCGATTACCTCACTGACCCGTTCAGCAACGAAGTGCTTCGCGAAGCCACGGCCGAGGAGGCTGCGGCTATTGGCGACAAGCCCTATGCCGTTGAAGCCTACGGCCTCCCTCCTGACCACACATTGATGCTGACATTCGACGACGGCCCGGATCCCACCTTCACCCCGCAAATCCTCGATCTACTCTCGCGTGAAAGCGTCCCCGCAACCTTTTTCGTTATCGGGGAGCAGGTGGTGGAAAACCCAGATATCTTCCGGCGGATGGTGCGGGAAGGCCACATGGTGGGGAACCACACCATGAGCCACATCGACTTCTGGGCGCATGACGACGCCTATAACCGCCAGGAAATCATTGGTGAAGACCGGGTGCTGCGCGCGGTGGACAACTACGCCTCAAGGCTCTTCCGGATTCCCACCGGCAATCCGGAGAACAACACGCTGGCGCTTTTGCAGTCGCAGCAGCTGGGGTACCTTCACGTCAACATGGACCTGGACACCCGCGACTGGGAGTACAAGCCCGGCACCCAGGTCCCCACTCCTGAACTCGACGGACTCGGGCACGTTATGTTGGTCCACGACGGCGGCGGGGACCGGACGGCGACCATCGAAACATTATGCAGGAGAACAATGCGGTGGCCTGGACGGAGGCGCCGCTGACCCTCAAAGGACTCTTCAAGCAGCGGCTCCGCTGGACTTATGGCAATATCCAGACGCTGTACAAGCACCGCTCCATGCTTTTCAACCCGAAGTTCGGAGCGCTCGGGATGCTGACCATGCCATACGCGCTGATCTCAGTCCTGGTGCCGCTGATCTTCATGCCGTTGGCTTTGGGAGTGGCCATGCTCAGCCTTGCACGCGGTGAATGGCAGGCCATTGCCCTGTTCTCCGCGTTCGTTGCCACCACCCACATGGTGGTCTCCGTGGTGGCGGTGGTCATGGTGCGCGAGAGCCCGCTGCACCTGCTCATCGTGCCGATCTACCGGCTTATCTACGAACCGCTGCGGGCCTACGTCGTTTTTGGCTCGGTGATCCGGGCGCTGAGGGGTTCCGCCGTCGGGTGGTACAAACCCCAGAGGACCAACAGCGCTTCGTTGCCCTCTCCCGCCGCTGCCTCGCGGCACCTCTCCCCCACGTCCGCCTGACCACGCCGACGATGAAGGCACTTCGCACTAGCCACTGGGGTCCCGTCCTTTTCAGCGCCGCGATCGCCCTGGCAGGCTGCAGTACTTCACCAACACAGGATGCGGGATCTCCAGCTCAACCAATTCCGGCCCGAAGAGCCGCCGGCTGGTTCGGCGGGTACCTGGACGTTACGCTGCCGCCGAATCCCGCCTTGCAGCATGAGGCTTCCGCGGGGTCCACCATGGTACTGGCCTTTATCACCGCGGATCCTTCCCAGCCCTGTATTCCAGCCTGGGGCGGAACGCTCGGCCTGGAAGCGGCCGGCAATCAGCTCCAGCTCGACATGCAGATACGGCAGGCCCGTGCGGCCGGAAGCAACATTGCCGTTTCGTTCGGCGGACAGCGAGGCCGGGAACTCGCAACCACATGCCGGGAGGCCGGCGCCTTGGCAGAGGCCTACGGCACTGTCATCAACCGGTATGGACTTGATGTGGTGGACCTGGACATAGAGGGACGGGCCGCTGAACCGGCCGCGGACCAGCTTCGCGCCGAGGCCATGGCCAGGCTTCAGGAACGGCGTCCAAGGGACCGCCCCCTCAGGATCTGGTTGACGCTCCCCGTAAGGAGGGATGGACTGGATGAAGGCGGTAAACGGAGCATCGAGACGATGCTCGCGGCGGGAGTCGCGCTGGAAGGAGTCAACCTGATGACCATGAACTTCGGCCGCCTGGGAGAGGGCGAAACCATGCTCAGCGCATCCACGGGCGCGGCGGAGGCAACCCACCAATATCTGGAGCAGTTGCCTTTCAGGGCCGGCGGATCCCCGGACGCTGCAGCGTTGTGGCGGAGCCTTGGGCTCACGCCCATGATCGGTAACAACGATGTGGAGGGCAACACGTTCTCATTGCAGGACGCTGCCGGACTCAACGCATTTGCCGCTGAACGTGGCGTAGGCAGGCTTTCCTTCTGGTCCATCAACCGGGATACGTATTGCCCCCGGCCGGCCCTGGACAACCCGGAGCGGCCGTCGAGTGGCTGCAGCGGCGTCAGCCAGGACGCGGGAGCCTTTGCCAGAGCGCTTGGCAAAGGCTTCACGGGCGGCAGTTGAGTATTGTGCCGGGGCGGGATCCAAGCGGGGCGGCCACCGGATGGCTCGCATGACCAGAGGGGGACGTGCGTGCAATAACGGCATGGCTGCGGCAGTTGCCTGCGGTATTGCGCTCGTCGCCAATGGATGCGTCGGGACGCCCCAGCCTGTCCAGGACGCGGAGACCCGGAAGGATGTCTTCGTCACGGCCTACACCTGGTTCGACAACACCCCGCCCGGCTCTACGGCTATCAGCCACCCGATCCTGCACAAAGCGGCGGGCGGTACCGGAACATACGCCGATCCGGTGACCATCGCCGTCGGGCATTCCCGTGAGACGGGTGATGACGTGCTCGACATCCCTGCAGGGACGCGGATCTACCTGCCGGACGTCCGCCGCTATTTCATTGTTGAAGACACCTGCGGGGACGGCCCGGCTCCTGAGGATGGGCCCTGCCATACAGGGGCCGAAAAATATGGCCACGCAAAGCTGTGGATCGACATGTGGATCGGGGGTAAGGGTGAACCGCAGTCATTCGTCCGAAGCTGCGCGCGGAAGGTAACGGGGATAAGTACCGCCATCTTCGACCCCCCGGACGGTTACCCTGTGGCATCCGGCCGGGGCGTGATCCATGACGGAAAGTGCGACGCCGGCTACGGAACCACTGCGCCTCCTGCCGGCAGCTAAGCTCGAAACATGAGTTCCCTGAAAATCAAGCCTGCACCTGCCTCACCAGGGACAGCGGTGGCTGCAGCAGCGGCCGACGTCGTGCTGATCCTTGTTTTCGCCGCGATAGGCCGGGATGCGCACCACCGCGAGGAGCCCATCCTCGGCGTGCTGCTGACCGCCTGGCCGTTCCTTGCCGGTGCATCAGCGGGATGGGCGATTGCCAGGGTGTGGCGCAGTCCATTCGACATTGCCCGGGCAGGCGTTCCCGTCTGGCTGGCCACCCTGGTTGGCGGAATGCTGCTCCGGGCCCTGACCGGGCAGACGGTGGTCCTTCCCTTCATCATCGTTGCCACGCTGGCCCTCGCCGTGTTTCTGGTGGGCTATCGCCTCCTGTTGGCGGGTGTGGTCCGCTTCCGCCAACGATCGGGCAGGTAGCGGCGGCGGAATCCGGGTGGCAGGGTGTCAGCCGGGTCCGGCGCCCGTGTAATAGGCTGGCTGGAGAGAAAAGCCTGCCGTGCGTCATCGCGGCGGCACCGATTGAAGGGGTTCAAGCGTGGTTACCGCATTTGTACTGATCAAGACTGACGCCGCCCGTATCCCGGAGACGGCTGAAGAGATTTCAGCGATCGAAGGCATCAGCGAGGTGTATTCGGTCACCGGAGAATGGGACCTTATTGCGGTAGCACGGGTCCGCAGGCACGAAGACCTCGCAGACGTCATCGCGGACCGGCTTTCAAAGGTTCCCGCAGTGGTCCACACCACAACCCACATCGCGTTCAGGGCATACTCGCAGCACGACCTTGACGCTGCTTTCTCCCTGGGCTTCGAACAATAACCGCCGGTTAGGCCCTCGAGAGGGACACCCAGCGGTCCAGGACGGCGGCGGCGGCGCCGGAATCGATCGAGTCCGCAGCCCGCGCGAAGGCGTCTTTCATGCGGTCCAGGAACGGGCCCTCGGCGTGCCGGTCGAACGCAACCAGGCCCGCCGCGGCGTTGACCAACACCGCGTCCCTTGCAGGCCCCTTACTGCCGGCCAGCACATCCCGGACAACTCCCGCATTGGCCGCCGCATTACCGCCACGGAGTTGTTCAACAGTAGCCAGGCTGATGCCAAGGTCCTCCGGCGAGAAACGCAGTTCACTGACGGCACCATCCCGGATCTCCCACACGGTGGAAGGCCCGGTCGTGGTCAGCTCGTCCAGTCCGTCATTGCCGCGGAAGACCAGTCCCCGGCTCCCCCGGCGCGCCAGGACGCCGGCCACGAGCGGTGCCATCCGCGCATTGGCGACGCCCACCGCTGACGCCTGCACATTGGCTGGGTTGGTGAGCGGTCCAAGGAAATTGAAGGCCGTGGGTACAGCCAGTTCCCGCCGCGGGACGGCAGTGTGCCGGAAGGACGGGTGGAATACCTGCGCAAAGCAGAACGTGATGCCTGCCTCCTCCGCGTTCCGTGCCACCTGGGCAATGGGCAGGTCCAGGCGGACGCCGAGCGCTTCCAGTACGTCAGCGGATCCGGACGACGACGACGACGCACGGTTCCCGTGCTTGACCACCTTGGCGCCGGCCCCGGCTGAGACCAGGGCTGCCATGGTGGAGATGTTGATGGTGTTAAGTTGGTCACCACCGGTGCCGACAATGTCGAGTTTTTCCCCGCTGATGGTCACGGGGTTGGCGTGGGCAAGCATCGCCTCCACGAGGCCGGAGAGCTCATCCACTGTCTCGCCCTTGGCGCTGAGGGCTACAAGGAATCCGGCGATCTGGGCCGGCGTTGCTTCCCCGGACATGATGGTGTCCATGGCCCAGGAGGTGCTCTCCGCAGTGAGGTCGTTGCCCTTGATGAGCGCCGAGATCAACCGGGGCCAGGTGTTGCCGGACGCTTTAGTTGCCTGAGAAGTCACGTGCTGATGCTATCGACCGATGGCGGCCAGTGACCAATGTGAACCGTCGCGGGAACTTTTCCGGGCAATTTCGCGTCTTTGTAGAAAAAGTCCTCCGAAAAGGCGGTTTGCGTTGGGCAGCACGGACTTTTACAGACATAATGTCTATGTGACATCTGCGACCCATGCCCCCAGTACCCCGGCGCACCCCACGCTGAACCGCCCCAATATGGTTTCCGTAGGAACCGTTGTGTGGCTGTCCAGCGAGTTGATGTTCTTCGCCGGTCTCTTTGCCATGTACTTCACTCTGCGCTCCACGAGCGGACAGATGTGGGCGGAAGAGACGGCCAAGCTCAACTTCCCCTTTGCGCTCGTTAACACGATCGTCCTCGTGGCCAGTTCCTTCACTTGCCAGATGGGCGTCTTCGCCGCAGAGCGGCTGCAGCCACGGCGCACCGGCGGCGCCCTGCAGTTTGCCCGCTGGGGAATGAACGAATGGTTCACCCTGACGTTCCTCATGGGTGCGTTCTTCGTTGCCGGGCAGACCACCGAGTACGCCATGCTGGTATCCGAGCACGTCTCGCTCTCCTCCAACGCATACGGCTCGGCCTTCTACATGACCACGGGCTTCCACGGCCTCCACGTGATCGGCGGCCTCATCGCCTTCCTGCTCATCATGGGCCGGTCGTTCGCCGCGAAGAAGTTCGGACATTTCGAAGCAACGTCCGCGATCGTCACCTCTTACTACTGGCACTTCGTTGACGTCGTGTGGATCGGCCTCTTCCTGGTCATCTACGTACTCAAGTAGCCAGCTTTGATTCTTTTTCTACAAGAGGCAGAATTTCAGGTAGCGGCTCCCGGAGCCGGCGCAGGATCGAATAAAGGAACCACCACGTGAAGGCACTCTCACAAAAGCGGCGTCACCCACTTGCAGCAATAGCGCTGCTTCTGATGGGGCTCCTCATCACGGGTGGGCTGTACGCCGTGGCAACCACCGTCAACCAGGCCAAGGCTTCCACCACCACGTTCAGTGCAAGCGACACGGAAGAAGGCGGCAAGCTCTTCGCCGCCAACTGCGCCACCTGCCACGGCATGGGTGCCAGTGGTTCCAAGGATGGCCCGTCGCTGGTGGGTGTCGGTGCAGCCGCTGTTGATTTCCAGGTAGGCACCGGCCGCATGCCGATGCAGATGAACGGCCCGCAGGCCATGAAGAAGCCCGTGCAGTTCAACGACGAGCAGACCCACCAGCTTGCAGCCTACGTTGCCTCCCTGGGAGCCGGCCCGGCAGTTCCTGCAGAAGACCTGACAAACGGTGGCGGCGATGCAGCTGCCGGCGGTGAGCTCTTCCGCACCAACTGCGCCATGTGCCACAACGCCGCCGCTGCCGGTGGTGCACTGACCCGCGGCAAGTTCGCGCCTGCCCTGGCCGACGTTTCCGGCAAGCACATCTACGAGGCCATGGTCACGGGCCCGCAGAACATGCCGGTGTTCAACGATGCCAACATCACTCCTGAAGGCAAGAAGGACATCATCACCTTCCTGAAGCAGATCGAATCCTCCGGCTCGCCGGGTGGAGCCGACCTCGGCTCGCTCGGTCCGGTTGCCGAAGGCCTGTTCGTTTGGGTAGCCGGCCTTGGCGTCATCATTGCCTTCACCATCTGGCTTACGTCCAGGACGTCCTGACTTTTCGCAGGAACCCACAACTTCTGCTGCCAAGTCAGCAGCTTGAAATTAGAAACTAACCCGGTAACTGCCGGGACGAGAGAAGGATGAGGCGAATTATGGGCAACCATAGTGACGGCAGTCCGAACCACTCGGGCACCGTAGCTACGGCTGGTCAGAATGAGGTGGAGAAGTTCCAGGATCCTGGAATTCCCCCGCATCGTTTGCGCCTGGCTGACACGGACCCGAAGGCCGCAAAGCGGGCAGAACGGCAGGTCGCCTTACTATTTGGCATTTCTGTTGTTGGAACCCTGATCTTCCTGGTGGCGTACTTCGCCATTGATCTGGGTGATGACTCCAGCATTGCCACCATCCGGCTCCAGAATGCCCTGCTCGGCATTGGCACTGCCTTTGCAATGCTGGGTATCGGTACCGGCATCGTGCACTGGGCCAAGGCCCTGATGCCCGACCACGAAGTCTCCGAAGAACGCCACGCCATCCGTTACGAAGAGGACCGCCAGGCCGCGGTGCGCATCGTCGACGACATTGTGGAAGAGACCGGCATCAAGCGCCGCCCGCTGATCCGCAACACCCTCCTGGGTGCTGTCGCACTGGCCCCGCTCCCCGCCGTCGCCATCTTCGGTGACCTCGGTCCCCGCCCTGACGACAAGCTCGCGCACACCATGTGGGCTCCGCAGGACGGGAAGCGCAAGCGCCTCACCCGCGACCCCGATGGCACTCCCATCAAGGCCTCGGACGTCACTATCGGTTCAGCCTTCCACGTCATCCCGGAAGGCCTGAATGAACTGCAGGAAGGCAAGCTCAACGAGAAGGCAAAGTCCGTTGTGCTGCTGATGCGCCTTGATCCCGCATCGCTGAACCCCTCAAAGGGCCGCGAAGAGTGGGGTTACAACGGCATCGTTGCCTACTCCAAGATCTGCACCCACGTTGGCTGCCCGGTTGCTCTGTACGAGCAGCAGACGCACCACCTGCTGTGCCCGTGCCACCAGTCCACCTTCGACCTCACGCAAGAGTGCAAGGTGATCTTCGGCCCCGCCAGCCGTCCTCTCCCCCAGCTGCCCATCGCAGTTGATGACGAGGGCTACCTCGTCGCTACCAGCGACTTCCATGAACCCGTAGGACCAAGTTACTGGGAGCGTGATTCGCATGAGCGCAGCATCAACAGCTGAGCCGGCTTTCGTCGCCAAAACCAAGACAGGCCGGATCACCGACTTCGTCGACTCGCGTGTTGGCGGCTCCGGAATCCTTCGCGAGTTCGGCCGTAAAGTCTTCCCCGACCACTGGTCCTTCATGTTCGGTGAAGTGGCGCTGTACTCCTTCGTCATCCTTCTGCTGTCCGGAACCTTCCTGACGTTCTTCTTCGATCCGTCCATGGCGGAGACGCATTACGACGGCGGCTACATTCCCCTCAAGGGAGTGGAAATGTCGGTGGCGTACAGCTCCTCGCTCAACATCTCCTTTGACATCCGTGGCGGACTCTTCATGCGCCAGGTGCACCACTGGGCGGCACTGCTGTTCGTGGCCTCCATCGCAGTCCACATGCTGAGGGTCTTCTTCACCGGTGCGTTCCGCCGGCCCCGCGAAATGAACTGGGTTGTGGGCAGCGTCCTGCTGATCCTGGCCATGGCTGCCGGCTTCACCGGCTACTCGCTCCCCGACGACCTGTTGTCCGGCAACGGCCTGCGCATCATCGACGGCGTCATCAAGTCCATCCCGGTCATCGGAACGTACATCTCGTTCTTCCTGTTCGGCGGCGAGTTCCCGGGCACGGCCATCATCAGCCGCCTGTACATGCTCCACATCCTGCTGGTGCCGGCTTTGATCCTGCTGATGATCGTCCTGCACCTGTTCATGGTGGTCGTCCACAAGCACACCCAGTACCCCGGTCCCGGCCGCAACGACAATAACGTTGTCGGCTACCCCCTGGGTCCTGTCTACGCAGCGAAGGCCGGTGGATTCTTCTTCATCGTCTTCGGTGTCATCGCGCTGATGGCGGCATTCTTCACCATCAACCCGATCTGGAACTACGGTCCGTACGACCCCTCCCCCGTGTCGGCCGGTACGCAGCCTGACTGGTACATCGGTTTCGTCGATGGTGCACTCCGCCTCATGCCCGGCACGCTCGGCAACTGGCACGTGGAGCAGATCTTCTTCGGACACGTGTTCACGTTCAACGTTCTGCTCCCGGCACTGGTCCCCGCTGGAATCCTGTTCACGGTGATGTTCACCTACCCGTGGATCGAACGCTGGATCACCAAGGATGACCGCGAGCACCACGTGCTGGACCGTCCGCGCAATGCCCCGACCCGTACGGGCATCGGTGTTGCTGGATTCATCTGGTACTGCGTGATGTGGGCAGCTGCAGGTTCGGACCTCATTGCCACGCACTTCCACGTGTCCCTCAACGACGTCACCTACTGGCTCCGGGCCCTGTTCTTCGTCGGACCGGTCATCGGCTTCATTGTCGCCAAGCGCGTCGCACTGGCGCTGCAGCGCAAGGACCGGGAGATCGCCCTCCACGGCCGCGAGACCGGACGAATTGTCAGGCTCCCGCACGGTGAGTTCATCGAGGTCCACGCGCCGCTGGACGAGTACAAGCGGTACAAGCTGGTTGGTTTTGAGTCACCCCAGGTGCTGCCGGCTGTACCGAACGAGCACGGCGTCGTGACCCGCAAGGAGAAGCGCCGCGCGTTCCTCTCCCGCTGGTTCTTCGAGGACCGGGTTGCTCCCGCTACGCCCGCAGAGCTCGAAGCAGCCCATGGCCATGGCCACGAGGCAGTCGAAGCGGCTGAAGGATCCAAGAGCCTGACGCACTAGGCTCTGTGTTCCAACACTGAAGGCCCGATCCTTATGGATCGGGCCTTCATTGTTTAATCCCGCCCGTTACCACTGCAAGGCCGTTGGGCGCCGAGGTTCCTGCCTGCGTCCGCACACAGGCGGCAGTCGTGAATCTGTCAGTGGTTGCGTGCCCGGCGGGCTCCGGGCCGTTGGAGGGGCACCCACAGCTTGTACCGGTCCGCCCGGTAGTAGGAGACGGAGTAGTCGACCATCGCCCGGGCCACGAAGGCATGCCGCTGGATCTTCAGCAAGGGCGCGCCTACCTCTACATTCAGGAGCCGGGCGGTGGACGGCGATGCGGCCGTAGCCTCGATCATGTCCTCACCCCACTCCATCACGAGCCCGAACTGCTCGCTCAGGACGTTGTACAGGGACGTGGGCGGTTCGCCATCCAGCAGGCCGGGGACCCGGTGCGCCGGAATGAAGTTCTCATCCACACTCATCGGCTCCCCATCGGCCAGCAGCAGCCTGCGGAAGCGGACCAGCGGTGTACCCTCATCGAGCTGGAGCTCGCGCGCCAGGAACGCGCTGGCGCCGATCTGCTCGAAGCTCAGCACTTTGGCTGCGGGCACCATTCCGCGCCGCTGCATCTCTTCGCTGTAGGAGGTGAGCTTTACCTGGAGATCCAGCTTCGGTCGCCGGACGAACGTCCCGAGGCCCACGACACGCTCGATGACCTCTTCCCCCACCAAGGCATCAATAGCCTGGCGCACCGTCATCCGTGCCAAGCCGAACCGCTCTGCCAGGTCCCGTTCGGATGGCAGCGCAGATCCCGGCGGGCACGACTGGGCGATGTACGCGCGAAGGATCTCACGAAGCTGGACGTAAATCGCCGTCCCGCTGGTGCGGTCGATGTCGCCCGTGATTGCGGCGGCGCCAGCTGCCATAATTTTTCTCCTGCCGGTGGGTTCACTCAATTTTAGGACGGTCTAGACCAGCCGCGGGACATCGCCCGTCTTTGGCGGCCTCAATGCGGTGACCGCTATATTTGGTCTGGAAATTCACCAATAAGACGGAGGGGGCCGTCTCTCGAAAAGGAGTCCCTTTGCCAATAGAGAAGGCTGTGGTGGCAGCGCCGGCAGGCCTGCATGCACGCTCCGCCGCGGTATTTGTCCGGGCCGTCACGGACACCGGGCTTCCCGTCACCATCAGCAAGGCCGGCGCCGCGGAGGTAGATGCCCGGTCGCTGCTCCACGTGATGGGCGCTGACTTCGCGCAGGGCTGTGAGGTGGAACTGTCAGTGAGTGAACCTCCGCTGGGCGACGCCCAGTGGCTTGGAAGGGCGGAGGCGGCCCTGCGTGAGCTGCGCGATCTTTTGGAGTCGCAGGGGGCGGCCTAAAGGCCCTGGAAGGCATTTAACGACGGCGGGCCCCACCGGATTGGTGGGGCCCGCCGTCGTTATTCTTTTTGTTGCTTAGTGTGCGTGGTCTCCGCGGCTGTACTCGTACACCCAGCCCACGAGGGCTACGACGGCGATGCCGCCGGCGATGAAGATGATCCAGGGGCCGACTGCCAGGCCCAGGAAGCCGGTAGCGCAGGCGATGCCGAGCACCAGGGGCCACCAGCTCCAGGGGCTGAAGTGGCCCTGCTCGCCGGCGCCCTCGTGGATCTCAGCATCGCTGCGGTCCTCGGGCCGCAGTCCAACACGCTTGCCTGTGAATCCCAGGTACGCACCGATCATGCCGGCGAGACCGCCCACGAGGAGGATGCCAAGGATGCCGACCCACTCGCCCCAGCTGGTCAAAAAGCCATAGACCAGGGCGACGGGTACGAAGAAGAAAACTCCGGAGCCAAAAATCCAGGATTCGATTTTCACTGTGCAGTGTCCTTCTGGTCGGCGTTACCGAGAACTGCGGCCGCGGGGGCCGGCGAATCGGCGGTGTGGACCTGGCGGAGTTCCGGGTGGTGCAGGTCCAGGGCGGGACGCTCCGAACGGATCCGGGGCAGGGAGGTGAAGTTGTGCCGCGGCGGCGGGCAGGAGGTGGCCCATTCCAGCGAGGCGCCGAAGCCCCAGGGATCGTCTACCTGGACTTTCTCAGCCTTGCGCCAGGTGATGTACACGTTCCAGAAGAACGGGATCAGGGACGCGCCCAGCACGAACGAGGCGATGGTGGAGAACTGGTTCATCCAGGTGAAGTTGTCCTCCGGCAGGTAGTCCGCGTAGCGGCGGGGCATGCCCATGACACCGAGCCAGTGCTGGATCAGGAAGGTGCCGTGGAAGCCCAGGAACAGCAGCCAGAAGTGGATCTTGCCGAGCCGCTCGTTGAGCATCTTGCCGGTCCACTTCGGCCACCAGAAGTAGAAGCCGGCGAACATGGCAAACACGACCGTGCCGAACACCACGTAGTGGAAGTGCGCCACCACGAAGTAGGAGTCCGAAACATGGAAGTCCAGCGGCGGGGAAGCCAGGATGATGCCGGTGAGGCCGCCGAACAGGAAGGTGATGAGGAAGCCGAGGCTCCACAGCATGGGGGTTTCGAAGGTCAGGGACCCCCGCCACATGGTGCCGATCCAGTTGAAGAACTTCACGCCGGTGGGCACCGCGATCAGCATCGTCATGAAGGAGAAGAACGGCAGCAGGACCGCGCCGGTGACGTACATGTGGTGGGCCCAGACGGTGACCGAGAGGGCCGCGATGGCGATGGTCGCATACACGAGGCCCTTGTAACCGAAGATCGGCTTGCGGCTGAACACCGGGAAGATCTCCGAGACGATGCCGAAGAACGGCAGCGCGATGATGTACACCTCAGGGTGTCCGAAGAACCAGAACAGGTGCTGCCACAGGACGGCGCCGCCGTTGGCGGGATCGAAGATGTGGGCACCGAACTTCCGGTCCGCGCCGAGGGCGAACAGCGCCGCGGCCAGCGGGGGGAATGCCATGAGCACCAGGATGGCGGTGATCAGGGTGTTCCAGGTGAAGATCGGCATCCGCCACATGGTCATGCCCGGGGCGCGCATGCAGATGATGGTGGTGATGAAGTTGACGGCGCCGAGGATGGTGCCGAAGCCGGACAGTGCCAGGCCGAAGACCCACAGGTCGCCACCGATGCCCGGCGTGAACGTGGTGTTGGACAGTGGCGCGTAGGCAAACCAGCCAAAGGACGCCGCGCCCTGCGGGGTGATGAAGCCGGACACGGCGATGGTGGAACCGAACAGGAAGAACCAGAAAGCCAGCGCGTTCAGGCGCGGGAACGCCACATCGGGGGCACCGATCTGCAGCGGCATGATCACGTTGGCGAACCCTGCGAACAGCGGGGTGGCGAACATCAGCAGCATGACGGTGCCGTGCATGGTGAACAGCTGGTTGTACTGTTCCTTGGTCTGCAGGATCTGCATGCCGGGCTCAAAGAGTTCGGCGCGGATCAGCAGCGCCATCACGCCGCCGAGGCAGAAGAACACGAAGGACGCAATCAGGTACATGTACCCGATGGTCTTGTGGTCCGTGGAGGTGATCCAGTTGACGACGATGCGCCCCTTGGATTTGGGTACCACGGGAGCCGACAGGACTCCCGCAGGTGCGGATTGGGTGTACGTAGCCACGTCGCTCCCCTTACTTGGTTTCGTTCAGGTTCGGGTTGCGGTCGTACTCAACACCGAGCAGGCCGGTGTTGCCTGCAGCCTTGAGCTGGTCCATGTGGGCCTGGAATTCGGATTCCGACACCACCTTCACGCGGAACAGCATTTCGGAGTGGTACTCGCCGCAGAGTTCGGCACACTTACCGTCGTAGGTGCCCTCTTTAGTGGGGGTGAACCGGATGTAGTTGGTCTTGCCGGGAATCATGTCGCGCTTCTGCAGGAAGGCGGGAACCCAGAAGGAGTGGATGACATCGCGGGAATTGAGCTCGAGGTCAACAGACTTGTTGACCGGCAGGTACAGGGTGGGGAGCTTTTCCATGTCGATGGTGTTGCCGGTGAGGTGTGCCTGGACGCCTGCCTCGTGGAGGTCTTCCTGGATCACCTGGCCGGACTTGTAGTTGAAGTCCCAGGCCCACTGTTTGCCGCGGACGTCGACGACGACGTCGGCAGGCTGTGAACGGTCATCGATCGCCTGCTGGTCACGGTCCGTGAAGTAGAAGAACACCAGGACCATGAAGATGGGGATGGTGAGGTAGAAGACTTCGAGCGGAAGGTTGAAGCTGGTCTGCCGCGGGAATCCGACGGTTCCCTTGCGGCGGCGGTAGGCGACAATACACCAAATGATCAGGCCCCATGTGATGGTGCCAACCACGAGCGCAGCAATCCATGAGTTGACCCAGAGGTCCATGATGCGGTCGGTGTTGCTGGTGGTGCCCCGTTCAGTGGGCATCCAGCCTTTCTCTACCTCTGGCGAACATCCGGTCAAAACCAACGCGCCGGCTATAGCCAAGCTTGAGATCGTGGTGATCGTTTTGCGTCGGCTGCCGGTTCGGTTCTGCGAACTCACAGACGGCCCTTCCTACTTGTTGCTGTTGTCCGGGCAGCCCATCGGCGCTCCGGGCACAAAAAAGTTTTACTACTCGATGTAGAGCTTACCGCTCCGCCGGGCGTTTCGCCCACATGTCGGCGCCGAGCCCCCGTGCCGTTTTAAACGGCTGGAAGCCCGGCGCCGACATCAGGCGAAAGAACCGGCTTAGTGGAATGAATCGCCGCAGGCGCAGGAGCCGCCGGCGTTCGGATTGTCGATGGTGAAACCCTGCTTCGAGATGGTGTCCTCGAAGTCGATGCTTGCACCGCTGAGGTACGGCACGCTCATCTTGTCGACGACGACCTCCACTCCGTCATAGTCACGGACAGCGTCACCCTCAAGGAGCCGTTCGTCGAAGTAGAGCTGGTAAATCAACCCTGAGCAGCCACCGGGCTGCACGGCAACGCGCAGGCGCAGGTCGGTGCGGCCTTCCTGCTCGAGGAGGCTGCGCACCTTGCCGGCGGCGACGTCGGTCAGGTTGACCTCGTGAACGGGCAGTTCGTCGCTGGCCACGGTGGTGGCGGTGCTGTTTTCGTTGGTTGAGGTGCTCATTGGCCTACCTTCTTAGGACGGTCTGGCGGCGTCGCCGTAACGGCGCCTGCCCCTACAAATACGGTATGGGCTATAGCTACATGCTACGCGCGGCAGTCCTGTAGCTCTAACTCCTGGCGTAACCGTCAAAGAACTCAGGTTGTTCCCTGGATGAAGGACAGGTGCCGGCGTGCCGAACGGTCATCATTTCCCTGTGGTGAGGCCTTCGTTGTTCAGCCTGCTGAGCATGAGCGCTTCGGCCAGGATGGCATTGCGGAAGTCGCCGATGTGCAGGGACTCGTTGGCACTGTGCGCACGCGAATCTGGATCTTCCACCCCGGTCACCAGGATCTGGGACTCGGGATACAACTCAGTAAGGTCGGCAATGAAGGGGATGGACCCGCCGATGCCCGTTTCGACGGCCCGAACCCCCCAGGCCTCCCCCAATGCCCACATCGCAACCGTTGCGGCGGCGGATGATGTGTCGGTCTGGAAGGGGTTGCCTGCCTCGCCCGGAGTGAAGACGACCTTTGCCCCGAAGGGCGCGTTGGCTTCCACGTGCCGGCGCACTGCATCCATGGCCTCGGCGGGGACCTGGCCGGGCGCCAGCCGCAGGCTGAACTTTGCCCTGGCCCGCGGAAGCAGCGTGTTGGAAGCGACGTCGACGGCGGGAGCGTCGAAACCGATGATGGAAAGGGCAGGCTTGGTCCACAGCCTCGAGGCGATGCTTCCCGACCCGGCCAGGCGGACGCCGTCAAGCACGGACGCGTCGGCGCGGTAGTCGGCCTCGGGCATCTCTA
Organism: Pseudarthrobacter sp. 05T312; assembly: GCF_056396685.1. Lineage (NCBI taxonomy): Bacteria > Bacillati > Actinomycetota > Actinomycetes > Micrococcales > Micrococcaceae > Pseudarthrobacter > Pseudarthrobacter sp. 05T312. Next base: position 24,225 of record NZ_JBFTLY010000004.1, read on the forward strand.
CGGCAGCCGTATCGGTGGCCACCAGCCCTTCGATGGCGACGTTCCCGTCGGCGTCGTGAAGCGTGGCAATCAGCCGGGACAGCAGGGTGGGGGCGTCCAGGACCGGTCCACCGAACATGCCGGAGTGCACCGCGTGGTCAAGGACCTGGACCTCGATAGTGCCGTCGACCAGGCCGCGGAGGCTGGTGGTGAGGGCAGGCGTGCCGACCTTCCAGTTGCTGGAGTCGGCCACCACAATGACGTCGGCCCGGAGCAGTTCACGGTTCGCTTCCAGGAAGGTCCGGAACGTGGGCGATCCTGCTTCTTCCTCGCCCTCGATAAAAAATGTCACGCCGAGGCCCAGGGCGCCGCCAAGGACCTCGGCCGCAGCTGCAAAAGCGGCAATGTGCACCATGATGCCGGCTTTATCGTCGGCTGCGCCGCGTCCATACAGCCGTCCGTCCTTCTCGACGGCGGTAAAGGGCTCGGTTTCCCACAGCGACTCATCGCCCACGGGCTGGACGTCGTGGTGGGCGTAGAGGAGGACTGTCGGCTTCCCTTCGGCAGCAGGGCGGCGGGCGACGACGGCCGGGCCGCCGGGCGTCCCGTCGGCCTTATTAACGGACAGCACCTCGACGTCCCCAAGCCCCGCGGCTCGAAGAAGCTCCGCGACGGCGTCGGCGCTTCGCTCCAGGGGGGTGCGCTCGAAGCTGGGCCAGGCAATCCCCGGGATGGCAACCAACTCCTTGAGCCGGTCCAGGGTCTGGTCGAACGACCGGTCTACAGCCGAACGAAGGTCTTCCGTCCCGCCGCGGGCCTCCAGGCCCGGTCCTGTCGTGGTGGTCGTGCTGCGCGGGGTTGCCGCGGGTGATGAAGTCATGGCCAAAACATTACCCCCGTCACTTTTGGCCGGCGGTCAGCGGACCTGCCGCCGCAGGCGGGATGCGGGCCGCTGCAAGGTATTCTGGTCAGGTGTTCGGACGTAGAAAAGAAGCGCCTTCGGCGCAGGAGACCATAGACCAGCAGGCAGCGGAGGCGGCGGCACGGCAAGGAAGCGTGGCGGGCAAGGGCGCACCCACCCCAACGCGGAGGGCGCAGGAAGCCGCCCGCAAACGGCCGTTGGTACCTGAGGACCGCAAGGCATCCAAGGCCGCCGAACGCCAGGCCGTGCAGGACCAGCGCCTCAAGATGCGCCGTGCCCTGGATACCGGCGATGAGAAATTCCTGCCGCTTCGCGACAAGGGTCCGCAGAAACGGTTTGCTCGCGACTTTGTGGATGCCCGGTTCAACCTCGGCGAGTACCTGATGTTCGGCGCCCTGGTCTTTGTACTGGTGTCGTTGGTGGTTCCCGCCTCCAGCGACATGATGATCTACGTCCTGGGAGCTTTCTGGGTGATGTTCCTGGCGGTCTTCGTGGACGTGTTCATCCTGTCCCGCAAGCTCCGCAAGCGGCTGGCGGAAAAGTTCGGCGAGGTGGAGCGCGGTACGGTCTGGTACGGCTCCATGCGGTCCCTCCAGTTCCGGAAACTGCGGCTGCCCAAGCCCCAGGTCCAGCGCGGCCAGTACCCCGCCTGACCATCCATAAACCTTTTGAACACGGGCACCCCGGCGGAAATCCGCCGGGGTGCCCGTTTTTGGTAGGAGCCGCAGTCACAGGCGCCATGGGATTTAGGGGTCAGGAGCGGCGGTTCTTTGCCAGCTGCTTGTTGATCCGTGCCGCCCAGAAGGGTCCCTCGTAGAGGAAAGCCGTGTAGCCCTGCACCAGGGTGGCTCCGGCGTCGAGCCTTTCCTGGACATCCTGCGCCGACTCCACGCCGCCTACCGACACCAGGCTCAGGGCGTCTCCGGTGGCGTGCTTGAGCCGCTTCAGCACCTCAAGGGAACGCTGCTTCAGGGGAGCTCCGGACAATCCCCCGGCGCCGCAGTTCTGCACCGATTCCGCCGGCGATGCCAACCCATCCCTGGCGATTGTGGTGTTGGTGGCAATGATGCCGTCCAGCTTCAGGTCAAGGGCAAGTCGCGCCACGTCGTCGATGTCCTCGTCGCTGAGGTCCGGTGCGATCTTCACCAGCAGGGGTACGTGCCGTCCGGCGGCGCGGTCGGCTTCCTGTCCTACGGCGGTCAGCAGCGGACGAAGTGTTTCCACGTCCTGGAGCAGCCGCAGTCCGGGGGTGTTGGGGGAACTGACATTCACCACCAGGTAGTCGGCAGCAGGCGCCAGGCTGCGGGCGCTTACCAGGTAGTCCTCCACGGCGTCGGCAAGTTCCACCACTTTGGTTTTGCCGATGTTGACGCCGATGACCGGACGCACTGACGGGTAGCGGCGCTGGAGCGCGGCACGCGCTGCCTTCAACCGCGGCGCAACGGCAGACGCGCCGTCGTTGTTGAATCCCATCCGGTTGATGACGGCCCGGTCCTCCACCAGGCGGAAGAGCCTCGGCTTCTCATTGCCCGGCTGCGCCTGTCCGGTGATGGTGCCAACTTCAATGTGCCCGAATCCAAGGTCCGACAGGGCCTCAATCCCGTGGCCTTCCTTGTCAAAACCCGCAGCGAGCCCGAACGGCGAAGGAAAAGTCACGCCGAAGGCGGTGGTTTGCAGCGACGCTGCCGGAGCAGTCAGCTTCTGCAAGACCCTCCCTGCTCCCGACGCATGCGCGAGCCGGATGCCCTTGAATCCGATCTTGTGGGCGCGCTCGGCGTCCATCCATGAAAAGGCCAGCCTGAAGAAAGTGGGATAAACGCGCATGCCTTTAGTTTCACGTCTCCGGGGGCGCCACACCAAAACGGTGAAGCGGCCGAACGGACCGGCGGACCGCGGCGGGCCGGTCTAGCATGAGGGCATGCAGTGGCAGCAGGACATCCTGGGGGCTGATTTCGAGTCCCACACCTTTACGGCAGCCGGACCTGACGGGGTGGACCGGACAGCAACCCTGGTGCGGCTCAGGCCGGGCGCGGACACCGCGGCCGCCGGCGGCCGGCGCCGGGCTGTGCTCTTCCTGCACGGCTGGAGCGACTACTTTTTCAACGTTGACCTGGCCCGGTTCTGGGCTGCCGCCGGCTATGAGTTCTACGCGCTGGACATGCATAATCACGGCCGGAGCCTGCGCCCCGAGTCACCCGGGGGCTACGTGGCGGACCTGGCCGCTTACGACGCCGAAATCGAAGAAGCCACCCGTGTCATCCGCCAGGAGGGCGTACCCGGACCGCTGGCTTTGATGGGCCATTCGACCGGCGGACTGGTGGCGGCCCTGTGGACCAGCCGGCATCCGGAGGCTGTCTCCCTGCTGATCCTGAACAGTCCCTGGCTGGAGATGCACGGAAGTTCGCTGGTCCGGCGGGCAGCCTCCAGCATGGTGCGTCCGGTGGCCCGCTTCCGCCCCCAGGCGGTCCTCCGCCTTCCGGAGCGCGGCCACTATTGGCGGACCATCAGTGACGCGGCCGACGGCGAGTGGCCCGTTGATGAGCGCTACCGCCCCCGCCTGGCATTTCCTGTCCGGGCAGGGTGGCTGCGGGCAGTCCTTGCCGGGCATGCCCGCGTGGCCCGCGGCCTGGATATCGAGGCACCAATCCTGGTCCTGCTGTCCAAGGGAAGTGCCAACGGCCTGCTCTGGTCCGAGGAGATGCGGCGGACTGACGCCGTCCTGGATGTGAACATCATCAGCACCCGGGCACTGGCCCTGGGCCGTACTGTGACCATCGAGCGGATTGACGGTGCCCTGCATGACGTCTTCCTCTCCCCCGGCCCGGTCCGGTCCGATGCCTATTCCCGCCTGGCCCGCTGGCTGCGGGCCTACGGCGAAAGCTAGTCCGCCTGGGGATCCGGCGTCGCAGCGGCGGCATCGACGGCCCCGCCGTAGCGGCGGTCGCGCCTGGCATATTCCTCGACGGCGGTCCAAAGGGTCCGCCTGTCAACATCGGGCCACAGCGTGTCCATGAAGACGAACTCCGCATACGCGGACTGCCAGAGCAGGAAGTTGGAGAGCCGCTGCTCCCCTGAGCTGCGCAGGAAGAGGTCCACGTCGGGGAGGTCGGGCTCATCCAGGTACTTCTGGATGGTCCGCTCGGTGATGGCGCCCGGCTTCAGCCTGCCTGCTGCAACGTCCGCGGCTATAGCGGAGACAGCGTCGGTTATCTCAGCGCGGCCGCCGTAATTAACACACATGGTCAAATTACAGGTGGTGTTGGCCGCGGTGAACTCCTCTGCATCCTCCAGTTCCCGGATCACGGAACCCCAGAGGCGCGGCCGGCGTCCTGCCCAGCGCACGCGGACGCCCCAGTCGTCCAATTGATTCCGCTGCCGTCGAAGCACGTCCTTGTTAAATCCCATCAGGAAGCGGACCTCTTCCGGGGAACGGCGCCAATTCTCGGTGGAGAAGGCGTACACGCTGACATACTCAATCCCCAGCTCGATGGCACCGGCCATCACATCAAGCAGGGCCGGCTCTCCCGCCTTGTGGCCCTCGATCCGGGGCAGGCCGCGCTGGTTGGCCCACCGGCCGTTGCCGTCCATGACGATGGCCACGTGCCGGGGAATGAATTCAGCAGGGATGGAGGGGGCCACCGCGCCGGAAGGATGCGGGTAAGGGGCCACCACGGGATGGGTGCGCTTGCGGGGTGCATTGTTCTTTTTTCCCAAGGCCACTGTCAGCTGCGCTCCACATGTTTGAGGGATTTCAGTACTCGTTCAAGATGCCACTGCAGGTACGCCGCCACCAGGCCGGCGGCCTCCTTGCGGTGCTGCGGCAACGACGCATCCGCCGTGGCCCAGTCACCGGTCAGCAGGGCCGCCAGCAGGACAACGGTTTCGGATGCCGGCGCGGGTGACCCGGGCGGCCTGCACTGTGCGCAGACCATGCCGCCCAGTGGCGCGGAGAACGCGGTATGCGGGCCGGGCATTCCGCACCGGGAACAATCCGTAAAGCTGGGGGCCCAACCGCCCGTGGCCAGGGCACGGAGCAGGTAGGAGTCCAGGATGAGGCCTGCGGCGTGGTCGTCGCGGCTCAGTGCAGCGAGGGCGCCCACCAGCAGGTTGTACTGGGCGGTTCCGGCTTCACCGTCCACGTCGGTCAGTTTCTCCGCGGTCTCCGTCATGGCGGCGGCAACCGTGTACCTGCCGTAATCCGCGGCGATACTGCCGCCGTACGCACCCTTGGCAACTGCCTGCGTGACGATGTCCAGCGTGCGGCCGGACACCAGTTGCAGGTCTGCCACCATGAAGGGTTCCAGCCGGGCACCAAACCGGCTGCTGGTGCGGCGCACGCCCTTGGCGACGGCGCGGACCTGGCCGTGGTGCTTGGTCAGGAGCGTGATGATGCGGTCCGCCTCACCCAACTTGTGGGTACGGAGTACCACGGCGTCGTCCCGGTACGCCCGGGAGGCAAAAGACTGTTGAACCACGCTCTATCTTCCCATCCTGCCCGGCAGCATGCCGACAGGCCGCGGCGGCGCCGCCGGCTGGAACCGGCGGCGCCCCTTCAGGTGTCAGGCCCGGGCGTCCCGGATGGCGCGGTTGACCGCCGAAATGACGGCCTTGAGGGAGGACATGCTGGTGTTCGCATCGATGCCGACGCCCCACAGGACCCGCTCCCCCACGGCGCATTCGACATAGGCGGCCGCCGCGGCGTTGCCGCCCTCGGACAGGGCGTGCTCGCTGTAGTCCAGCACCCGGACGTCCACGCCGTCGTCGTGGAGGATGTTCAGCAGGGCTGCGATAGGTCCGTTACCCGTTCCGGTCCGGTTGACCTGGGCACCATCGATGGTGAGTGCGGCGTGAAGCGTCATGCCGCCGTCGGCATCCGTTTCCGTCTTGACCCCGCCCAGCGAGTAGCGTCCCCACTGCCCCTCGGCCTGGCCGGACGGCAGGTACTCGTCCTGGAAGGTCTGCCACAACTGGGCTCCGCTGACCTCGCCGCCCACGGTGTCGGTGCGGCGCTGGATGACGCCGGAGAACTCAATCTGCGCACGGCGCGGCAGGTCCAGGCTGTGCTCGTTCTTCAGCAGGTAGGCCACGCCGCCCTTGCCGGACTGGGAGTTCACGCGGATGACGGCCTCGTAGCTGCGGCCCAGGTCCTTGGGGTCCACCGGCAGGTAGGGAACCTGCCAGGTGAAGTCGTCCACGGCCTTACCGGCCGCGGCGGCGTCGCGCTCCAGTGCTTCGAAGCCCTTCTTGATCGCATCCTGGTGCGAGCCGGAGAAAGCGGTGAACACCAGGTCGCCACCGTACGGTGAACGCTCCGGAACCGGCAGCTGGTTGCAGTACTCCACGGTCCGGCGGACGTCGTCGATGTTGGAGAAGTCGATCATCGGGTCGATGCCCTGGACGAACATGTTCAGGCCCAGGGTCACCAGGTCCACGTTGCCGGTCCGTTCGCCGTTTCCGAACAGGCAGCCTTCGATGCGGTCGGCGCCGGCCATGTAGCCCAGTTCGGCGGCAGCCACCCCGGTTCCGCGGTCGTTGTGCGGGTGCAGCGAGAGGATGATGCCTTCGCGGGGGTGCAGGTGCCGGCTCATCCACTCGATGGAATCGGCGTAGACGTTGGGGGTGGCCATTTCGACAGTGGCGGGCAGGTTGATGATCACCTGGCGGTCGGCGGAGGCCTCGAAGACATCGGCGATGGCGTTGCACACCCGGACGGCGTACTCGAGTTCCGTGCCGGTGAAGGACTCCGGCGAGTACTCGTACGTTACGTGCGTGTCAGCGAGGGTTTCCTCGTACTTCCGGCACAGCCGGGCCCCCTGCAGGGCGATGTCCAGGATGCCGTCCTCGTCCTGGTTGAAGACCACGCGCCGCTGCAGCACGGACGTGGAGTTGTAGAGGTGGACGATGGCCTGCTTGGCGCCCACCAGGGACTCGTAGGTCCGTTCGATCAGGTGTTCCCGGGCCTGCGTGAGGACCTGGATGGTGACGTCATCCGGGATGTGGTTGCCTTCGATGAGCTGGCGGACAAAGTCGAAGTCCGTCTGCGACGCGGACGGGAACCCGACCTCGATTTCCTTGTAGCCCATCCGGACCAGCAGGTCGAACATCTTCATCTTGCGGGCCGGGCTCATGGGATCGATGAGCGCCTGGTTGCCGTCGCGCAGGTCAACTGCGCACCAGCGCGGGGCCTTGGTGATGATCTTGTCCGGCCAGGTGCGGTCTGGCAGTTCAACCTTGATCTGGTCCTGGAACGGCATGTACCGGTGGGCGGGCATTCCTGAGGGCTTCTGTGCGTTACGCATGATGTTCGTGGCCTTTTCTATCGATCTTCAGTGAAAGGGTGGCCGGGCAACACAAACTCCGCAGCGAGGGTGGGCCGTGCGCTAGATAGCGTCTGTGGCCTCGCCGCGGCAGCTAAGGAGAAGGAGCTCTGCACGCACACTTTGAGGGTAACACGGGTGCGTAAGATGAAAGGGCACTACCGTCCGTAAAGTCCAGCATGCAGACGCGCTGCGGTGTTCCGCCCGGCAGCGGCGTCCCAGCAAAGGAGTTGCAGTGCCCATTTCGGGGATCGATCTATCCACCATTGATCACACAGTCCGGCCGCAGGACGACCTCTACCAGCACGTCAACGGAGCATGGCTGAAGGCCACCGAAATTCCGGATGACCGTCCCCTGGAGGGCACCTTCACCGCCCTGCGGGACGGGTCCGAAATTGCCGTCCGGGACATCATCGAGGAGGCCGCAGCAAAGGGCGGCGACGCCACCGGGATCGAGCGGAAGATCGGCGGGCTGTACAACAGCTTCATGGACGAAGCCACCGTCGAGGGCAAGGGCATGGAACCCATCCGCGGGCGACTCGCGGAAGTTTTTGCCACAGCGTCGGTGCGGGACCTCATGGCCCTGGCGGGACGACTGTTCCGCAAGGACGTGGGCGGCTTGTTTTACATCTACCCCGCACCGGATGCGGGCAACCCCGACCGGGTCCTGCTGTACACCGGCCAGGGCGGCCTGGGCCTTCCCGATGAGTCCTATTACCGGGACGCGAAGTTCGAACCGATCGTTGCCGCGTACACGGCACACGTGGAGAAGATGTTCGATCTGGCCGGTGTTGCGGACCCGAATGGTGCGGCAGCACGCGTGGTCGGGCTGGAGACAAAGCTCGCGTCCCATCATTGGGACAACGTCACCCTCCGGGATCCGCAGAAGACCTACAACCTGAAGACAGCGGATGAAGCCGCCGAGCTCTTCCCCCTCCTAGCCACCTGGTTTGACGCCGCCGGGATCGATGCGGACAAGCGCGCTGAAATCGTGGTCAGCACACCCGACTTCTTCGCCGGCGCTGCCGGCCTCCTGGACGAAGTCCCGGTAGGCACGTGGCAGGAGTGGCTGGCCATGCGCGTCGTCAGCGCGGCCGCGCCCTACCTGTCCTCAGGGTTCGTGGACGCCAACTTCGCTTTCTACGGCACCACCATCAGCGGCACGCCCCGTAACAAGGACCGGTGGAAGCGCGGCGTCGCGGTTGTCGAAGCCGGCCTTGGTGAGGCTGTCGGCCAGATCTACGTGGCACGCCATTTCCCCGAGTCCCACAAGGCGCGGATGCAGACTTTGGTGGCGAACCTGATTGAGGCCTACCGCCGCAGCATCAATGACGTCAGCTGGATGGGCGAAGACACCAAAGCCGAAGCCCTGCGCAAACTGGAGGCGTTCAGGGCGAAGATTGGCTACCCGGACGAGTGGATCGATTATTCGGCCGTGGAAATCGACCCCCAGGACCTGCTGGGCAACGTGGAACGCGCCCACAACGCGGATGTCGACAGGCACCTTGATGAGGTGGGCAAGCCCGTGGACCGGAACAAGTGGCTGATGACACCGCAGACGGTCAACGCGTACTACCACCCGATGATGAACGAGATCGTGTTCCCTGCGGCCATCCTGCAGCCGCCGTTCTTCACCGCCGATGCCGACGACGCCGTCAACTACGGCGGCATCGGGGCTGTGATCGGCCATGAGATCGGGCACGGTTTTGATGACCAGGGCTCACAGTTCGACGGCGGCGGGGCCTTGCGGAACTGGTGGACCGACCAGGACCGGCAGGCTTTTGACGCGCTGACGGCGCGGCTGGTCGCGCAGTACGACGCGCTCTCCCCCACCGCCGCGCCAGGGCACCACGTCAACGGCCGGCTGACCCTGGGCGAGAACATCGGCGACCTTGCAGGGCTGACCATCGCTTACAAGGCGTACCTGATCAGCCTCGACGGCAAGGAACCAGAGGTCCTTGACGGCCTGACCGGTCAGCAGCGTTTCTTCGCGTCCTGGGCAGCGGGCTGGCGCCAGGTCATCCGGCAGGAGGAGGCCATCCGCCGGCTTGCGACCGATCCCCACTCACCGAACGAGTTCAGGACCAACGCCATCGCGAAGAACCTGGATTCGTTCCACGAGGCATTCGATGTCACCGAGGACGATGGAATGTGGAGGCCGGCCGCCGAGCGGGTCAGCATCTGGTAACCGGAGCGCAGGAAAATGGGCCCCGCCGTTTCCGGCGGGGCCCATTTTCTTTCAACTGGCGTTTGCGCGCCGCAGGAACGGCTGTTGCTACCTGACGATCAGCTCGGGATTGGCCTGCTGGCAGACCTTGTCGCCCGCGGTCTGGTTGACGATGTCCTGGGGCAAGGCAGCGGCAGTTCCGCCGCCTGCCGCCCCGTAGGCCGTGCCGGTGGTGAAGTCGCTGCCGACATACACCTGAACGCCGGACACGCCCGGGGCGGGAATCATGAGCGTGGCAGGGATTCCCAGCAGGGCGGCCACATCGGCGGCCACGTCGGCGAAGCCATTGCCGTAGTAGACCGCCGACTTGGCAACCGGCTGGGCGAGGAACTGGCCGGTTTGGGTGAAGCCGCCGGCCACCAGCGCCTGGACCAGCTCCTGGGCGCGGCCGTTGACGCCGCTTCCATTGGCGACTGTAACGGGCTGGATGGCCTTGTTGTACGGCGGCGCCGGCGGAGTTGTCTCCGTGGGTGTTGCCGACGGCGACGCCGACTCGGTAGGTGACGGCGTGGTGGGCGCGGCGGGGTCGGTCAGGTCCACGTTTTTCCGCAGTGCCGAAAACAGCTGGGCCCCTGCGGGTTCGGCAATGACCAGCCTGTTCGGGTCCACGGGCGCCGGCGTCGTGGGCACTGCCACGAACGCCACCTTGCTGATGTCGATGTTCTTGAGCCGGTTCCCGATGGTCAGCAGTGTGGGAACAGACGCGAGCCCGTCATCCACCGTCAGGTTCTGGGTTACGACGTCGGCGATCTTCAGCATCTTCGCGGGGTCCGACAGGGTGCCTTCATCCTTGATCTTCCGCGTCAGCGAGGAGAGGAATCCCTGCTGCGCCTTGATGCGGCCCAGGTCACCGCCGTCGGCAAAGGCATGGCGGGTGCGGAGGAACGCAAGTGCCTGCTCGCCCTGCACGGACGACGTTCCGGCCGGCAACCGCAGCCTGGAATCAGGATCGTACACGGCGTCGCTGATGCAGACGTCCACGCCGCCGACGGCATTGGACAGCTCCTTCACGGCGTTGAAGTCCGCCATCATGAAGTGGTCCACCTGCATGCCCGTGAGCTTGTTGACCGTGTCCACGGCGCAGCCGATGCCGGCTTCGCTCATGGCCTCATTGATCATGACTCCGGTGCGGGCCGGGTAGTCCTTCTTGGTCTTCGTATCCTTGCAGTCCGGGATGTCCACCAGCAGGTCACGCGGAAAGCTGATGACGTTGACGCGCTTGTTGTCCTCGGAGATGTCCATCAGCATCATCACGTCGGACTTGCCGTAACCCGTGGAATCATCGGCAGACCCATACTCCGAGTTCTTGCCGTCGCGCGTGTCCGAGCCAAGGATCAGGATCTGCAACCGTCCCGTGGCGTCGTTCCCCGGGGACTCGGTGGTCTCCCCGCCCGCGTTCAACGGCGCCTTGGAGATGTTGTTCTGGAGCCGGAAGAACCAAAATCCTGCGAACGCAGCAGCTGCCACCAGGACCAGCGCCACCACCCCCGTGACGGCTTTCAGCCACAGGGGCATGCTCCGCAGGGGACCGAGGTGCCGTGCGGCGCCCACGGTGTGGCTGTCCGCGTGACGGGATACCGGTCCCGGTCCGGCTGACAGGTCAGCCTCGTTGTCGCGATTGTCGCGGCCTCGACCCACGTGGTGAACCTTCCTCTAAAAACGAAATCCGGTCCATTTTAGTGGTCCAGTCCGGTGAACTTGCCTGGCACGCGCCCGCGAACGGCCCGAATGCGGGTCAGAAACCGAGTTTGACCAGCTGTTTCGGGTCGCGCTGCCAGTCTTTTGCCACCTTGACATGAAGGTCAAGGTAGATGCGGGTGCCAAGGAGGGCTTCGATGCCTTTGCGCGCGTTGGTACCCACTTCCCGCAGGCGGGCGCCCCCCTTGCCGATGATGATGGCCTTCTGCGAGGGGCGTTCAACGTAGAGGTTCACGCGCACATCCAGCAGCGGGTTGTCTTCCGGCCGGTCCTCCCGGGGAACGATTTCCTCCACTACGACGGCGAGGGAGTGTGGAAGCTCGTCCCGGACCCCCTCCAGGGCTGCCTCGCGGATCAGTTCCGCCACCATGACAGCTTCGGGTTCGTCGGTCAGTTCCCCATCCGGGTACAGCGGGGGCGACGGCGGCATGTGGCTGATGAGCACATCGGCCACTGTTCCCACCTGGAAACCGTCGGCGGCGGAGACGGGAACGATGTCCTTCCAGCCGTCCTCGCCCATCACCTCGCGGCCGAGGGCGGCCACGGCGAGCAGCTGTTCCGTCAGCGCCTGCTTGTCCACGAGGTCGGCCTTGGTGACGATGGCGATCACGGGCTTGCGGCCCACGGCTGCAAGCTGGGCGGCGATGAACTTGTCGCCGGGCCCGATCTTTTCGTTGGCCGGCAGGCAGAAGCCGATGGCGTCCACTTCGGCGAGGGTGTCGGCCACCAGGTCGTTGAGGCGCTTGCCGAGGAGGGTGCGGGGACGGTGCAGCCCGGGCGTGTCCACCAGGATCAGCTGGGCGTCATCACGGTGCACGATGCCCCGGATGGTGTGCCGGGTAGTCTGCGGCTTGGCGGAGGTGATGGCCACCTTCTTCCCCACCAATGCGTTGGTCAGGGTGGACTTGCCCGCGTTGGGCCTGCCAACCAGGACGGAAAACCCAGCGCGGAAACCGCCGAAGTCGTCCTGTTCGGCAGCCTTATTTTTCTTGCTCACGTGGAACTCCCTGCTGGGTTGCTTCGGCCTCTTCCAGGAGGCCTTCAAGGTCAGTCTCTACTCTTGGTACGGGCGCCGCAATGATATGGCTGACCCGGTTCCGCCGGCCCTCCAGCCGGTCCGCCCGCAGCGAGACGCCCTGCACGTCAACGCTGCTGCCCACGATGGGGACCCGGCCGAGCGCCTTCGCGAGGAGGCCGCCCACTGTGTCCACCTCGTCGTCGTCAATCTCGAGGTCGAAAAGCTCGCCGAGGTCGTCGATGCCCATGCGGGCGCTGACCCGGTAGGAGCCGTCACCCAGCGCCACGGCTTCAGCGCTCTCGGTATCGTATTCGTCCACGATCTCGCCCACGATCTCCTCGATGAGGTCCTCGAGGGTCACCAGCCCGGCGGTGCCACCGTACTCGTCGATCACGATGGCCACATGCGTGGACTCTTTCTGCAGTTCGCGCAGGAGGTCGCTGACCGGCTTCGACTCGGGCACATAGCGAACCTCGCGGGCCAGCGACTCCACCAGGGGCGGCTCCTGGCCAGCGCCCATCTGGTGGATGACTGCGGCCACGTCCTTGAGGTAGACGATGCCCAGGATGTGGTCCGTGTTCTCGTTGATGACCGGGATCCGCGAATATCCCGAGCGCAGGAACAGCGACATCGCCTGGTGAAGGGTGGAGCCGGCGTCGATGCTGACGATGTCCGTCCTGGGAACCATGACGGCCCGCACCAGGGTGTCGCCGAAGTCGAAGACCGACTGGATCATTTCGGCCTCGGTGTCCTCGATCATGTCCGACTCGCTGGCGCGGTCAACGAGTTCCCGGAACTCCTGCTCGCTGAAGAACGCGTCGTCGCCGCCGGGGGCGCCCGGGGCTGCCGAACTTCCCAAGGCCACCAGCCAGCCCGGGATGGGGCCCAGCACGCTGGTGAGGAAGCGGACCATTGGGGCGGTGAAGCGGACCACCGCGGAGGAGTGCAGCCTGCCGAGCTGCCGTGGTGAGACCCCGACGATCACGAACCCCAGGAGGGCCATGATGCCGGTGGCCACCAGTCCCGCGAGCCAGACGTTGTCGAGCAGGCTTGCGATCAGGACGGCGACGGCCACCGCGGAGGCCATCTCGAACCAGACGCGCCAGAAGCGAAGCGCCCGGGTGTGGGCGACGGGTTCAGCCAGGATGCGGCGCATCGCGGTGCCGCGGCTCCTGTGCAGTGCCTCTTCGGCGTCGTGCCGGGGAAGGAAGCTGAAGGCAGCCTCGGCCGCGGTCAGCAGGGCCGCGACGGCAAGGAAAACCAGTGCCACCGCAACCAGCAGCAGTTGTGTCACTGGGTGGTCTCGGCAGGGGCTTCTTTGCCGGTGAAGCCGGACAGGAGTTCCCGCTGGAGCCCGAACATCTCCGCCTTCTCTTCCGGCTCGGCATGGTCGTAGCCCAGCAGGTGAAGGATGCCGTGCGTGGTCAGCAGCAGCATTTCGTCCTGCAGCGCGTGCCCGGCATTCCTGGCCTGGACCTTCGCGACCTGCGGGCAGATGGCGATGTCGCCCAGCATGCCCTGGGGCGTGGGCCGGCCCGGTGTTCCGGGGGTCAATTCGTCCATGGGAACGGAGAGCACATCGGTGGCGCCCGGTTCGTCCATCAGTTCGATGTGCAGCTTCTCCATGGCCGGCTCATCCACAAGGAGGATGGAAAGTTCGGCCTGCGGATGGATGTAGAGCTGTTCGAAGATGTACCGCGACAGGGCCACAAGCGCGGATTCATCCACTTGGATGCCGGACTCGTTGTTGACCTCGATGCTCACGCGTGTTCCCCCCGTTTTTCGCGGCTTGCTGAATGCTTGACCCGGTTCCGCTGGGCTTCGTCCCAGATGCTGTACGCGTTGACGATGTCGCCAACGAGCCTGTGCCTGACGACGTCGGCGGCGTCCAGGACGGAGAAGTTCACGCCCTCGATGCCTTGGAGGATTTCTTCGACGATCCGCAGCCCGGAACGCGTCCCAAAGGGAAGGTCCACCTGGGTCACGTCTCCGGTGACCACCATCTTGGACCCGAACCCTAGCCGGGTGAGGAACATTTTCATCTGTTCCGGCGTGGTGTTCTGGGCCTCGTCGAGGATGATGAAGGCGTCGTTGAGGGTACGTCCCCGCATGTAGGCGAGGGGTGCCACTTCGATGGTGCCGGCAGCCATGAGCCGTGGAATGGATTCCGGGTCCATCATGTCGTGCAGGGCGTCGTAAAGGGGGCGCAGGTAGGGGTCGATCTTGTCGCTGAGCGTACCGGGCAGGAACCCGAGCCGCTCGCCAGCCTCCACCGCGGGGCGCGTCAGGATAATCCGGCTGACTTCCTTCTGCTGCAGTGCCTGGACGGCTTTCGCCATGGCCAGGTAGGTCTTGCCGGTACCGGCCGGACCGATGCCGAAGATCACCGTGTTGGCGTCAATGGCGTCAACGTAGGTCTTCTGGTTGAGCGTCTTGGGCCGGATGGTCCGGCCGCGGCTGGAGAGGATGTCGTGGGTCAGCACGTCCACGGGATTCTGCAGTGACTGCGTGCGCAGGAGCGCCACCAGCTGCTGCAGCACCGCGGGGGTGATGACGGTGCCGCGGGCCACAAGGCCACGGACCTCCTGGAGGAGCCGCATGATGCGGGGAACGTCGCTGACCGGTCCGCTGATGGACAGTTCGTTGCCGCGGGCATGGAAGTTGACGTCCGGGAACTGCTCCTCGATGAACCGCAGCGCCTCGTCATGGCTGCCGAGCGACTGAACCATCTGGTCTGAGTTCTCGAAGAGGACTACTTCGGTCCGGATGCCGGGAAGGGAGTGCGGGAATTCCCCCGGACTGCCATCGCCCGTGTTGAGCCGGCGCTTACCATTTGCTGATTCAGTCATGGTGCTGGCCCGCAGGCCCGTGGTCCCCTCGAAGATCGACATCAGTTGTTTGCTGCAGCCGGTGCCCGTTGCACGGAGCACCCTGCCAGCGATCCCTTTATCTTACGCCAGCACACGCCCCGGCCGGATACTTTGCGGGCCAGTGACCTGCACCTCCGCCACCCTGAAGGGCCGTCCGCCGGCAACGAAAAGCAGCGTTTGGTATCAACTTCATATCGGCCTCATATCGTTCCCGTTGCAGTTGCGGCCGGGGAGGCAAAAGTGCGGTTGGGGCGGCCCTCCCCTGTGCAATGCTGGAAATCCAGCAGCATCTGCTGGAACGCCAGGCCGCCAGGGGGATCGGCCCGCCACGCCATGAAAGGACAAGGGCAGGACAGTGCCGGAAACCTCTGTGCCCGAAAGGGCAGGACGACCCCTGGGCCGCCTGCGCCCGGCCGTCCTCGCGGGAATCCTGGTGCTCGTTCCGGTGCTCGCTGCCTGCACTGCCGAAGGCGGACCAGCCCCTACGGGGACCGTCGCCTCGGTCCCGGCCACCGGCGGCACCATGCCGGACGCACCCTCCACCAGCGCCCCGCTGGAAACCACCCAGTCCTCTAACAAGGCGCCTGTCTACTGGATCGGCCGCACGGGCGGGAACGTCTTCCTCTACCGCGAGTTCCGGGACGTCCCGGAGCAGGAAAACCCGGTGACACGGGCCCTGCGCGCCATGATGTCAGAGAAACCGCTTGACCCTGATTTCTTCACGCCGTGGCAGAATCCGGACAAACTGGCTACGTCCATTTCGGGCAAGGACATCATCACCGTTGACGTCTCCGCTGATGCGTTCAACAGCAACCTCGACGCTGATATGGCGGCCCGGGCCATCCAGCAGCTGATCTACACGGCCACCGCAGCCGCCGCGAGCTCGGGCCTGATCGACACCGGGCAGCAGATCCGGGTGCGGATCCTGGTGGACGGCCACACGGACTACGTGGCGTTCGGAAAAGTCCAGCTGGGCGCACTGATGACCCGGGCCGCCGGCCTGGTGGCGCCGGTCTGGATCATCGATCCCCAGGAAAACACCGAGGTGCCCAGCGGCAGCGTAAAGATCACCGGCCGCAGCACGTCGCCGGGGGCAAAGCTGCACTGGCAAATCCTGCAGTCCGGGGACGGCGGCAGCAAAACGCCCTTCCTGACCGGAGAGACCACGGCGGCCGCCGCCCAGGGGCAGGCGGGAGTTTTCACGCTGGCGCTCAACCTGCCACCGGGCGACTACGAGCTCCGGGTGGCCCAGGCAGGTTCCGGCGGGGAGCCGGACCGCAATGAGGACACGAGGTCCTTCAAGGTCAGGTAGCGGCCCACCGGCCAAGGATGTCGCTTGCCAGCACGACGGCGGCCGGACCGGCTGTGGAGGACCGCAGGACGTGGTGCCCCAACAGGGCAGTCACGGCGCCTTTGTCGCAAAGTTTCGTTACTTCCCGCGGGCTGATGCCACCCTCCGGACCGACAATCAACAGGACTTCCCGGATCCCGGCCGGGGCACTCCCCTGCCACTCCTGAAGGACAGCACGCATCGGGCGCACAGCGTCTTCGTGGAGGATGACCGCCAGGTCAGCGGCCTCCACGGCAGCGGAGAGCCCTGCCGTTTCAACCGCAGCCCGGACTTCGGGAATCCAGGCCCGGCGCGCCTGTTTCGCGGCCGCCGCCACGGCAGATTCCCACTTCGCATGGGCGCGGGCGGCCCTGTCGCCCTTCCAACGGACGATCGACCGTTCGGACTGCCACGGTACGACGGCGTCGATCCCCAGTTCGGTGGCCGTCTCGATTGCCAGCTCGTCGCGGTCACCCTTGGCCAGCGCCTGGACCAGTACCAGCCGGACGTCCGGCCTTTCATCCGTGGCCACGGCGCCGCACTCCACTTCGAGACCGGAAGGGGCAGCTGCGACGATTTTTCCGGTCATGCGGGTGCCGGCGCCGTCGACGATGTCCACCGACTCTCCCGGCGACAGCCGTTTGACCGTCACGGCGTGGCGTGCCTCGGAACCGTCCAGGACAAAATGGCCGCCAGGGACCATTCCGGCCAGCGAGCCGGCGGGTGTGAAGAAGACGGGATTGCTCACCGCTACAGGTTACCGAACCGGTCCCGAAGCTTGGCGAACATGCCACCGCTGGCGGCGAGCTTTCCCTCGGTGATCTGTTCCCCGCGAAGCTTGGCGAGCTGCCGGAGGAGGTCCTCCTGCGCCGGGTCGAGCTTGGCCGGCGTGTCCACCTGGAGGTGGACCTTCAGGTCCCCGCGGCCGTAGCCGCGCAGGTGGGTGACACCCAGGCCGCGCAGGGTGATGATCTCGCCGGACTGGGTTCCGGGCTTGACGTCGATGTCCTGGGTGCCGTCGAAGGTTTCCAGGTTGACGTCGGTGCCCAGGGCGGCGGCAGTCATCGGGATGTGCAGGGTGGCGTGAAGGTCATCGCCTTCCCTCACATAGGTGGCGTCATTGTTGACACGGATTTCCACGTACAGGTCGCCGGCGGGGCCGCCGGCAGGTCCCGCCTCGCCCTGCCCGGAGAGCTGGATCCTGGTTCCGGTGGCCACGCCGGCGGGTACCTTGATGGTCAGCGAACGCCGGCTGCGGATTCGGCCCTGGCCGCTGCATTCGTTGCAGGGGTCCTTGATGACGGTGCCGAACCCTTCGCAGGTGCCGCAGGGGGCCGCCGTCATGACCTGGCCAAGAATGGAGCGGACGGCCCGCTGGACCTGGCCGCTGCCGCCGCAGATGTCGCAGCGCTCGGGGTGCGTGCCGGGCCGGCAGCAGGATCCCTCACAGGTGGGGCAGACGACGGCGGTGTCCACTTCGAGCTTCTTGTTCACGCCGAACACGGCGTCGCGAAGGTCGATCCGGACGCTGATGAGGGCGTCCTGGCCGCGGCGGACGCGGGAAGCCGGGCCGGAGCTGCCCCCGGCGCCGAAGAAGGTGTCGAAGATGTCCTGGAATGCGAAGCCCTGGCCCGCGTAACCGGCTCCGCCGAAGCCGTTGTCCGTGCCGTTCTCGTTGCCCGTGGTGTCGTAGATCCGGCGCTTCTGGGGGTCGGAAAGGACCTCGTAGGCGTGAGTTACTGCCTTGAAGCGTTCCGAGGCATCCTCACCGGGGTTTACGTCCGGGTGGAGGGTACGGGCCAGTTTGCGGTAGGCCTTTTTGATCTCTTCGCCCGTAGCTTCGGGTGAGACTCCAAGGACGTCATAGTGGCTGCTCAAAGTTCGTATCTCTTCCTTGTTGTACTGCGTTCAGTCGGGCGCCCGGCTCTTTGTTCCCGGCCGGAGAATGCTCCGGCCGCGCGGGTCAGGGCCCCAAAATCCTGGAAAGGTAGCGGGCCACTGCCCGGACGGCGGCCATGGTGGTGGGGTAGTCCATCCTGGTCGGGCCCAGGATCCCTACCTTGGCGACGCTGTCGGGGCCGTAGCCGGTGGCCACTACCGAGGCCTCGGCCAGGCCGTCGTAGGGGTTCTCCCTTCCGATGCTGACGGCAACGCCGCGGTGGTCCTGTGCCATCTCGCTCAGCAACCGCAGCATCACCACCTGCTCCTCAAGGGCCTCGAGTACGGGGCCGATGCTGAGGGGGAAGTCCACGTTGGACCGGGCCAGGTTTGCTGTCCCGGCCATGACCATCCGGTCCTCCCTGGTGTTTTGCGCCAGACCCTCGAGGCCAAGTGCCAGGGCGTGCGCAGCCTGGCGGTGTGCCTGCGCTGTGCCCGCCACGACGGAGGGAAGGGCCGTGGCAAGCCGGCTCAGCGGCGTCCCGGACAGTGCGGCGAGGAAACGCGTGCGGAGTGCTGCCACGGCGTCGTCGCCCAGGTCCTGGCCGACGTCGATGACCCGCTGCTCCACCTTGCCGCTGTTGGCAATGAGCACCACCAACACCTTGCGGGGGGCAAGCAGCACGAATTCGATGTGGCGCACCAGTGCCTTGCTGAGGTGCGGATACTGGACCACAGCCACCTGGTTGGTCAGCTGGGAAAGCAGCCGGACAGTACGGTCCAGGACGTCGTCGAGATCGTCTGCGCCTTCAAGCAGGGACTGGATGGCCCGGCGTTCGGCTGCAGAGAGCGGCTTGACCGCCGAGATCTGGTCAACGAAAAGGCGGTAGCCCTTGTCCGTGGGAATCCGCCCTGCACTGGTGTGGGGGGCCGTGATTAATCCCTCGTCCTCAAGGGCCGCCATATCGTTCCGGATAGTTGCGCTGGAAACCCCAAGATGGTGCCGCTCAACCAGGGCCTTCGACCCGACCGGCTCGCGGGAGTGGACGTAATCCTCCACGATGGCCCGCAGCACTTCCAGTTTGCGTGGCTCGCTCACTCTCCACCTCCATCCACGGTGCGGGGCCCATGCCCCGCCAGATGCCACCTTGTTAGCACTCGACATGCCTAAGTGCTAACAGTCTATTATGCCTTGGCCCGTTGTTAGCATTGGTACCGCTCCGGGCGAAATTCCGGTGCGGAGGACCTAGCGCTAGGCGGATCGAATCCATGGATTACCAAAACTGGGGGCCCCGCGGCATATCCGCCCCGGCCAAAGCGGAATTGCCCGAGGTGCCGGTGGAGCGGGGCATGGTGCTGGAGGATGTGCAGTCAGGCTGGGTGGGTGCCGTGACGCGGGTGGAAAAATCCGGAGGGATGCACGTGGTTGCCCTGGAGGACCGGCGCGGGAAGTCCCGGTCCTTCAAGCTGGGTTTCGGTTTCCTCCTGGAGGGCCGGCCCATCAGGCTCGTGCCCCCGGCACCACGTCCGGCTGCCGGCGGTCCGGTCGCCGGCAGGACGGCCTCCGGTTCTGTCCGGGTCGCCGGCCAGCGGGCCCAGGTGGCCAAGGCAAGCCGTATCTGGGTGGAGGGCAAGCACGACGCCGAACTGGTGGAAAAGGTCTGGGGCGACGACCTTCGGGTAGAGGGCATCGTCGTCGAACCCCTGCACGGCATCGACGATCTCGCCGCTGCGGTTGCCGGCTTCAACCCCGGTCCCGGCCGGCGGCTCGGCGTCCTCGTGGACCACCTCGTTCCGGATTCGAAGGAGTCCCGCATCGCCGACGCCGTTATGGCCTCCCCCGGCGCGGCCGGGAATGTCCTGATCGTGGGACACCCCTACGTTGATGTCTGGCAGGCTATCCGGCCGGCGGTGCTGGGCATCGACAAGTGGCCTGCCGTGCCCCGTGGACAGGACTGGAAGACCGGGATCCTGAAAGCCTTCGGCTGGCCGCACGCCACCAAGGAAGACATCGGCCTCGGATGGCAGAAACTGCTGGGTGCCGTCCGCACATACGCCGACCTGGAAGCATCGCTGCTGGGGCGGGTTGAGGAAGTCATCGACTTCCTCACCGTGCCCTGAAGGGCGGACACTGCCCCCGGAGCCAGTATTCTTGATAGTGCAATGCCGGCTCTCCCAGGGGTATTGCACACCGCACCCGTATTTGACGTCAGCACCACTTGCATCTCCGAAGGAACAGACTGTGGCAGAAAACGCACGTGATCACAGGGACGGCCAAGGCCGCTCCGAGTACCATGGCGTCCCCGCCAATGCCCTGCCGCTCACGGCCAGCGAGGACCGCCAATGGGCCACGCTGGCACATTTCGGCGGGATCCTTGGCTGCGTGCCCTCGCTGCTGATCTACCTGATCTTCCGCCACCGCGGGCCGTTCACCGCGCAGGAATCCAAAGAGGCACTGAACTTCAGCCTGCCCCCCACCATCGCCGCCGTCCTGGCCAACATCCTGGTGTTCATTCCCTACGTGGGCAACATCTTCGCCGTGATCGCAACCCTGATTTGGGTCGCGCTGACCTGCTTCTCCGTGGCCGCAGGGATCCACGTCAACAAGGGCCAGCCGCACCGCTACCAGTACAACCTGCGCTGGATCAAGTAGCGGAGCGGGCCCTCCCCTTGGACGCGCCGGCGGCCGTCAGTCCGGAAGGACGCGGCGGACCACGGCGTCCGCCAGGAGCCTGCCCTTCAGCGTAAGGACAAGGCGGCCCTGGAAAGCGGCGGCCGGCTCCACCAGGCCGTCAGCAATGAGCCCTGCAACCTGGTGCCTTCCTCCGGCGCTGAGGGCCGAAACCTCAAGGCCTGACTGCAGGCGCGCTTCCAGCATCACCCGCTCCATGTTCCTGGTTTCGGCGTCAAGGGTTTCCCGGCCCGCCGCAGGCGAATGCCCCTGGGACAGGCGGTTGGCATACGCGGACGGGTGCTTCACGTTCCACCAGCGCACCCCGCCCACGTGCGAGTGCGCGCCGGGGCCGATGCCCCACCAATCGTCGCCACGCCAGTAGGCCAGGTTGTGGCGGCACGCGTGCTCCGGACTCCGCGCCCAGTTGCTGACCTCATACCAGCCGAGCCCTGCATCGGTGATGAGCTGGTCGGCGAGTTCGTACTTGTCGGCGTGGTCGTCGTCGTCAATTCCCGGCACCTCGCCGCGGCGCATCTGCGCGGCCAGCTTGGTGCCGTCCTCCACAATCAGCGCGTAGGCGCTGATGTGGTCCGGCTGGTAGGAGAGGGCAGTCTCCAGGGAGTGGCGCCAGTCGGCAAGCGACTCCCCCGGCGTCCCGTATATCAGGTCCAGGCTGACATCCAGCCCGGCCTCCCGCGCCCACTGCACCACCTGCGGAACCCTGCTGGGCGTATGGGTGCGGTCCAGGACCTTCAGCACGTGCGGGACTGCGGACTGCATGCCGAAGGAGACCCTCGTGAAACCCGCCTCCTTGAGGATGGCGAGGGATTCGGGGGTGACCGAATCGGGGTTGGCTTCCGTGGTGACCTCGGCGCCGTCCTCGATGCCCCACCGGTCAATGGCGGCGCGAAGGATCAGGGCGAGGTCATCGGCCGGAAGCAGGGTGGGTGTACCGCCCCCGAAAAAGACAGTGCTGAGCTTGCGTTCCGGCAGCCCCGAACGACTCATCACCTGGGCGGCCAAGGACACTTCCGACACTGCGGTTTGCGCGTAGGCATCCTGCGACGCGCCGCCGCCCAGTTCCGTAGCGGTGTAGGTGTTGAAATCGCAGTACCCGCAGCGCACCGCGCAGAACGGAATGTGGACGTACAGGCCAAAGGCCCGGCCCGCCGCATCGTCCGCAGCCTGGGCAGGCAGCAGACCGTCCGACGGCGCCGGGTCGCCGAGGGGAAGTACGCTGGGCATCAGCGGGTCCCCTGCTGCGCGGTGGTCACTTCTTCTTGGCCTTGTCCTTCGATTCGTCGGTGGTGAGGGCGGCGATGAACGCTTCCTGCGGAACCTCCACCGTGCCCACCATCTTCATGCGCTTCTTGCCCTCTTTTTGCTTCTCCAGCAGCTTGCGCTTTCGGGAGATGTCACCGCCGTAGCATTTGGCCAGCACGTCCTTGCGGATGGCCCGGATGCTTTCGCGGGCAATGATCCTGGAGCCAATGGCCGCCTGGATCGGCACCTCGAACTGCTGACGCGGGATGAGTTCGCGGAGCTTGCCGGTCATCATCACGCCGTAGGCGTAGGCCTTGTCGCGGTGGGTGATGGCGCTGAAGGCGTCCACCTGTTCGCCCTGGAGCATGATGTCCACCTTCACGAGGTCGGCGACCTGCTCGCCGTCGGCCTTCCAGTCCAGGGAGCCGTAGCCACGGGTCTTGGACTTAAGGATGTCGAAGAAGTCGAACACGATTTCCGCCAGCGGCAGGCGGTACCGGATTTCCACCCGGTCCTCGGAGAGGTAGTCCATGCCGCCCATGACGCCGCGGCGGGACTGGCACAGTTCCATGATGGCCCCGACGAATTCGTTGGGGGCCAGGATGGTGGCCGAAACCATCGGTTCGCGGACCTCGGCGATTTTGCCCGTGGGGTACTCGCTGGGGTTGGTCACCCGGACCACCTTCTTGTCCTCCAAAGTCACCTCGTATTCCACGTTCGGTGCCGTGGAGATCAGGTCGAGGTTGTATTCCCGCTCCAGGCGTTCGCGGGTGATCTCAAGGTGCAGCAGGCCGAGGAAGCCGACTCGGAAGCCGAATCCCAGTGCGGCCGAGGTCTCCGGTTCGTAGACCAGTGCTGCATCGTTGAGCATGAGCTTTTCGAGGGCGTCGCGCAGCACCGGGTAGTCGGCGCCGTCCAGCGGATACAGGCCCGAGAACACCATGGGTTTGGCGTCGGCGTAGCCGGGCAGGGACTCGGCCGCCGGCTTGGCAAGGTTGGTGACGGTGTCGCCCACCTTGGACTGCCGGACGTCCTTTACGCCGGTGATCAGGTAGCCCACTTCGCCCACGCCGAGGCCCTTGGAGGGTGTGGGTTCCGGGGAGCTGACGCCGATTTCGAGGAGCTCGTGCGAGGCCCGGGTGGACATCATCTGGATGCGTTCACGGGGGTGGAGCATGCCGTCCACCACGCGCACGTACGTCACCACGCCCCGGTAGGTGTCGTAGACCGAGTCGAAAATCATGGCCCGGGCCGGCGCGTCCGGATCGCCCTTCGGCGCCGGCAGGTCGCGGACGATCTTGTCCAGGAGCGCCTCCACGCCAACGCCGGTTTTGCCGGACACCCGCAGCACATCCTCCGGGTCGCCTCCGATTAGGCTGGCCAGTTCCGCTGCGTACTTTTCAGGCTGCGCCGCCGGCAGGTCGATCTTGTTCAGGACCGGGATGATGGCGAGATTGTTCTCCATGGCCAGGTACAGGTTCGCCAGCGTCTGGGCTTCGATGCCCTGGGCCGCATCGACCAACAGAATCGCGCCTTCGCACGCGGCCAGCGACCTGGACACCTCATAGGTGAAGTCCACGTGACCGGGGGTGTCGATCATGTTCAGCGCATAACTGACGCCGTCCACCTCCCACGGCATGCGGACGGCCTGGGACTTGATGGTGATGCCGCGTTCGCGTTCAATGTCCATCCGGTCCAGGTACTGGGCCTTCATGTCGCGCGCCTGGACCACCCCGGTTGACTGCAGCATGCGGTCAGCGAGGGTGGACTTGCCGTGGTCAATATGCGCGATGATGCAAAAGTTCCGAATAATTGCCGGATCTGTCGCGGCGGGCACCGGTGCGGTGCGGGCCATGGGAGACACGCAGGGTCCTTACTGTTGGCTTTTCTGCAGCCCTCCGCCAGGCACACCGAAAGGCGCCCGCGGTCCAGCCGCACATCTTTAACTTCCAGTGTCCCACGTCCCGGACCCGGCCTCCGCATCCTGGCGGCCCGCCCACGGCCCCCCGGTACCGCGACTCCGCCGATAGGCTGTCCGGATGGCAATGAATCTGCGTTCCCTGGGAAACGCCGTCCGCCGCGGCCTGCGCATGCTGCAGAACCGGCCCAAGACCCAGCCGACGGGTCCGGAACATGGCCCCGGCGGCCGCACCCCCGCGTCCGCCGGCGGCGGCGGCCCCGTCGAGGCTGCCGCCTATCCCGGTGATTACCGCGGCCGGGTCTCCGTCCGCTACGCGCCCCAACCGGACGGAGACCCTGATCCGGGCGAGGTGGTGTGGGCCTGGGTCCCGTACGAAGAGGATCACGGGAAGGGGAAGGACAGGCCGGTGCTGCTGGTGGGCCACAACGGCCCGTTCCTTTTGGGGCTGATGCTGACCAGCAAGGACCGGGTTCCCACCGGTTCGTCGTCCGCGGAGTATGTGGATCTGGGCGCCGGCGGCTGGGATAAGCAGGGCAGGCCCAGCGAAGTACGGCTGGACCGTATCCTGCAGATCCGCGCGGAATCCATCCGGCGCGAGGGTGCGGTACTGGACAAGGCACGCTTTGAAGAGGTGGCAGCCGGACTCCGGCGGCGACACGGCTGGGAGTGACCGCCCCAAAATGGCCAGAGCCGCCGCTGACCTGCTAGTCTTTATTGCTGTGTGTCCGTGCAGGTCGACGGTCACTGATGGTTGGCCGCCATAGGTATCCCCACGCCGCTCAGTCAAGGCCAGCCTGAAAGCCCTCTAGACCATTTCCGCATTACAAAGAGAGTTCACACGTGGCGAATATCAAGTCCCAGAAGAAGCGCATCCTGACCAACGAGAAGGCCCGCCTGCGCAACAACGCAGTCAAGTCTGAGCTGAAGACGGCCATCCGCGCCGTCAACACTGCTGTTGAGTCCGCTGACAAGGAAGCTGCTACTACTGCGCTCGTTTCTGCCAGCCGTAAGCTGGACAAGGCTGTCAGCAAGGGTGTTCTGCACAAGAACAACGCAGCGAACCGCAAGTCGGCGATCTCCAAGAAGGTCAACGCACTCTAAGGTTTCCAGTTCCCACGAACTGATGGTGTGGCCGGTACCCGCGGGTACCGGCCACACGCCTTTAAGCTGGCCCCCTGGCTGCGGCAGCACGCCGTCGGACGCCGCCGCGACGCCACGCCTGTAACGGGTGTGGGGCGCTATCTTCCCTGGACGGACATGGCAATGACTGTGACGGCGTGCTCCACGGCGTAGACGGGGTCGCGGGACAAGCCTTTGACCTGCGCGTCCGCCTCTGCGGTGGCCTGGATGGACCGCACCAGGCCCTCGGGGGTCCAGCGCCGGACGTCCCGCTGCGCCTGCTCCACCAGCCAGGGCTGCATGCCCAGTTCCGCCGCTATCTGCGCAGACGAGCCGGACGCACCAGCCACCCGCGCAACCGTCCGCAACTTCGACGCGAGGGCGGCCACCAGCGGAACGGGATCGGCGCCGGTGGCCAGCGCGTGGCGCAGCGTGGAGAGGGCAACGGGTGCATTCCCTGCCATGGCGGCGTCCGCTACCTTGAACGCCGTCGCTTCGACCCGGCCGCCGTAATACTTGTCCACGGTGTCGGTGGTGACCGTACTGCCGGCGTCGGCGATCAGCTGGGCGCACGCGGCAGCGAGTTCTGACAGGTCTGCCCCGACGGCGTTCACCAGCGCCTGCACGGCGTCCTGGTTGATGCGGCGTCCGGCTGCCTTGAACTCCGCGGAAACGAACTGGACTTTGTCCGCGTCCTTCTTCAGCGGCTGGCACTCAACGACCGGCCAGCCGGCTTTCCTGACGGCGTCAAGGAGTTTCTTCCCGCGGACACCGCCGGCATGGCGAAGAACGACGACAGCGTCCTCTTCCGGGTGCTGAAGATACTGGAGGGCGTCGGCGAGGAAGGCGTCATTCATGCCTTCCACGGCTTCAACCTCGATCAGCTTGCTCTCGCCGAACAGCGACGGGCTCACCTGCATGGTAAGGCTCCCGGCCTCATAACCGGCCGCATTGATGCGGCTGACTTCCACGTCCGGCGCTGCCGCCCTGACCTGCGAGCGGATCCTGTCCATGGCCCTGATGCCCAGATACTCTTCCGGCCCGCTCACCAGGACGATCCGTGCCGGGGTTACGTCCCGCCAGGAGGCTGTGTTCGATGCCGGGGAGCGGGGTGCTCGCTTTTGCGCAGCGGCCATCGAATGTTCCTTCCGGAGGTTTTATTGCAATAACCAAGCCTGCCACGTCTGTGCCCCCGGTCCAAGCTGCCCGGGTCCCGGGGCGCGTGCAGCCGCCGCTCAACGCCGACCAGCAAAACAACGGTTGCGGCGTGCACCTTGCGGATCCGCCGGACAACCGTGCGTGGCCGGGCCGCCACCCAGACGGCAGCCAGCGACAGGACCGACAGCAACACCATGGACAGCATGCCAGGCACCCCTTCCGGCCACGGCAGCGCCGAGCCCGGCAGCTGGGCGCCGAGCCTGGCCGTGGCGGCAACCCCGGCACTGAAGGTCCCGGCAACGGCTATCAACGCCGTGGCGGCCCACGGCAGCACCGCCACCAGGGGCACCGCGGCTGTTCCTAACAGGGTGACCGGAGCCACCATGGGCGACGCGGCCACATTTGCTGCCAGCGAATAGGTCGAAAACTGGGGCTGCAGGAGCACGATGACGGGTCCGCACAGCAACTGGGCGGATAAGGGAACCGATACTGCCGCGGCTGCCCACCGTGGGACTGCCGCGGGAATCCAGCCGATGATCCGCCGGCCCAGGATGATGATTCCGAGCGTGGCCAGCACCGAGAGCAGGAACCCGATGCTTGAGCCCAGCGCCGGGTCGGCCAGCAGGAGCCCCATCACGGCGAGGCAAAGAAGACTGAGGCCACGTCCCGGGCGTCCACCGGCCAGGGAGGCCACCCCGATGGCCCCCATCAGCGCTGCCCGCAGGACACTTGCATCGGGCCCTACCAGGACGACGAAAAGGGCCAGGCCCGCAAGGGCAGCGGCCGCAGCCGGTGCCCGCGGCAGCCGGAGCCGCCGGCACAGGAGCAGCAGCGCCCCCAGCACCAGGCTGCAGTTTGCCCCGCTGACAGCGGTCAGGTGGGTCATGCCTACGGCTTTCATGGCGTTGTTCAATCCCTCGTCCAGCGCGCTGGTGTCCCCGGTAACCATGCCCGGAAGGAGTCCTCGGGCGTCGGGCGGCAGGAAGGCTGCGGCGGCAACGAAACGCTGCCGGAGTTCCCTGGCAGACCCTTCCAGCAGTGACCCGCCCACCGCGGGGCCGGGCGCGGTGGACGCTGCCAGGTTTCCCGCTTCGGGCCCTCCGGGGTCCGCCGGCCGCAGCTTGCCCGCTGCACGCAGCGTCTGGCCCGGCACCACGCCGCCCCATCCCTGCCCGCCCATCACCACCAGCCGGGCACGGGTCCGCACCAGGATCCCTCCCGTGGTCACTTCCTGTGTCCATACCGGCACTGACCAACGTCCGTCCGACCCGCCGGGACCCGCCACTGCGCGGGGACTTCCTGCTACCTCGACGACGGCGACGGCGGACTTGCCGGCTGCGACCGCCTCGGCAAGTGGTCCGGTGAACCGTTGGCTGGACGGTGTTGCAGAGTGGGCTGCGGCCGTGCCGGCCAGCAGCAGGGCGACGCCCGCAGCGGCCGGGAAGCTCCGAACCCGCGACCGGGGCGTGGGGTTTCCGGTACGACCGGCGATGTTGGAGTTCCGCCCCGCCCGGCCGCCCGTGGCCACCCGGGCAAGCACGAGGCCACCGACCGCAGCCAGGGTGCAGCACATCGTGGCGAGCCCGACGGGCGGGAGCCAGAGCCCTGCCAGCGACGCTGCCCACACCAAGGCCGCAGGGAGTGCGAGCCGGAGGTCGATACGACGGAGGGGTTGCCCGGAACCGGCTTCCTTTTCCGCCTCGGCCCCACTGCGGTCCGCCATCTGCTTGCGGACGCGGGCCGTGCCGTTTGCCAGGAGCCTTAGCAGTACGTGGGGGCGCCGTCCGGGCAGGCGCCGTGATTTCAGGCGTGCCCGGGTTGGTGGGGGCAGCACTCCCCCGGAACGGTACTTTGGTTTGGCAGCCTGCACGGTACCTGTGGGGGTCCTGCCCTCCTGTTCCGGCCCGGTGCCTTGAACGGCGGATTCGACGAACCGGCGCCAAGGACTCCCGGCTCCTTCTCCGCGGGTGGACCCGCCCCGCCTCGTCTGGCCGGTCCCTTCCGTCCTGCCTGTAGTCGCAGCCATGGAACGCCCTAGACCGTCACCAGGGGCAACAGGGCTTCAAGCATCTTCGGCCCGACGCCGTCCACCGCATCCAGTTCTTCGACGCTCTTGAAAGGTCCATGGTCCTTTCGCCAGTCCACGATCCGCTGGGCGAGCACCGGCCCGACTTTAGGCAACGTGTCCAGCTCCGCAGCGTCGGCTGTGTTGAGGTTGACCTTTCCGCCGTGTGCCCCGGGTTGCCCGCCGGCAGCACCGGTGGCGCCTGTACCAGGATCTTCCGCACCTGCCGCGTCCGGTTCGGCCGGCACTAGCTCGCCGCTCCGCGGCACATAGATCTTCTGCCCGTCCGCCAGCACCAGGGCAAGGTTGAGCCGGTTCACGTCGGCGTCCGGGGCCGCCCCACCTGCGGCAGCAATGGCGTCATTAACCCGGCTGCCCTGCTGGAGCCTGATGACGCCGGGCGTGGCCACGGAACCTGCAACATGCACCACCACAAGCCCGCCGGCAGGATCCGCTGGTGGCGTGCTGCCGGGGTCAGCGCCAGCCGGCACCGCGGTTCTGCCAGCGGAACTGGCGCCGCTGAGTGGAAGGACTTCCGGGGATGCCAAACCTGCCTGCCACCAAAACCAAACTCCGGCCGCCATGGCCAAGGCACCCAGCAACAGGGCAACCCGCAGTCCCATCCGCCACCGGAGCGGCGGCACTTCGCCCGTGCTGCCCTGGGTAACGCTCCCGGCTCCGGCTGCGTCGGCGGCCCCGCGGTACTCGAAACCACCGGGGCCGTCTCCATCCTCCAGGAGCCCGGGCGCGGCCTCTCCAAGTGCCGCATGCAACCGGTCCCTCGCATGCCTTGCCTGCTGACGTGCTGCTCCAGCGTCCCGGCGTGACATGGTTCCACCCTAGGAATCTCCAGCGGCACGCCGCACCGGCCAAGGCCGCTATGTGGAAAGGTATGCATTATCAGCGCGTGGGACTTGCCGGTTCAGAAATCGATCCCCTTGACGAGGGTGATGAATTGTTCCTGCGTCTGTGCTTCGTTGGGCCCATCGGGGGAAATCAGGATCTGCGCGGTGAAGAAGGCCATGTTCGGGCCACGGGCCACCATCAACGACATGTAGGTGACCGGGGCATTGCTTTCCGGCCTGAGGGCCTTCGGGCCGCCGGGTTCGGACCGGACAACGAGGATGGCGCTATCGCCGACGCCTTGGATTATTTGGCCGTCCGGCGGCGCAACACCGGAAAGAAGCGAAGCACCGCCCTCATGGAGCTCGATGGAGAACATGAGCGAATCCGGCCCAGGCGTACTCGGCGTTCCAAACAGATAGCGGCAGCTGCCCTCACCGGGGAGTATCTGCGCCTGGGTGGTGGCACCGAATGCGTTCTTGACTGCGTCCGGGCTGACCAGGGCACAGACCGGGTTGTTGGATGTTGTCTGTTGGCCTGCGGGCGGCGCGGCGGGAACACGCAGCGCGCTCCCGTTCCCCCACCCGCCGTCGATGGCTGCCTGGGCGAGGGCGTGCGCGGAAGCGTTGCCATCCGGCACGGGGGTACCTGCTGCGATCGGCGGCAATGCCACGATGTTGAGGGTAAGGGATTCGTTGCCCTTGACGGCCTTGAGTACGGTATTTGCAGATGCCCCGGCGGGCTCGCCGCGGAACCACCCCGTCCACTGCAGGCAGGCGAAGTCTCCGATGCCATCCACGACGGAGCAGTCGGGTGCTTTTTTCGTTTCGGCGATTTCAGCGGCCGATGCGGGCGAAATGAGCGCCACCGAGAGCGTGAGGACCTGCTGGTACTTGCTCATATAGCTGCACAGATAGGCCGGACTTCCCGCCGGCTTTCCGTTTTGTCCCATTTGGACCAGCCCGGGATCGACCTTGGCAGCGATGGCAGGAGTGATCAGGTCGCAGGCCGGGTTTCCTGATCCTGCTGGTTTGGACTGGCTGGGGGACGACGGGCTGCCGCCTTGTGCGCATCCGGCCAGGCCAAATACCACTGCGGCCAAGACCACTGGCAGTGTCCAGGGAGCGCGGGCTCCGGGAGCACGCATGAGTTCCTCCAGCCTCTGACTGCCGTCCCGGACTGGAACGTCGCTGATGGGGCGACGCTACGGAATCCCGCGAACAGCCGCCAGAGGCCAAGGACTCTGCAGTTGGTGCGGCAGCGGCCCGCCCGGAGAACCCGCTCAGCTGGGGCGCGGACCGCCGTGAACCGTGGCAGACCTGCCGACGATCACCGCAAGGACCCCCAGGCCTGCGTGCGCTGCCAGGACGGCAGGAAGCGAACTGATCTGCGCCGGAGGGCACTGTGGAAGGGCCGCCTCCAGCCGCACCGCCAGGCTCTCCGCTTCCTCGGGATTACCGAAGTGGTGGACGGCCAGGACAACGGACTCTCCGGGATGCGCCTCCGCCTCCGCCACGACGATTTCCTCGAGCCTGGCCACGGCCCTGGCACCCGAGCGCACCTTTTCCAGCGGAACGATCCTGCCGCCGTCGACCGCCAGGATCGGCTTGATGGCGAGCATGGTGCCCAGGAGCGAGGCCGCCGCCCCGATCCGTCCGCCGCGGCGCAACTGCTCAAGGGTGGGCACGTAGAAGAAGACCTTGGTACGTGCTGCCTGCGCCGCCGCCGCAGCGGCCACCGCGGACCGGTCGCCGCCGGCTGACGCTGCTTCCACTGCCGCCTGCACCGCCATTCCCTGCGCCATGCCAACGGTGCGCGTGTCCACGACATCCACGGGAATCCCCACCCTGCCGGCGGCCAGCCGCGCCGCGTCAGCTGTGCCGGAGAGTTCGCCCGAGATGTGGATCGAGACGATTCCATCGAAGCCCCGGAGTTCAGCGGCCCGGTAGGCCTGCTCGAACTGTCCCGGCGAAGGCCGTGACGTCTTGACCGAAGTCCCGGCAGCCAGCGCCACGGCAATGGTCTCGAGGATGTCGTCTTCGCCCTCGCCGTAGATTTCGGCGCCAACCATGACGGGCATCGGAGTCACGGTCAGGATCCCGTCCAGGGGAAGTCCGCGGACATAGGCCGCCGGAAGGGCAGCGGCTGAGTCGGTGACGACGGCGGTGCGCACCACAGCGCCTGCGCCGGGCCGCCTGGACCTGGGCCGGACGGCCGGACGCAGGCCCGACAGCCGAGCACGGACCCACGGCCAGGCTGCGGCATTACTGTCGGGCAAGGTGCCTCCTGGGATCTGCGTCCGGCTCAAACGGCACCGGCCGCCGGAAAGCTTCCGACGGCCGGTAAATTACTGCGGGTACAGCAACTAGGCCGGAACGATGTTCACCAGCTTAGGGGCACGGACGATCACGGTCCGGATGCCCCGGCCGTCCATGGCCCGCTGGACGTTCTCCGACGCCAGGGCCAGCTCGCGCAGCTGGTCCTCCGAGACGTCCGGGGACACTTCCAGCCGGTCACGGACCTTGCCCTGCACCTGGACGACGGCGGTCACCGTGTCCTGGACCAGGAGGGCGGGATCGTGGGCGGGCCAGCCCGCGTTGGCAACCGATGCAGGGTGCCCCAGCAGGTTCCACATGTCCTCGGCCGTGTACGGCGCGAACAGGCTGAGGATCACGGCCACCGCTTCCGCGGCTTCCCGGACTGCCGGGTCCGCGGCACCCGCACCGGAGTCAATCGCCTTGCGGGTGGCGTTGACCAGCTCCATGAGCTTGGCCACCACCACGTTAAACTTGTTGGCGTCCAGCAGTTCGGCGGCATCGGCAATGGTGCGGTGGGTGACCGACCGCAGCGCGCGGTCGCCGCCGGCCGTGTCCGCACCGGGGGCACTGTCCACGTCCTTCGCCAGGCGCCAGGCCCGGGCCAGGAACTTGGCTGAGCCCGACGGCGACACGTCGGCCCAGTCCACGTCGTCCTCGGGCGGGGAGGCGAACACCATGGTCAGGCGGACAGCGTCCACGCCGAACTTGTCCAGCTGTTCACCGAGGTCAACGCCGTTGCCCAGGGATTTGCTCATGGCCTTGCCTCCGTTGAGGACCTGGCCCTGGTTCAGCAGTGCACTGAAGGGTTCGTCGGCATCGATCATGCCGAGGTCGTGGATGACCTTGGTGAAGAAACGGGCGTACAGCAGGTGGAGGATGGCGTGCTCCACGCCGCCCACGTACTGGCCCACCGGCATCCAGTCATTGATCTTCTGCGGATCGAAGGGACCATCGGTGTAGTGCGGCGAAACGAAGCGCAGGAAGTACCACGACGAGTCAACGAACGTGTCCATGGTGTCGGTGTCCCGCTTGGCCGGCCCGTTGCAGGTGGGGCATTCCACGTTGACCCAGGACTCCGCTGCTGCCAGCGGGGAGGTGCCCTTGGGTGCCAGGTCCTCACCGCGGAGGTCCGCGGGCAGGGTAACCGGCAGCTGCTCATCCGGGACGGGAACTTCGCCGCAGGACGGGCAGTGGATGATGGGGATGGGTGTGCCCCAGAACCGCTGGCGGCTCAGCAGCCAGTCCCGGAGCCGGAAGTTCACGAACTTCTCGCCGGTCCCCTGCTGCTCGAGCATGGCAATGGCGGCGGGGATGGCCTCACCCTTGGGCAGGCCGTCCAACTCGCCGGAATTGATCAGCGTCCCCTCCCCCGCCGTGGCGGTGCCGGTTACGGCCGGGTCCTCCTCGCCGGTGTCCAGGACCGCGCGGACCGGCAGGTCGAAGGCCTTGGCAAAGTCCAGGTCGCGCTGGTCGTGGGCCGGCACGGCCATGATGGCGCCGGTTCCGTAATCCGCCAGGACATAGTCGGCTGCCCACACGGGCAGCTTCTCCCCGTTCAGCGGGTTGATGGCGTAGCGGCCGGTGAAGACACCGGTCTTCTCGCGCTCCGTGGACTGGCGCTCGATTTCCGAGAGCGCCTTGACCCGTTCGCGGTATTCGTCCAGGGCCGCGGCGTGTTCGTCCGTGACAAGTTCGACGGCGAGCGGCGCGTCCGCGGCGACCACAAAGAAAGTTGCCCCGTACAGGGTGTCCGGGCGGGTGGTGAAGACCGTGACGTCCTTGGCGGGCCTGCCGCCGTCGGCCTCGATCACGAAGTTCACGTGCGCACCCTCGGACCGGCCGATCCAGTTCTTCTGCATGGCCAGGACGCGTTCGGGCCAGTGGCCGCGGAGCTCGTCCATGTCATCCAGCAGGCGGTCCGCGTAGTCGGTGATCTTGAAGTACCACTGGTTCAGGGACTTCTTGGTGACGGTGGTGCCGCAGCGCTCGCAGGCGCCGTTGACCACCTGCTCGTTGGCCAGGACGGTCTGGTCCTTGGGGCACCAGTTGACCGGGGAGTTCTTCCGGTATGCCAGGCCACGCTCGTAGAAGCGCTTGAACAGCCACTGCGTCCAGCGGTAGTACTCGGGATCGGAAGTGTGCAGGCGGCGCGACCAGTCGGCGGAGATGGCGTAGCGCTTGAAGGACGCGGCCTGGGTGTCGATGTTGGTGTACGTCCACTCGCTGGGGTGGGCGTTGCGCTTGATGGCGGCGTTCTCCGCAGGCAGGCCAAAGGAGTCCCAGCCGATGGGATGCAGGACGTCGAAGCCCTTCTGCCGCAGGTAGCGGGCTACCACGTCACCCATGGCAAACGCCTCGGCGTGGCCCATGTGCAGGTCGCCGGACGGGTACGGGAACATGTCAAGCACGTAGCGGCGCTCCCGCGACCCGTCGTCCACCGGGGTGAAGACCTTGAGGTCTTCCCACACCTGGGGCCATTTGGCCTCCATGGCGGCGAAACTGTAGGTGCCCTCTTCAGGCTCCGCCGATACTGTTGTTGCTGTTCCGGTCTCTGTCTCCGGCTGAACGCCCACTGCTGCCCTCTTCTGTTCTGTTACGGCATCTGTGCTGCCATAACGGCCTGATCCTCCTGCTGCCGGCCCGGCGCCATGCCCCGGACACACAAAAGCCCCTCTCCATGGAGGGGCTGCCGCTCAGCTGTCCGATAATCGGAGCCGGCGGCTAACTAAGCAGAAGGATCGCACGCATGGATCTACTTTAGCGCACCGGCACGTCCCCCGCCTCAGCCAGGCCGAACGGCCCGTTGCTTTGGCCGGGGCAAGCGCGCATGATCATCCCACAACGTTGGGAGGCGGCACACCATGTCAGAGGCAACCACTGCCGGCCCTGCTGAAGGACAGCCCCTCTCCCTGTGGCTGGCAACCGCCGGCGCCACCGATTTCCCGCAACTTCACGGCACCGTCGAAGTGGACGTCGCAGTCATCGGCGGAGGCATCGCCGGGCTCACCGCAGCGCTGGCCCTGAAACGCTCGGGGCGCTCGGTGGCTGTCCTCGAAGCCGGCCGGATCGGAACCGGCGTCACTGGCCACACCACCGGCAAGGTGACATCCCTGCACCGCCTCGCCTACTCGGAATTGCAGCGCATCCATGGCACGTCCGCTGCCCGGGTTTACGGGCAGGCGAACCAGGCCGCCCTGGAACATATCGGCGGCGTAGTGGCGGCAGAAGACCTATCCTGCGGATTCCGGCGGGTTGCCAACTACACCTTCGCGTCAGGTCCTGATGCGCTGCCGGAAGTGCGGGCGGAAGCCGGACTTGCGGCCGCGCTCGGCCTTCCGTCGACCTTTACTGCCGACGTGCCCCTGCCGTTTCCGGTGGCCGGCGCCGTCCGGTTTGACGGCCAGGCCCAGATCCACGCGGTCCAGTATCTACAGGGGCTGGCAGGAAAGGTGGACGGCGGTGGCAGCTTTGTCTTCGAACGGACACGCGCGGTGGACCTTCGCGAGGGCACGCCCGTCACCGTTGCCGCCGGGACGGGAACGGTGCTGGCCCGGGACGCAATCGTGGCCACGAACGTTCCCTTCGGAGACCATGGCCGGTTTGAGGCCCTGTGCCGGCCGCACCGTTCGTACATCATCGCCGCGCCGGTTGATGCCCCTCCCCTGGACGCGACCTTCATCAGCGCCGATGAACCTATGCATTCGCTGCTGACCGTGCAGCTGGACGGAACAACGTACCTCTTGGTTGGCGGCGGTGGCCATCCCGCCGCTGAGCAGGTTGATCCGGCACCGCGCCACGCCGGGCTGGCCCGCTACGCGCGCAGCCATTTCGGGGACGGCAGCGTGTCCTACCGCTGGTCCACCCAGGATGCTTTGCCCCAGGACGGGCTGCCTTATGCCGGGCCGCTGAACCCTGACAGCCGGCACGCGTTCGTGATCACCGGCCTGCGCAAGTGGGGCCTGACCAACGGTACGGCCGCAGCACTGGCGCTTGCGGATCTCCTCAATGGCACTCCCAACGAGTGGGCCGCCCTGTTCGACAGCAACCGCGCGCCCCGGGGGCCCACGGCGCAGGCAGCCCCAGGGAGCGGCGACAGCCAATCCCGCACGCGCCCCGCAGCGCAGGCGGCGGACCTCGCGCCGGGCGATGGAACGGTGCTTGAGGCAGAAGGATCCAGCACGGCCTGCTACCGGGACGAGGCCGGCCACGTCCACGCAGTGTCGGCAGTCTGTACCCACCTGGGCTGCACGGTGGGCTTCAACCGGGCAGACCGGACGTGGGACTGCCCCTGCCATGGCTCCCGGTTCGATGTGGACGGCAAAGTCATCCAGGGTCCGGCCACTGAAGATCTGCCCCCGCGGCCCGTTCCCTGACGTCCCAGTGCGTCCGCCGGAAAAATTCCCGGACACGGCAAGGGGCCGTCCCGCCGGAAAGGCAGGACGACCCCTGGGTTGGAGAACCTACCTGACGTCCTCGTCCACCCACTCCATGGACTTGGTTACCGCCTTCTTCCAGAGCCGCATCTGGCGTTCCTGTTCGGCCTTGTCCATCTGCGGTTCCCAGCGCTTGTCCTCGGACCAGTTGGCCGAGCACTCGCCCAGGTCCTTCCAGAAACCAACGGCGAGGCCTGCCGCGTAGGCAGCACCCAGCGCCGTGGTCTCGATGACCTTCGGGCGGATCACCGGGACGCCCAGGATGTCCGCCTGGAACTGCATCAGGGCGTCATTGGCCACCATGCCGCCGTCGACCTTCAGCTCGCTCAGCGGCACGCCGGAGTCCGCGTTGACGGCGTCCAGCACCTCGCGGGTCTGGAATGCGGTGGCTTCCAGCGCCGCCCGGGCGATGTGGTTCTTGTTGACGAACCGGGTCAGGCCGACGATCGCGCCGCGGGCATCCGAACGCCAGTACGGGGCGAACAGGCCGGAGAATGCCGGAACGATGTAAACACCGCCGTTGTCCTTGACTGATGCGGCGAGGGTTTCCACCTCGGGCGCGCTGCTGATCATGCCCAGGTTGTCCCGCAGCCACTGGACCAGCGAACCGGTCACCGCGATGGATCCTTCCAGCGCGTAGTGGGGTTTGGCGTCGCCCAGCTTGTAGCCGACGGTGGTCAGCAAGCCGTTCTTCGAGTGGACGATTTCCTCGCCCGTGTTGAAGATCAGGAAACAGCCGGTGCCGTAGGTGTTCTTGGCTTCGCCGGTTTCAAAGGCTGCCTGGCCGAAGGTTGCTGCCTGCTGGTCGCCCAGGATGCCTGCAACCGGTGTTTCGCGGAGCAGCTGCGAGCTGTGGACGGTGCCGTATACCTCGGAGGAGGACTTGATCTCCGGCATCATGCTGCGCGGAACGCCAAAAATGCCCAGGATTTCGTCGTCCCACTGCAGCGTCTCCAGGTCCATGAACAGGGTGCGGGAGGCGTTGGTGACGTCGGTGACGTGGACGCCGCCGTCGACGCCGCCCGTCAGGTTCCACAGGACCCAGGCGTCCGTGTTGCCGAACACCAGGTCACCGGCCTCTGCCTTTTCCCTCGCGCCGTCAACGTTGTCCAGGATCCACTTGATCTTGGTACCGGAGAAGTAGGTGGCCAGCGGCAGGCCCACCTTCTGTTTGAAGCGGTCCGCTCCGCCGTCCTTGGCCAGCTGGTCCACGATGTCCTGCGTGCGGGTGTCCTGCCACACAATCGCGTTGTAAACCGGCTTGCCAGTGGTCTTGTCCCACACCACCGCGGTTTCGCGCTGGTTGGTGATGCCGACGGCGGCAATATCGTGCCGCGTCAGGTTCGCCTTCGAGAGGGCCGAGCCGATCACCTCGCGGGTGTTGTTCCAGATCTCCGAGGCGTCATGCTCCACCCAGCCTGCCTGCGGGAAGATCTGCTCGTGTTCCATCTGGCCCGAGGACACAATGGCGCCGCTGTGGTCAAAGATGATGGCGCGGGTGCTGGTGGTGCCCTGGTCGATGGCGATTACGTACTGGTTCATAATGACGTCCTTGTCTGGTTGTTCGAACTGTTTGCCGGAGGTTTAGGAGGCGGCGGTGATGATGATCGGAACGATCCTTGCAACGGTGCCGGCGAGGGCGCCGCCCACGAGCGGGCCAACCACCGGGATCCAGGCATAGCTCCAGTCACTGGAGCCCTTGCCCTTGATGGGAAGCACTGCGTGGGCAATGCGGGGTCCGAGGTCACGTGCCGGGTTGATGGCGTATCCGGTGGGGCCGCCGAGCGAAACACCGATGCCGACCACGAGCAGCGCCACGGCAAGCGGGCCAAGGCCCGAGGGGGTGCCGCCGAGGGTCAGGATCACGAAGACCAGGACGAACGTGCCGATGATCTCGGTGATCAGGTTCCATGTGGTGGAACGGATGGCCGGGCCGGTTGAAAACGTGCCCAGCTTGCCTGCGGGCTCGGGCTCGTCATCAAAATGCTGCTTGTAGGCCAGCCAGCAAACAACGGCACCGAGGAAGGCGCCCACCATCTCGCCGCCGAGGTAGGTAAGGGTTGTCCCGAAATCAACAGCGACTCCCGGGGCGTACTCGGCCTTGCCGTTGAGCAGCAGGCCCAAGGTCACGGCCGGATTCAGGTGGGCACCGGACTTGGCGGCGACGAAGACGCCACAGAAGACGGCGATACCCCATCCCCATGTGACCATCAGGAATCCGCCGTTGTTGCCCTTCGTCCCCCGCAAAGCCACGTTGGCAACGACGCCGCAACCCAACAGGGTCAGCATGCCCGTGCCAAAGACTTCGGAGAGGAAGACTATTCCTAGAGACATCTTTGACTCCTTCTTTGTTTAGTTGTCGGTCCTCCGCTGGTGAAGGACCGTTGGGCCGGGACGCTGGCGCGCCCCGGCCGGCCGCCCGGCCTCAGGAGACCAGGCTGTGCGTTTCCACGCGGTGGAATCGCTGCAGCACGTCCTGTGCGTGCTTGATCTCAGCGGCGCTGGCTGCAGCGTCCCACTTGAGCGGCACTGACAAAACCTCCGCCACTTCGTTGAGGAGTTCCCCGGTGACCAGCCCCCGGAAGGCCAGGGAAGTACGACGGATGAGGACATCCACCAGGTGCCCCACCTGCTCGTTGGCCGCCATGAACTCCAGCTCCCGGACGCTGAGCTCCCGGGTGGACCGCAGCGGCTGGTCAGGGGCAGCGTCGAGGTACTCGATCACGGCGTCCGCCCGGGTACCGTACCGGGTCAGCAGCCCTGCAGTGCGGTCCGCGTCGCGGCCGGCACCCATGTGCGCCTTGATCCATTTCTGCACGCCTGCCTCGTCGGCCGGGAAGCCGGCGCCACCGCCGATGGGGAGCTGCGCCGTCGACACCTTGCGCTGGACCCCGAGCTCGGTGAGGACGTCATTGGTCAGATGCTCGGCGAGGGCCCGGAAGGTGGTCCACTTGCCGCCCACCAGGCTCAGCACGACGGCGCCGGTTCCGTTTGTGCCCGACGCGCGCCGTTCAATGCGGTAGTCGCGGGACACGAAGCCGGGCTGGGTCGCGTCGTGGCTCGGCAGGGGGCGCACCCCCGAGAACGTGTAGACGATGTCGTCGGGGGTCACGTCGACGGACGGGAAGACGTGGCCGATCAGGTCGAAGAAGTACTGGATTTCCTCGTCGTTGCAGACGGCGTCTTCCGCCATGTCCGCATCGACGTCCGTGGTGCCCACCAGCACCCGATCGCCCATGGGGTAGATGAGGACAATCCGGCCGTCGGTGTGTTCGAAGAAGATTTCCCGGCCGCGGCAGGCGGCGAGCAGGCCCGGGTGGTCCAGCACGATGTGCGAACCCTTGGTGCCGCCCATGAAGGCGGAGGCTGCACCCATGGCCTCATTGGTCAGGTCCACCCACGCGCCGGTGGTGTTCACGATAATGTCCGCGGTGAAGTCGAATTCCTCCCCGCTGAGTTCGTCGCGCAGCCGGACGGTGCTGCCCCGGCCGGTCCCCGGGTTGGGCTCCGGGGACATGGATTGCAGCGAGAGGTAGTTGCTGGCCCGGGCGGTGTCACCCTGCGCGCCGGCGCCGTGGGAACGGCCGGCCTTTTCGCCGTCCTGGAGGACGTCAAGGGTCAGCCGCTCCGGGTTGTGCACCGAGGCGTCGAAGTAGGTGGCGGTGTATTTGACGTCCGACCGGAGCGCGGGCAGCTCCTGCAGGGCTGCCTTGTGGGTCCGGAACTGGTGCCGGGGCACAGTGCCGCCATCGCGGGAGAATGAATCATAAAGGCTAAGGCCCACCTTGATGAGGAATGCGCCGCGCTCCTTGGGCTTGCCCTGCTGTTTATGGGTAAGGAAGCGCAGGGGTGCAGAGAGGATCCCGGAGAAGGTGCTGAAGATGGGGATGGTGGTCTGCAGCGGCTTAACGTAGTGCGGGGCGATTTTCAGCAGGCGGTTCCGCTCCACCACTGATTCGCGGACCAGGCGGAACTCACCGTTTTCCAGGTACCGGATGCCGCCGTGGATCATGTGCGAGGATGCACCGCTTGCGCCCTGGCAGTAATCACCGCGTTCGACCAGCGCCACATCGACGCCCTGCAGGGCCAGGTCACGGAACGTTCCCACTCCGTTGATGCCGCCGCCAACCACCAGCACCTTCGCGTGCGGACGGCGCCGCAGGCTGTGGACGGATGCGCGTTCGCCTCCTGGCCGGGGCGTATCAACAGATGGTTGGACAGTTGAATCCTTGGGTCCCAAAACGACTCCCTTGGGGCTTTGTGTGGTGCGGTCGCCACTGTGCGGCACCGCCGTTCTGCTCTATTGTTTGGAGAAATGGAAAATGGAGTCAAGCACTATGCACAAACGTGCAGAACGGAAGTGAGATGGCACTTTCCCGCGACCAGGATGCCCTCCGAGCTGCACAAATGTATTACCTGCAGGACCTCACCATGGACGCGATCGCACGCGAGCTGCGAACGTCCCGGTCTACCGTTTCCCGGCTCTTGTCATCGGCGCGGGAGTCCGGCCTGGTGCAGATCCAGATCCGCAACCCCCTGGATACCGGACCGGAACTGGAGGGCATGATCCGGCGCCGGTACAACCTGGACGTCCATGTGGTTCCCATCCTCGGGACGCTCAATGAAGCCGAGACCCTGGACCGCGTGGCCATGCAGGCCGCCCGCACCATCGGGCCCCTGGTGGACTCGAACGCGATCATCGGCGTGGCCTGGGGATCCACGCTCAGCGCGGTCAGCAGGCACCTGACCAGGAAGATTACCCACGACAGCGTGATCGTCCAGCTCAACGGCGCCGGTAACATGCACACCACCGGCATCACCTACGCAAGTGACATCATGCGCCGGTTCGGCAGCGCCTACGGAGCACGGGTGGAACAGTTCCCCGTCCCGGCCTTCTTCGACCACGCCGCCACGAAGACGGCCATGTGGAACGAGCGCAGCGTGCAGCGCGTCCTGGAACTGCAGGCGAAGATGAGCATCGCCATCTTCGGTGTCGGTTCGGTCCACGCCGACTACCCAAGCCACGTCTACGCCGGCGGCTACCTCGACGAAGAGGACCTCAACGCCCTGGCCAACTCCGACGTCGTCGGAGACGTTGCCACCGTGTTCTTCCGGGACGACGGGTCCTCTGACGGGATCGTCCTCAACGAACGCTCCACAGGCCCGTCACTGGCACAGCTCCGGCAGGTTCGGCGCAGGATCTGCGTGGTATCCGGGGTCTCCAAGATCAATGGCCTGCGCGGGGCCCTGGCCGCCAGGCTCGCCACCGACCTGATCCTGGACGAAGCCACCGCACGCCGCCTCGTCGATTACGAGGGCCTGACCAGCTGAAGTAGGTAGAGTCGTTGCCATGAGAACCTCACCCCGGCTCAGCCTGAACAACGGCGTGCTGATAGACCAGCTCGGCTTTGGGCTGTACAAGGTGCCGGCAGCCGACGCCGAAGGCCTGGTCGCCACGGCGCTCGCCGCCGGGTACCGCCACTTCGACACCGCTGCCATGTACGGGAACGAGACCGGCGTGGCGCGCGGCATCAGTTCCCAGCTGGACGCGGGATCGGGCAGTGGCGGCTCGGGCGAACTGTTCCCGCCCCTGGCCCGTGAAGACGTGTTCGTCACCACGAAGGTGTGGAACGACCACCATGGCTTCGACGCCACGCTGCGCGCCTTTGACGATTCCATGGTCAACCTGGGCCTGGACTATGTGGACATGTACCTTATCCACTGGCCATGCCCCCGCCGCGGGCTCTTCACCGAGACCTACCGCGCCCTGGAAACCCTGTACCGGGAGGGCAGGGTGCGTGCCATCGGCGTCAGCAATTTCCAACCGGCCCACCTTGACCGCCTGCTCGCCGGCGCCGAGGTGGTCCCCGCAGTCAACCAGATCGAGCTCCACCCCTGGCTGCAACAGGAGGAACTGCGCAGCAAGCACGCCGACCTGGGCATCCGCACCGAAGCCTGGAGCCCGCTGGGCCGCGGCCAGGTGCTGGCCGACCCCGTCATCCAGGCCTGCGCTGCCGAGCACGGCCGGACGCCCGCCCAAGTGATCCTCCGCTGGCATATGCAACTGGGCAACATCGCCATTCCCAAGGCGAGTTCGGAGGCGCGCATCCGGGAGAACCTCGATGTCTTCAACTTCGAACTCTCAGCACGCGACATGGCGGCGATCAACGCGCTGGACCGCGGGCAGCGGACCGGGTCCCACCCGGACAACGTCAACTAGGGCAGGCCATGGATACCGTGAACCCAGGGCCCTCCCCTGCGCCCGCATACATCAGCGCCGGCCTTTCCGGACGCACCCGGGCCTCCGTCGTCACCCTCGACGGCGGCACCGTGGCTTACTGGACCTATGAGCCGCTGGAGGCCACCCCGGATACCCGAACCATCCTGGTGGTCCATGGATTCCGCGGCGACCACCACGGACTCCTGCGCGTGGCGGACCAGCTCCCGGACATGCGCATGATCATGCCGGACCTCCCCGGCTTCGGCAGCTCGGACGCCTTTACCCACGGCCCGCACTCAGTGGAACGCTATGGGCAGTTCATCACCGATTTCATGGCGGCACTGGGCCTGGGCCAAGACACAGTACTGCTGGGACACTCGTTCGGATCCATTGTGGCGGCCCACTTCGTGGCCAACAACCCGGACGCAGTGCGTCCCCTCATCCTCATCAACCCCATTGCAGCGCCGGCGCTGGAGGGACCCAAGGGAGTCATGACCCGGCTGGCGGTGCTGTACTACAAGCTTGCTGCGCGGCTTCCCCGCAGGCCCGGCCTGGCACTGCTGCGGAACCCCCTGATTGTCAGGGTGATGAGCGAGACC
The DNA here is from genome assembly GCF_056396685.1 of Pseudarthrobacter sp. 05T312. Lineage (NCBI taxonomy): Bacteria > Bacillati > Actinomycetota > Actinomycetes > Micrococcales > Micrococcaceae > Pseudarthrobacter > Pseudarthrobacter sp. 05T312. The sequence continues at coordinate 67,077 of NZ_JBFTLY010000004.1, forward strand.
ATGGCGAAAACCCGCGATCCCGGGCTGAGGGCCTACATCCACGGCCAGCACCATGCCTACTTCAGTTCCTTCGCCGACAGGGACAGCCTCCTGGAGTCCTTTACCGCCTCCGTCAGCCACCACGTGGCCGAGGTCGCCCGCCGGCTGCGGCTGCCCGTGCTGCTGGTCGCCGGCGAGAAGGATGAAATCGCCACCCTCCCCAGCCAGCACCGCCTCCTGGACATGCTCCCGGACGGTGAACTCAAGGTGATTCCCGGCGTCGGCCACCTGATCCACTACGAAACACCTGAACCGGCCGCCCGTTACATCCGCAGCTTCCTAAAGGACCATCCCGCGTGAAGATCGTCATCGATGCACGTTTCACCCGTACCGACCACCACGACGGCATCAGCCGCTACGGGGCCAGCCTGATCGCCGCAACGGCCAAGATCGCGGACGTGTCCATGCTGGTTTCCGACGAGCGGCAGTTGGCGCTGCTGCCTGACGTGCCCTACACGCTCATCAACAGCCCGCTCTCGCCCCTGGAACTGTTCGTTGCCCGGAAGGTCAACGCGCTTGGAGCGGATGTGGTGGTCTGCCCCATGCAGACCATGGGCACCTGGGGCCGGAAGTACGGACTGATCCTGACCCTGCACGACCTGATCTACTACGAACACCCCACTCCCCCGGGTTTCCTGCCGGCCCCCGTCCGCCTCCTGTGGCGGCTGTACCATAAGGCGTTCTGGCCGCAGCGCCTGCTCCTGGACCGGGCCGACATTGTTGCCACCATCAGCCGGACCACCGAGGCACTGATGGCCAAGTACCGGCTGACGCGCCGGCCCGTACGCATCATCGCCAACGCCCCGCAGCCGGCCCAGGAACCGCGGGATCCCGCCGCCGGGGCGGACAAGACGATCATCTACATGGGCTCCTTCATGCCGTACAAGAACGTGGAAACCATGGTGGCCGGCATGGCCGGGCTGCCCGGCTACACCCTGCACCTGCTCAGCCGGATCACGCCGCAGCGGCGGGCAGAGCTGGAGCGCATCGTCCCCCGGGGCGCCTCCGTCGTGTTCCATAACGGAGTGACGGATGCCGAGTACGACGGACTCCTGCGCCGCGCCACGGCCCTGGTGAGCCTGTCCCGCGCCGAAGGGTACGGGCTGCCCCTGGTGGAGGCGATGGCGGTGGGTACCCCGGTGATCGCCAGTGACATTCCGATCTTCCGGGAGGTGGGGTCGGATGCCGCAATCTATGTGGATCCCCAGTCACCCGGACAGTTCGCTGACGCGGTGGGTCAGCTGCGGGACGACGAACATTGGCAGGACCTGTCCCGCCGCTCCATGGCCCGCGCGGCCGAGTTCAGCTGGGACGAATCGGCGCGCCAGCTGGTGGACGCGGCCCATGAGGTAGTGGCGAAGAGGCGGCGGGCCTGACGCAGGTTCGGCTGCAGGACGAACCTAGAGCACGTCGACGCCGTCCAGCCGCAGCTGCACGGGGTCCATGGTCCGTTTGGCGGCCACGGCGGCGCGGGTGACCCGGAGCACGCGGACGACGGGGGCGGCCTGGCCGTATGGGAAGAACAGCAGGGTCCGGACGTCCTCGGCCGAGCGCCTGCCGGTGGGCGGAGCGGTGAGCAGGAGCGGCGCCGGGCCCGCCGTTCGCAGGACGATGCCCGCGCCGGCCAGGTCCGCTTCCACGGCACCCGTGTAGTGTTCGACGGCGGCGCGCGGCCCCGTCACGGAGGCGATGCGCACCGCCGGTGGAAGCTGGAGTTCCATCCGCAGCGACAGCTCGCGCCGGGCATAGCCGGCCGGGTCCCACCGCAGCAGCGCACCGGTGGCGGCGGTATCCGTGGCAGTGACCACCACCAGGCCTTCCGCCGCCGCGGGGCGGACCAGGGCGGCTGCGTTGAACCAGCGGCGCAGGGTGTCCTCGCCTGCGCGGAGGCTTTCCCGGCGCAGCAGCGAATCTCCGTCCAGCAGCAAGGCGGCGGCATAACCGCCCTCCGCGACGGGCTCGGCGCCTACCGTTGCCACCACCAGTGCCTTGCCCGCCCCCACTGTGGCCTTCACCTGGTCGCCGGAGGACGTGATGACGGTGGTGCCGGGAAAAGCGCGGCCCAGCTCTTCAGCGGTGCGCAGGACTCCCGTGGCCCCTTTCCGGAGCCGCCGCCCGCCGCAGTGGGAGCACTTCCAGTCCGGAGCCGGGGTGGAACACCAGCGGCATTGGGGCAAGACGGCTGTTCCGGCCAGGGCCAGGGGTCCCTGGCAGTGGCCGCACCGGGCGGGTTCGCGGCAGGTTTCGCACACGAGGGAGGGCGCGTAGCCGGCCCTGGCCACCTGGACCAGGACGGGGCCACGATCCAGCCCCTGCTTGGCTGCCTGCCAGGCGGCATGGGGCAGCCGCGCGATGGTGGCCAGGGGATCACGTTCCTGCTCGAAGCTGTCAGCCGTGTTGACCACGCGCGGGACGGTCCTGCGGACCGTGGAACGCTCGGCTTCAACGGGGACGGCCCAGCCGGCCTCCACCAGCCGCTGGACTTCGGTGCTGCGGGCGTGCCCCGCCAGGAGGCAGGCTGTGCCCTCCTGTTCTGCCCGCAGGAGGAGGACCTCCCGGGCGTGGGCGTAGGGTGCGCGCTGCTCGATGTGGAGGTCGTCGCCGTCGTCCCAGCAGGCAACCAGGCCCAGGTCCTGCACCGGCGCGAAGGCGGCGGACCTGGTGCCGATGGCGATCCTGGCCCGGCCCGCGAGGAGGCGCAGGAAGTTCCGGTACCGCGGCGTGGGGCCGTCGTCCGCTGTGAGCCTGGCCATGGCCTCCTCCGGCAGCAGCTCCATCAGCGCCTGCTCCAGCCGGTCCAGGTCGCGGTAGTCGGGCACCACCAGCAGCGCGCCCCTGCCTGAGGCGTAAGCAGCGGCAGCGGCCTGGGCAAGGAGCGCCGGCCACCCGGCGGCCCCGTAGCCCTGGAGAGGATTGATGACCGCACGCGGGGATCCGCCGGCTGCCAGGTGCCGCAGGAAGGCAGCTCCGGTGCGGTAGGCGGTCCACGCAGAAACGCCTGGAACAGCCGGAACGCCCTGCGTGTCTTCGGCTTCCGCAGTACGTGGTCCTGCTGTGCCATCCGGACCTGCGGGGTCACCCTGGTCTGCAGGGTCCAGGGATGCCGGGTAATCCTTTTCGAGCCGGGCGACACGGGGCGGTACGGCAAGGCGGAGGACGTCGCTGAGCGTGCCGGCGTAGCGTGCAGCGATGGCCCCGGCTAGGTCCCTGGCGGCGGGGGTTAGGACGGGAACCGGTGACACTACTTTCGACAGCGGCACCAGGGTGTGTCCGGCGTCGGACTCCGCCCGGCGCTCCAAAAGGAAACCGCTGAGATCCTGGCCATTGAACTTGACCTTGACCCTCACTCCGGGCTGGGCGTCCTGGTCCAGCGCAACCGGGACCGCGTAATCGAAGGGCCGGTCCAGGTGCGGCAGGGACGATTCCACGAGGATCCGAGCCACGGGAAGCTGCTTGGCCAGGTCCACGCCGACTGGCAGTGCGCGGGCTGGAAACCCCTGCAGCAGGGACGGCTGGACGGAACTGTCAGCGACCACTGGGGCTCCCTCCGTTCAGCTGCCAGGTTGGACATGAACAGCCAAGCATAGGCCACTGACAGTGCGCTTCCCGTCCCGGCCCGAAGATTCCGGGTCCGGGCAGGAAGTTACCTAAGCGTTGAAGAACGCCTTCAAATCATCTACCCGGTCCAGGCGTTCCCACGTGAAGTCGGGCTCGTCGCGGCCAAAGTGGCCGTGGGCAGCAGTCTTGGCGTAAATGGGGCGCTTCAAGTCGAGGGCATCGATGATGGCCCGGGGGCGGAGGTCGAAGATTTCCGCAATGGCGTCGCTGATCCGGGCGGGATCCACGGTTTCGGTGCCGAACGTCTCGACATACGTTCCTACGGGGCGGGCCTGGCCGATGGCGTACGCGATCTGGATCTCTGCACGCTTGGCAAGTCCTGCGGCCACCACGTTCTTGGCAACCCAGCGCATGGCGTAGGCGGCAGAACGGTCCACCTTGGATGGATCCTTGCCGGAGAAAGCACCGCCGCCGTGGCGCGCCATGCCGCCGTAGGTATCGACAATGATCTTGCGGCCGGTGAGGCCGGCGTCACCCACGGGGCCGCCAATGACGAATTCCCCGGCCGGATTGAGGATGTTCGCGGTCCGGGAAATGTCCAGGTTGGCCGCGGCTAGGACGGGTTCAATGACGACCGCGGCGAGGTCCGCGCGCAACTGCTCCAGGCTTGCACCCTCTGCGTGCTGGCTCGAAATCACCACGGTTTCAATCGATACGGGAACGTCCTTGTCGTACCCCACCGTGACCTGGGTCTTGCCGTCCGGGCGGAGGTAGGCCAGCTGGCCTGTCTTGCGGACGTCGGTGAGGCGTTCGGAGAGCCGGTGGGCCAGCCAGATGGGCGTGGGCATGTAGGAAGGAGTCTCGTCGCTGGCGTAGCCGAACATCAGGCCCTGGTCGCCAGCACCCTGGAGGTCGTAGTCGTCCTCCTGGCGGCCCTCGCGGGCTTCCAGCGAGTTGAACACACCACCGGCGATGTCGTTGGACTGCTGGCCAATGGAAACGGACACGCCGCAGCGGGCGCCGTCAAAACCGTTCGCTGAGGAGTCATAGCCGATGCCAAGGATGGTCTCGCGGACGATTTGCGGGATCTCGACGTAGGCGTCGGTGGTGACTTCGCCCGCCACGTGCACGAGCCCGGTGGTCGCCATCGTCTCCACGGCCACGCGGGACTCGGGGTCCGCGGACAGCAGCGCATCCAGGATGGCGTCGCTGATCTGGTCGCAGATCTTGTCCGGATGGCCTTCGGTGACCGACTCGGACGTGAAGAGCCGGAGCGCGGAGGGCGTGGCCCCATGGGTCTGGGGAAGGTGCAGCGGTAACGTCACTCAACTACCTTACTGGTTGGAAGGCGCCGGCCCCGCGGGAGATGTCCTCCCGAGAAGCAAACGTGGTGCGGAACACTCAGGTCCGGGGCGAAACCCGGTTAAGTTCAAAGCCGATGCGGGCAATGATGGCTTCCGAAACCTCAGTCTTGGTTCCGGCCGCTTCCTGTGGTTCGGAGCCGGCGCGCGAGAGGATGACCACCGAATTGGAGTCCTGCCCGAAGACTTTGTCCGTGCCCACATGGTTGACCACCAGCAGGTCGCAGCCTTTTCGCTGCAACTTCGCTTCGGCGTAGGCGAGGACGTCGCCCTGGCTGTCACCGGTTTCCGCCGCGAAGCCGACGATGAGCTGGCCGGCCCCGGAAGGTCCCTCGCTGCGTTGCTCCACGAGTTCCTGCAGGATGTCCGGGTTGCGGACCAGGGTGATGACGGGGTCTGCGGTGTCGTCGCGTTTCTTGATCTTGGTGTCGGAGACATCGGCCGGGCGGAAGTCGGCCACGGCGGCCGACATAATGATGACGTCGGACCCGGCAGCGGCATCCAGCGCGGCGGTCCGGAGCTCCAACGCAGTCTCCACGCGAACCACTTCCACCCCTGCAGGCGGCTGGACGTCCATGTGCGCCGCCAGCAGCCGGACGGTGGCACCGGCATTCCGGGCGGCGACGGCCAGCGCCACGCCCTGCTTGCCGGAGGACCGGTTGCCGAGGAAACGGACGGGGTCCAGCGGCTCACGGGTGCCGCCTGCGCTGATGGTTACGGTACGGCCGGCAAGGGGCAACTGGAAGTCGGACTGTCCCTGGACCAGCGCCATGGCGGCGTCAAAAATCGCCTGCGGTTCCGGGAGCCTTCCCGGTCCGGAGTCAGCGCCCGTCAACCTGCCGGAGGCGGGTTCGAGGACAGCGGCGCCCCGGCCGCGGAGCGTTTCAACGTTGGCGCGGGTGGCGGCGTGCTGCCACATTTCGGTGTGCATAGCGGGCGCGAACAGCACTGGGCCGTGCGCCATCAGGAGCGTGTTGGTCAGCAGGTCGCCGGCCTGGCCGGTGGCGGCTTTGGCCAGGAGGTCAGCGGTCGCGGGTGCAACAACAACGAGGTCGGCCTCGTGGCCAAGCCTTACGTGGTTCACCAGGTGGACGTCGTCAAAGACGCTGTTGCTGACGGGGTTTCCGGACAACGCCTCCCAGGTGGCGGTGCCGATGAAGCGGGTGGACGCCTCCGTGGGGATCACCGTGACGTCATGGCCGGCTTCAGTAAAAAGCCGGAGGAGCGATGCCACCTTATAGGCGGCAATCCCTCCCCCGACTCCGAGGACTATGCGCACGTGATCTCCGTCAGCATGTCAGTTGGCGGCAGGTTACTCTGCGGCTTCGATCGGCGTGGAGACCAGCTTGCCTTCGTTGATCTCGCGCAGGGCGATGGACAGCGACTTCTCGTTCAGCTTGGTGTCAACCAGGGGTCCGACGTATTCGAACAGACCCTCGTGCAGCTGGGCGTAGTAAGCATTGATCTGACGAGCGCGCTTGGCACCGAAGATCACCAATCCGTACTTGGAATCAGCTACCTTCAGCAGGTCGTCGATCGGCGGGTTGATGATGCCTTCAAGGTTCGTGGACACGAATTCTCCAAATTCCTAGCGGGCTGACGGTTCCGGAAGGTGTGGATGCGGTGTCAGCCCCATGAGTGAAACAAGCTCGTCCGCTGCCCGGCGGACGTCGTCGTTGATGACGGTGTGGTCGAACTCCGGTTCAGCAGCAAGTTCCAGTTTAGCGGTTTCCAGGCGCCGCTGCTGTTCCTCGGGCGTTTCGGTGCCGCGGCCCACCAGGCGCCGGACCATTTCGTCCCAGGTGGGCGGGGCCAGGAAGACGAACTGGGCGTCCGGAACGGCTGCCTTGACCTGGCGTGCACCCTGCAGATCGATCTCCAGCAGCACGGACCGGCCTTCCGCGATGGCCGCATTCACGGTGCTCTTCAGCGTGCCGTAAGTGTTCTGGCCGTGCACAACAGCCCACTCCAGGAGTTCACCCTCGGCGATGAGCTGATCGAACTCCTCCTTGCTCTTGAAGAAGTAGTGGACACCGTCCACCTCGCCCGGCCGGGGCGCCCGGGTGGTGGCTGAGACGGAAAGCCAAACCTCCGGGTAATTGTCCCGGATATAGGTGGACACGGTGCCTTTGCCAACAGCCGTCGGACCTGCGAGGACTGTCAGTCCAGGTTTCTTGCTCACGTATTCCTTTTGCCACGGTTGGGGAAGGGCAGGCGCCGCCTGCCTCAGTGCTCGTCTATAAAATCTACCAGCGCCCGGCGCTGGTGGACGCCCAGGCCCCGGACCCTGCGGGACGCTGCGATCCCCAGCTGCTGCATGATGGCTGCGGCACGCACCTTTCCGATGCCGGGCAGCGCTTCGAGCAGTTCAGAAACCCGCATGCGGGCCAGGGCGTCGTCCTCCAGCGCGGAGCTGATGATGTCCGCCGCCGACCTGTCGCCATTCCGGAGGCTTTCCTTGGCGGCGGCACGGGTTGCCCTGGCTGCTGCCGCCTTGCCCAGGGCGTCGGCCCGTTCAGACGCAGATAGAGGTCGCAGGACCATCACGGACACCCCCGGAGTCGGCGGAATTCATCCAAGGGCGGCCGCCCTTGGACCTGTCCTGAAACTACCCTCTGGTGCAGCCTGAATCAATGCATCCGGACAATTGCAGGCCTATTCGCCCCGCAGTCCGTCCAGCGTCCGCAGCGCGGCCTCGCGCAGGCCCCGGGTTTCCGGTCCCGCCGCCAGGATGTCGCGGCTGGACGTTCCCAGGACCAGCGGGTAGGCAGCGCCGAAGGTGGCCCGCAGGTCAGCCGGTGTTGCCCCCTGGGCCCCGAGGCCAGGCGCCAGGATGGGGCCGCGGACCGCAGCAAGGTCCAGTCCCAGGTCTTCCAGGGCGCCGCCGACCGTAGCGCCGACCACCAGGCCAACGGAACCGAAGCTTCCGGGATACCGGGAGTTCTCCGCGGCCGCGGACTCCGTGATCCTGCGCGCCACGGAATCCTTTCCGCCCACGTGCTGGACGGAAGCGCCCTCGGGGTTGGACGTCAGTGCCAGCACGAATACGCCCCGCCCGGTTTCCGCCGCGAGGTCCAGCGCGGGGCGAAGGGACTCGAAGCCGAGGTAGGGGCTCAGCGTGACGGAGTCCGCCGCGAGCGGTGAGCCGTCGCGCAGCCACGCGTCCGCATAGGCGGCCATGGTGGATCCGATGTCGCCGCGCTTGGCGTCGGCGATGGTGAGTACCGACTGGTTGCGGGCTTCAGCCAGGACCTCTTCCAGGACGGCAAGGCCGGCGGATCCGTGGCGTTCGTAGAGGGCCACCTGCGGCTTGACCGCGGCAGCGAGCGAAGCCACCGCCTCCAAAGCCGTCAGCGAGAACCGACGCAGTCCGGCGGCGTCGTCGTCCAGCCCCCAGGCCTTCAGCAGGGAGGGGTGTGGGTCGATGCCGACGCAGAGCGGGCCGCGGGCGGCCATGGCCGCGCCGAGCCGGGAGCCGAAGGACTCCCGGCCGGCGCCTGGCACCGGGTTGGTGCCCGATACCTGCTCAGGCATGCTGCAGGGCCGCCTTCTGCGATTCCGCGAGGGCTGCCGCGTGCTCCTGCAGGCTGGTAACGGACCACTGGTAGGTGCGCATGGCTTCGATGGCCTGTACCGCGGCGTTGAATTCGGCCACGGTGGTGATGCACGGGATGCCAATGGAGGTTGCCGCGGCACGGATCTCGTAGCCGTCGCTGCGCGCTTCGCCACCGGAGGGGGTGTTGAAGACCATGTCGATCTCCCCCGCCACGATCAGGTCGGCGATGGTCCCCTCCCCTTCGGCGCTGCTGCCCTCGGCGACCTTGCGGACCGGAGTGGCCTGGATGCCGTTGCGGCGGAGCACGTCGGCGGTGCCGCCGGTGGAGACGATCTCGAAGCCAAGGTCCGAGAGCCGCTTGACCGCCATGATCACCGAGCGCTTGTCCCGGTTGGCCACGGAGACAAAGACCTTGCCCTCGGTGGGCAGGGCGTTGTTGGCCCCCGCCTGGCTCTTGGCGAAGGCGGTGTCGAAGTGCTTGTCGATGCCCATGACCTCGCCGGTGGAGCGCATTTCGGGTCCGAGCAGGGAGTCCACCACCTTGCCTTCGAGGGTGCGGAACCGGCTGAACGGGAGCACCGCTTCCTTGACGGCCACGGGCGCGTCCAGGGGCAGGGTTGAACCGTCGCCGGACTCCGGCAGCATCTTGTAGGCGCTGCGGAGCTGGTTGATGGTGACGCCTGTGCCGATCAGGGCCGCGGCCTTGGCCATCTGGACGCCCGTGGCCTTGGACACGAACGGCACGGTGCGCGAGGCGCGGGGGTTGGCTTCCAGGACGTACAGCACGTCGGAGGCCAGCGCGAACTGGATGTTGATCAGGCCCCGGACGCCCACGCCTTCGGCGATGGCGCGGGTGGCTACGCGGACGCGCTCGATGACGTTGCCCCCCAAAGTGATCGGAGGCAGGACACAGGCGGAGTCGCCGGAGTGGATGCCGGCTTCCTCGATGTGCTCCATGATGCCGCCCAGGTACATGTCGGTGCCGTCGAAGAGGGCGTCGACGTCAATCTCGACGGCGTCTTCCAGGAACCGGTCGATCAGCACCGGGTGGTCCGGGGTGATCTCGGTGGCGTTGGCGATGTAACGGGAAAGGTTGGGCTCGTCGTAGACGATTTCCATGCCGCGGCCGCCCAGCACGTAGGACGGGCGGACCAGGACCGGGTAGCCGATCTCGTCCGCGATGGTCTTGGCGTCCTCGAAGGAGACGGCGGTGCCGTTCTTGGGCGACACCAGGCCGGCCTTGTCCAGCACGCGGGAGAAGGCGCCACGGTGCTCCGCGAGGTCGATGGCCTCCGGTGAAGTGCCCAGGATCGGCACGCCGGCGTCGGCCAGCTGCTGCGCCAGCTTCAGCGGGGTCTGGCCGCCGAGCTGGACGAAGACGCCCATGACGCCGCCGGTGCGTTCCTCTGCCGCGATGACCTCCAGCACGTCCTCGAGCGTGAGCGGCTCGAAGTACAGGCGGGTGGAGACGTCGTAGTCGGTTGAGACGGTTTCCGGGTTGCAGTTGACCATGACGGTCTCGTAGCCGGCCTTGCGCAGCGCCATGGAGGCGTGGACGCAGGAGTAGTCGAACTCGATGCCCTGGCCGATGCGGTTGGGGCCGGAACCGAGGATCAGGATGGACGGCTTGGAGTGCAGCGCAACCTCGTCCTCCTCGTCGTAGGCCGAATAGTGGTACGGGGTGTAGGCGGCGAACTCTGCGGCGCAGGTGTCAACGGTCTTGTAAACGGGGCGGATGCCCAGGGCCTGCCGGACGCCGCGGACCACTGCCTCGGAGTTGTGCGTCAGGGCACCGATCTGCTCATCGGAGAAGCCGTGGCGCTTGGCGCGCTGCAGCATCTCCTTGGTGAGGGCTCCGGCCTGGCGGATCTCGTGCGAGATCTCGTTGAGCAGCTGCAGCTGGTCCAGGAACCAGGGGTCGATCTTGGTGGCTTCGAAAAGCTGTTCGACGGTGGCGCCGCCCAGGAGGGCGCGCTGGACCTGGTGCAGGCGTTCGGTGGTGGGACGCTTGGCCTTCTCGATGAGCTCTGCCACTTCGTATTCGGGGACGGAGCTGAAGTCCAGCTGCGAGCCCTTCTGCTCGAGGGAGCGGAGGGCCTTCTGCAGGGCCTCGGTGAAGTTGCGGCCCATGGCCATGGCTTCGCCCACGGACTTCATGGTGGTGGTCAGTGTGTTGTCCGCGGCCGGGAACTTCTCGAAGGCGAACCGCGGAACCTTGACCACCACGTAGTCAAGGGTGGGTTCGAACGACGCGGGGGTCTTCTGGGTGATGTCGTTGGGGATCTCATCCAGGGTGTAGCCAAGGGAGAGCTTGGTGGCGATCTTGGCGATGGCGAAGCCGGTGGCCTTTGACGCCAGTGCCGACGAGCGGGAGACGCGGGGGTTCATTTCGATGACCACCACGCGGCCGGTGGCGGGGTCGATGGCGAACTGGATGTTGCAGCCGCCGGTGTCAACGCCCACTTCGCGGATGACGGCGATGGCTACGTCGCGCAGCTTCTGGTACTCACGGTCGGTGAGGGTCAGCGCAGGAGCCACGGTGATGGAGTCGCCGGTGTGCACGCCGACGGGATCGAAGTTCTCGATGGAGCAGACGACAACTACGTTGTCGTTCTTGTCCCGCATCATTTCGAGCTCGTATTCCTTCCAGCCCAGGATGCTCTCTTCGAGCAGGACCTCGCTGGTGGGGCTGTACTGCAGGCCCTGGCCGACGATGCGGCGCAGGTCATCCTCGTTGTAGGCCAGGCCGGAGCCCAGGCCGCCCATGGTGAAGGACGGGCGGACCACCATCGGGTAGCCCAGGTCCTGTGCTGCCGCGAACGCCTCATCCATGGTGTGGATGATGTGGCTGCGGGCGGATTCGGCGCCGCAGCGCTCAACGACGCCCTTGAACTTCTCGCGGTCCTCGCCGAGCTCGATCGCGGCGATGTTGGCACCGATCAGCTCCACGTTGTACTTCTCCAGCACACCGTTCTTGTCCAGGGCGATGGCGGTGTTCAGCGCGGTCTGTCCACCCAGCGTGGGCAGCACGGCGTCGGGACGTTCCTTGGCGATGATCTTCTCCACCACCTCGGGGGTGATGGGCTCAACGTAGGTGGCGTCGGCGAACTCGGGGTCGGTCATGATGGTGGCCGGGTTGGAGTTCACGAGGATGACGCGGAGGCCTTCCTCCTTGAGGACCCGCAGTGCCTGGGTGCCGGAGTAGTCGAACTCGGCGGCCTGGCCGATGACGATCGGGCCGGAACCAATGACGAGGACGCTTTTGAGATCTGTACGTTTCGGCATTACTTCTTGTCCTCAGTCTTGTTGTCGGTGGCGGTCTTGGTGTCAGCGTTTTTGGCGTCGCCCATGAGGTCGATGAACCGGTCGAAAAGATACGCGGCGTCGTGCGGGCCGGCAGCAGCCTCGGGGTGGTACTGGACGGAGAAAGCCGGGATGTCCAGGCAGGCGAGGCCTTCCACGACGTCGTCGTTCAGGCTGATGTGGCTGACTTCCACCCGGCCGTAGCGTGCCTCCGGAGCCTGGGTGGCTCCGTCGAGCGGTGCGTCCACGGCGAAACCGTGGTTCTGGGAGGTGATTTCCACCTTGCCGGTGCGGCGGTCCATCACGGGCTGGTTGATGCCGCGGTGGCCGTAGCGGAGCTTGTAGGTACCGAAGCCCAGGGCCCGGCCCAGGATCTGGTTGCCGAAGCAGATGCCAAAGTAGGGCAGCTTCTCATCCAGGACGGAGCGCAGGAGCTTGACCTGGGCGTCGGCGGTGGCGGGGTCGCCCGGGCCGTTGGACATGAAGAAGCCGTCCGGGTTGACGGCCTTGACGTCCTCGAGGGTGGCGGTGGCAGGCAGTACGTGGACGCGGACGCCGCGCTCGGCGAACCGGACCGGCGTCATGGCCTTGATGCCGAGGTCGATCGCCGCAATGCTGAAGCGGGGTTCGCCCTCCCACCCGTGGTCCTTGGGTTCCACCACGTAGGCTTCGTCGACGCTGACTTCCTCGGCCAGGCGCGAACCCTCCATGGGGGCGCTGGCCAGGACGGCGTCAAGCAGTTCCTTGTCGGTGCCCTGCGCCGACTCGCCGGAGAAGATGCCGGCCCGCATGGTCTTATGCTCACGCAGGTGCCGGGTGATGGCGCGGGTGTCCACACCCTGGATGCCGACGATGCCCTGGGCCACCAGCTCCTCATCCAGCGACCGCTCGGAACGCCAGTTGGAGGGGCGGCGCGCGGCATCGCGGACGATGTAGCCGGCCACCCAGATGCGCCGGGATTCGGCGTCGTCATCATTCACGCCGGTGTTGCCGATGTGCGGGGCCGTCTGCACCACCAGCTGGCGGGCGTACGACGGATCGGTGATGGTTTCCTGGTAACCGGTCATGCCGGTGGCGAAGACGGCCTCGCCCAGGGCAGTGCCGGTGGCACCGTAGCTGGTGCCGCGGAAAATGCGTCCGTCTTCGAGGACCAGGGCTGCCGGAGCGGAGGTGGTTGCTGTCAATGTATTCGCTTTCACTGTCTTACTTTCCACTGGTGGCACCAGCCGCTGGGGCTGACGAAATCAAATCCTGAAGGGCCTGGTACAGCGCGTCCTTGTCCGCGGCGCGGCGGGTTCGGAAGCCGGTATCCAGTTCATGCGTGCCGTGCGTCCATCCGAGCACCAGGAGGCCGTCCTTCTCCACGAACTTCCCTGCCATGCCGCTGTCCTGGCGGACTTCAGTGAGGGAGGCTGCGGGGATGTACAGCGCGGGTGCTCCGGACCGCCCGTACAGGACGCCGTGCGGGTACACCTCAAGGGTGGAGTTGGTGCGGATGCCCAGCCCGTGCACCGCGATCCGGTCAAGCCAGTCACCGGCCGTTGTGGTGGCCACGTACTGCCCGTCGGCGGCGGCGGTGGGCTCGCCCGGGGCGGCGGGCACCGGGGGCAGTTGTGCGACGTCGGACTGGCGCTTCAGGCGGTTGCGCCACCCCATTGCGAGGAGGACAAACACGACGGCGACCACCGCCAGCATGGCAAGGCCGGGAAGGATCTTGTCCATCAGGCAGCCCCTGCCGAGGTTGCGGCGGCGTCCGGGTGGGGCGTGTTGAGGGCACCGCCGAGGACCGTCGGGTGGCCCCTGAAGAAGGTTGCCACCACCTTGCCCGGGAGTTCCCTTCCCTTGAAGGGCGAGTTGCGGCCCATGGTGGCCATCTTGAAGGGGTCCACCGTCCAGCGCGCGGCCGGATCCACCAGGATGAGGTTGGCGGGTTCCCCGGCTTCGATGGGCCGGCCCTGGTCGGCCAGCCGCCCGATCTTCGCGGCCGCGGTGGAGGTGACCCGGGCGAAGTCCGCCCACGTCATCAGGCCGGTCTCGATCACGGCGTGCTGGACCACCGACAGGGCCGTTTCCAGTCCGGTCATGCCCATGGCGGCCTGCGCCCACTCGCATTCCTTGTGCTCGCTGGGGTGCGGTGCGTGGTCGGTACCCACAACGTCGATCGTGCCGTCTGCCAGGCCGGCGCGCAATGCCTGGACGTCGGCGTCGGTGCGCAGCGGCGGGTTGACCTTGAAGACGGGGTCGTAGCTGCGGACCAGGTCGTCGGTCAGCAGCAGGTGGTGCGGGGTGACCTCTGCCGTGACGTCGATGCCGCGTTCCTTGGCCCAGCGGATGATCTCCACCGAACCTGCCGTGGATACGTGGCAGACGTGCAGGCGCGAGCCGACGTGCTGGGCGAGGAGGACATCACGGGCAATGATGCTTTCCTCGGCCACGGCGGGCCAGCCGGTGAGGCCCAGGACGGCCGAGACGTCGCCCTCGTTCATCTGGGCACCGGCGGTAAGCCGCGGTTCCTGGGCATGCTGGGCCACCACGCCGTCGAACGCCTTGACGTACTCCAGCGCCCGGCGCATCAACACGGGGTCGTGGACGCAAATGCCGTCGTCGGAGAACATGCGCACCCGGGCTCGGGAATCGGCCATGGCGCCCAGCTCGGCGAGCTGCTCCCCCGCCAGGCCAACGGTGACGGCGCCCACCGGGCGGACGTCCACCCATCCGGCGGCGCGGCCCAGCGTGTAGACCTGTTCCACGACGCCCGCGGTGTCGGCGACGGGCGTGCTGTTGGCCATCGCGTGGACCGCGGTGTAACCGCCCAGCGCCGCGGCACGCGTTCCGGTTTCCACGGTTTCGGCATCTTCACGGCCGGGTTCGCGGAGGTGCGTGTGGACGTCCACCATGCCGGGGAGTGCCACCAGGCCGGCGGCGTCGATGACGGTGGCGCCGTCAGCGGACAGGCCGTGGCCGATCTCGGCGATGATGCCGTCGCGGACCAGCAGGTCGGTGGGGTCGCCGCCCAGGATGGCGGCGCCCTGGATGAGGTACGTTCCGGTGTTGCCTGCCATCAGTTGCTCTCCTTGGTGAACGGGGCCGCGGCGTAGGCCGGTGCCCGGGTTGCTGCTGGTTCCCGGGTGTCCCCGGAGAGCAGCAGGTACAGTGCGGCCATCCGCACGGACACGCCGTTGCGGACCTGGGCCAGGACCGTGGAGCGGGGTGAGTCCGCGGCGGCGGCGCTGATCTCCAGGCCGCGGTTCATGGGTCCCGGGTGCATGATGATGGTGTCCGTCATGCCCAGGTCATCGAGGGCCCGGAGCCGGTTGTCGTCGAAGCCCCAGCGGCGGGAGTATTCGCGGGTGCTTGGGAAGAATGACGCGTTCATGCGTTCGCCCTGGACGCGGAGCATCATGACGGCGTCCACGCCGTTTGCGAGGGTTTGGTCCAGGTCGTAGCTGACGCTGCAGGGCCACTTGTCGACGCCCACCGGCAGCAGGGTGGGCGGGGCCACCAGCGTGACTTCCGCGCCCAGGGTCTGGAGCAGCCAGACATTGGAGCGGGCCACCCGGGAGTGCAGGACGTCACCGGCGATGGCTACCCGCATGCCTTTGAGGTCCGTTCCTTCGGAGCCCGTGCCGGCCAGGCGGGCCCAGTGCCGGCGCATGGTGAACGCGTCCAGGAGGGCCTGGGTGGGGTGCTCATGGGTGCCGTCACCGGCGTTGATCACGGCTGCGTCGATCCAGTCCGTGGCGGCCAGGCGGTGGGGCGCCCCGGAGGCCCAGTGACGGATGACGACGGCGTCAGCCCCCATGGCGGACAGGGTCTGGGCCGTGTCCTTGAGCGACTCTCCCTTGGAGACAGAGGATCCCTTGGCGGCGAAGTTGATGACGTCGGCGGAGAGCCGCTTGGCCGCGGCTTCGAAGGAAATGCGGGTGCGGGTGGAATCCTCGAAGAAGAGGTTGACCACGGTGCGGCCGCGCAGCGCCGGAAGTTTCTTCACTTCCCGCTCCCCCACGGCCGACATTTCCTCGGCAGTGTCAAGGATGCGGATGGCGTTCGAGAGGCTGAGGTCCCCGGTGGACAGGAGGTGTTTCATGCGCCGCCCTCGATCACGACTTCGTTGACCGGCGCTCCGGCGTCGGAGGTGTCCGTCTCCTCCAGCCGGACCCGGACCTTTTCGGCGGAGGAGGTGGGCAGGTTCTTGCCAACATGGTCTGCTCGGATGGGGAGTTCGCGGTGGCCGCGGTCGATCAGGACGGCGAGCCGGACGATGCGGGGGCGGCCGAGGTCAACGAGGGCGTCCAGGGCGGCGCGGATGGTACGGCCTGAGTAAAGGACGTCGTCGATGAGCACCACGACTTTGTTGTCGATGCCGGTCCGGGGCAGCCTGGTGGGGTACGGCGGCCGGGTGCCCTGGTGGGAGAGGTCGTCCCGGAACATGGTGACGTCGAGCTGGCCCACGATGGCGGCGGCATCAACGGTGTTGTCCGCGGCAGCGATTTTCTCGGCCAGCCTGACGGCCAGCGGGTAACCGCGGCGGGGAATGCCCAACAGGACCAGGTCCCGGGATCCCTTGTTGGCTTCGAGGATCTCATGGGCGATACGAGTGAGGGCCCGGTCAATGTCCGCCTGGCTGAGGACAACCCTGGCTGGAACCGGTGCGCTGGTGACAGATGTCAACGCTCGTCTCCCCTTTCCCCGCCTCACAGGACGGAATTAAAAAAGGAATGTTTGCTGTTCAAAATTACCACACGGACTATCCCGGTCCGGTGCCGTGGGAACGCGGCGCTGGTCACATTCCCGGGGCCCGATGCCGGGGTCCTTTGTGGTGCGGAGGTACGCGCCTAGGCTTTCGGATATGGCGATGTACCCGCAGCAACCTCCTTCCGGGCTTCCCGACGACCCCTACCGCGGCGCTCCCGGCCCCCTCCCGCAGCAGGCCAATCCGAGCTGGATGGGCCACGTGCACCCGGAGCATTACCGGACGGCCCCGGGCCACCAGGGCCAGCCGCTGGCTGTGATGGCCCCTGCCCAGGCAACGGGGCTGCAGGCGTCCCGAACCCGCGGCGGCCTGGTGGGGCTCTCGGTGGCCGGCGGCATACTGGCTTTCCTCAGCCTGTTCCTGGTGGTGCCGTTTCTGCTGTCCAACACCGGCGCCGCAGGCTTCCTGATCGGCTTCCTGGCGTCCCTGGTCCCCCTGGCCGTGGTCCTGGCTGCCGTCCACATCATCGACAGGTGGGAGCCGGAGCCCAAGCGCCTGCTGTTCTTCGCTTTCACGTGGGGTGCGGCGGTGTCCGTTGCCGTGACGCTCCTGATCCAGCCGTTCTTCGTCTTCGCGTTCCAGTTCACGGGCGAACCGGACCTGCGGACCTACATGGCAACCGTGCAGGCGCCCATCGTTGAGGAATTCGCCAAATCGCTTGGGTTGCTGATCCTCCTCCTTGCGGCGCGCCGGCAATTCGACGGCCCCGTGGACGGCGTGGTGTTTGCCTTCACCATCGCCGGCGGATTCGCGTTCACCGAAAACATCCTCTACTTCGGCCGTGCCATTGCAGAGTCCGCATCCCCTGCCAGCGGCCTGGCCCAGGTCTTCTTCCTCCGCGGCGTCATGTCCCCGTTTGCCCATGCGATCTTCACCGGCACCACAGGACTTGTGATGGGTTTCGCCGCCCGACGGTGGCATACCGGCGCATCGATCGGTGCATTCTTCGTGGGACTGCTGCCGGCCATGTTCCTGCACAACAGATGGAACAGCATGGGCCAGGGGTTCCTGCTGGACTACATCGTGGTCCAGGTACCGATCTTCCTGCTCGCGGTGGGTGGCATCATCTTCCTGCGGGTGGCCGAGAAACGGCTGACCCGCCAGCGCCTGTTGGAGTACTCGGCCGCGGGCTGGTTCACCCCGACCGAAGTCCAGTTGCTGGCTACGCGGGGTGGCCGGCGCACAGCCCTGGCATGGGCTGCCAGGTCGGGACGGAAGCGACAGATGAAGCAGTTCCTGAAGGCAGCCACCCAGCTGGCCAACACCCGGCAGCGCATCCTCAGCGGACGCGACGTACCGCTGCACCAGGCCGAGGAGCGGCAGCAGCTCCAGCACATCCTTTCCCTGCGCGCGGCGGTGGCCGGCTGACGGTCACCGGGAAACGCAGAAGGCCCCGCCGGTGGCGGGGCCTTCTGCGTGAGGTGCGTTGTCCTGCGGGTCAGGCGAGCAGTGAGGGCTTCAACTGCTGCAGCCGGCCCAGCAGTCCGTTGATGAACTGCGGAGACTCGTCGGTGGACAACGTCTTGGCCAGCGCAACTGCCTCGCTGACCGCCACTCCGTCAGGGACGTCGTCGTTGTATAGGAGCTCCCAGGTGCCGATGCGCAGGATGATGCGGTCCACGGAAGGCATGCGCTCCAGGGTCCAGCCCTGCGAGTAAGTCTCCAGGAACTCGTCGATGGCCGCCTGCTGGGAGACTACGCCTTCAACGATTTCCAGGGTGTAGGGGTTGACCACCTGGTCGGTCTTTTCCCGGCGTGCGCGAAGCACGTCGAACGCTGAAACAGAGCGCTGCTCCGCTTCGAAAAGAACATCCAGTGCCCTGCTGCGGGCTTTACCGCGGGCGCTCACTACTCAGAAACCCGGCCCAGGTAGCTGCCGTCGCGGGTGTCCACCTTGACCTTGGTGTTGTTCTCGATGAACAGCGGGACCTGGATTTCGTAGCCGGTCTCCAGGGTGGCGGGCTTGGTGCCTGCGGAGGAACGGTCGCCCTGCAGGCCCGGCTCCGTGTAGGTGATTTCGAGGACGACGCTCGGCGGCAGTTCGATGTAGAGGGGGTTGCCGTCATGGATGGCAATGTTGACCATCTGGTTTTCGAGCATGAAGTTGGTGGCGTCGCCGACCGTGGCGCCGGAAACCGTGATCTGGTCGTAGTCGGAGGTGTCCATGAACACGAAATCCGCACCGTCCTGGTACAGGTACTGGTAGTCACGGCGGTCCACGGTGGCCGTCTCGATCTTGAGCCCGGCGTTGAACGTCTTGTCAACAACCTTGCCGGACATCACGTTGCGCATCTTGGTCCGCACAAAGGCGCCACCCTTGCCGGGCTTGACGTGCTGGAATTCGATGACGTTCCAGAGCTGGCCCTCGAGCTTCAGGACCGTTCCGTTCTTAATGTCGTTAGTGGTTGCCACTGGTTTCCTCTGGTTTCTTTGTCTGGCCGCGTGGTCAGATGCTGTATACCGGGCGGGCACGCCGCAACGGCCCGCCTGCACGTGTTTGTCAAAAATCGCGTGGATGCAAAAATTCCACAACCATTGTACCGGTAAATACCCGGCAGCCTTTCCGCGGCTCCAGGACGGGGCTCAGCAGGCCAGGTCCAGGACGTCCCGGGCCCGCTGCAAGGCAACGGTGGAGGAGTAAATCTGGGCCGCATCCGCCGACTGTGCCACCCGGAGGTCCAGGGCCTTGGAAAAGGACTCAACGGCTGCCGAGGTCTGTCCGGCCGCGTATTGCGTGCGTCCCAGGTATTGCAGTGCAGGCGCTTCGCGGGGTGTCCCGTGGACCTCGGCTACGAGTTGGCGGAACAGCTCGATGGCGCGGTCCATTCGGTGCGAGACGCTCAGCACTTCGGCCTCGAAAAGGCGCAGCCGGAATGATTCCGGATCCTTGAACCGTGCTTCGGCGAGCAGTTCGGCGGCGTCGGAGGCATGGCCCTCCACCAGCAGCACGAAGATCGGGTCGGCAGGGTCGGTGGAGGTGGCCAGGGCTTCCCTGACCGCGTCCTCGTTGATGATCTGCGGGCGGAGGGTATCCGGGTTGATCCTGATCCCCGGGAACCCGGCCTCGGGCCAGTCAGCGGTCCCACTCATGTCGCCCTGCATCAGGAAGCAATCTCCTGGTAGGCGGCGAAGAGCAGCGACGTGTCCGGGACGTCGAGGATTCCGGGCTTGGCGACGCCGTCCAGGACGACGAAGCGCAGCAGGTCCCCCCGGGATTTCTTGTCACGGCGCATGCCGTCGAGCAGGCCCTGCCACCGGTCCCGGCGGTAGGTGACCGGAAGCCCAAGCCCGTCAAGGATGCTGCGGTGCCGGTCGGCGTCGGCATCGCTGAGCCGCCCGACGCTGCGGGCGAGTTCCGCGGCGAACATCATGCCGACGGACACGGCGGCCCCGTGCCGCCAGGAATAGCGTTCCACCAGTTCGATGGCGTGGCCCAGCGTGTGGCCGTAGTTCAGGATCTCCCGCAGGCCGGACTCCTTGAGGTCCTCGGAGACCACCTTCGCCTTGACTGCGATGGCCCGTTCAATGAGTTCGCGGAGCGCTTCGGATCGGGGGTCCACCACGGCGGCCGGGTCCTTTTCGACCAGGTCGAGGATGGCGGGATCGGCGATGAAGCCGCACTTGATGACCTCGGCCAGGCCGGAAATGATTTCGTTCTTCGGCAGCGTGTCCAGGGTGTCCAGGTCCGCCAGGACGGCTGCGGGCGGGTGGAAGGCACCCACCAGGTTCTTGCCTTCGGCGGTGTTGATGCCGGTCTTTCCGCCTACGGACGCGTCCACCATGCCCAGCAGGCTGGTGGGCATGTGGATGACCTTGACCCCGCGCAGCCAGGTGGCGGCGACGAAACCGGCAAGGTCGGTCACCGCTCCCCCGCCCACGGCGACAATGGCGTCGGAACGGGTGAAATCGTTCTGGCCGAGGACCTGCCAGCAGAAAGCGGCCACCTGGATGTGCTTGCCTTCTTCCGCGTCCGGGATTTCGGCAGTGAGGGAGGTGAAGCCGGCAGCGGCGAGTTCGTCCCGGACGGTGTCTCCGGTGAGGCGAAGGGCGCGGGGGTGGATTACCAGGACCCGCCGGACGCGCTCCCCGAGCAGCCCGGGAAGGTCACCAAGCAGGCCGCGCCCGACGACGACGCCGTAGTTGTTGCCGGCACCTTCGCCGGTGACGTTGATCACTGTTGATTGCGTGTTCACTTTTCAACTTCCTGTTTGGCAGCTGCGTGGTTCCGCAGTGCTGCTTCCAGCCGTCCTCCGAGCTCAGGTATTGAGCCGTGGCGGACGTCCAGGGTGATGTCGGCCAGCCTCTCGTAGACCGGCCTGCGGGTGGCGAACATTGCCGTCCAGCGGCCCATGGCATCGCCGGCGAGGAGGGGACGGCCGGAGTTCCGGGCTATCCGGTCCGCCACGGTATCGGCGTCGCACTCCAGGTACACAACGGTGCAGCGGCTAATCAGTTGCTGCGTCCCCGAGTCAAGGACCGCCCCGCCGCCCAGCGAGATGATCGTGGGCGTGCCTTCGGCTTCCTCCACGGCGTCGGCAACGGTCCTGGCCTCGATCTCCCGGAACGCGTGTTCGCCGCGTCCTGCGAAGATGTCGGCGATGGACCCGTGGCCGGCAACGATCACCGCGTCCGTGTCGATGAACCGGGCGCCGACCTGCTGGGCGAGCTGCTGTCCGATGGCCGATTTGCCCACCGCCATCGGGCCGATGAGCACAATCGGCCGGTCGCCGAAAGGTCCGGGACTGCTGCGGTGGAGCACTACTGGCCGATCGAGTCCAGGGATGCCGGGATGCTGTCCAGGTAACCCTTGATGTTGCGCGCGGTTTCCGCCACGGAGTCACCGCCGAACTTTTCGATGACTGCTTCCGCGAGGACCAAGGCCACCATGGCCTCGGCCACCACGCCGGCGGCCGGAACTGCGCAGACGTCCGAGCGCTGGTGGTGTGCCTTGGCCGGCTCGCCGGTGCTGACGTCGATGGTCCGCAGGGCGCGAGGGACCGTGGCGATGGGCTTCATGGCAGCGCGGACGCGGAGGACATCGCCGATGCTCATGCCGCCTTCGATGCCGCCGGCGCGGTTGCTGGCGCGGACGATGCGGCCGTCGCCGTCCCTGACGATTTCGTCGTGGGCTGCGGAGCCACGGCGTGCAGCAGTCAGGAAGCCGTCGCCGACCTCAACCCCCTTAATGGCCTGGATGCCCATGAGGGCTGCGGCCAGCCTGGCGTCGAGGCGGCGGTCCCAGTGCACGTAGCTGCCCAGTCCGGGCGGGAGCCCGTATGCCAGCACCTCCACCACGCCACCCAGGGTTTCGCCTTCCTTGTGCGCGGCATCCACTTCGGCCACCATGGCGTCCGAAGTTTCGCGGTCGAAGCAGCGCAGGGGGTCTGTGTCGAGGGCGATGACGTCACCGGGCACGGGGAGCGGGCGGCCTTCAGGTACCGTCACGCTGGCGATGGACACGGTATGGCTGACAAGCTCAATGCCGAGGTGCTTGAGGAACTGGGCCGCCACGGTCCCCAGCGCCACACGGGTGGCGGTCTCCCGTGCGCTGGCGCGCTCCAGCACGGGGCGGGCTTCGTCGAAGCCGTACTTCTGCATCCCCGTGAAATCTGCGTGCCCCGGGCGAGGCCGCGTCAGGGGCGCGTTGCGCGCCTGGTCGGCGAGGAGTTCCGCGTCCACTGGGTCGGCGGACATGATCTGCTCCCACTTGGGCCATTCGGTGTTCCCCACCTGAATGGCAACAGGACCGCCCTGGGTCAAGCCGTGCCGGACACCGCCGAGGATAGTGACCGCGTCCTGCTCGAACTTCATCCGCGCGCCACGTCCATAGCCAAGCCGGCGGCGGGCCAGGGAGTCTGCAATGTGGCCGCTGGTGATTTCCACACCGGCGGGGACGCCTTCAATAATTCCCATCAGAGCCGGGCCATGGGATTCACCGGCAGTCAACCAACGCATAATTTCCATCCTGCCACGTAGGGCGGTCAGAACGCCCGCCGGGCAAGGCCGACTGCGTCACACATCACATCTATGACAGCTGCATTAACGTCTTCCCCGTGCCGGGTGAAGAGCCGCACCTGTTCCACGGCCTGGTAGAGCAGCATCTCCAGGCCGGGCACTACGGCGCCCCCGCCGGCCTGCCAGACGGAGGCGATCAGGCTGGGCCACGGATCGTAGGCAACGTCCAGCAGTACGCCGGGGGTCCTGGTCTTCAACGCCGCAATTTCCGCGGCGAGTCCGTCCGCCGCGCGGGGCGGCAGGGTCGAAATGACGACGTCGGCCTCCGCAGTGGGGCGGGCGGCCGCGGCCAGCGGAAGGACTTCGAGGGCCACGCCCAGGCTGTCAGCGGCGGAACGTACGTCCGCCGTCCGCGACGCATCACGGACAAAGACCTGCACGGCGCCGGTACCCAGGTCCTGCAGGGCAGCGATGGCGGATGCCGCTGTTCCGCCGCCGCCAAGGATGACGGCGGACGGCGCTGCCTTGGTGCCAGCGTGGCGCAGGGCATTGACGATGCCTGTGACGTCCGTATTCGAGCCTACGGTCCTGACGCTGCCCGCCGTTTCCTCGAACGTGACGGTGTTGACCACGCCGAGGGTCCGCGCCACTCCGCGTACTTCGTCCACCTCACCCAGCATGGCCGTCTTCAAAGGCATGGTCACCGAGAGGCCCCGCCAGCCCGGCTGGTTCCGGATCTGTCGCATGAACGAGGGCAGCAGCGCCTCAGTGACGTCGATGGCTGTGTAGCTGATGCCCGCCCCGAGCTGCCCGTAGGCAGAGAGGTGCAGCGCCGGGGACTTCGAGTGGCTGATCGGGTGGCCAAGGACGGCAGCCCGCAGGCTCATGTGCAGCGGCCCGCGTTGGCCTGGCACCACGCGTTGTACTGCTCAACGTAGGTGTTATGTTCGGCCAGCGTCTTGGCGAACTTGGTCTCCTTGGTGTCCAGGTTCACGGTCACCCAGTACAGGTAATCGTTGGCCTTGGGCCGGGCGGCAGCGTCGATGGCGGTCTTGCCCGGTGAGCCGATGGGCCCGGGCGGCAGTCCAGGGTTGGCGTAGGTGTTGTACGGGTTGGACTTGTCCTTCCGTTGCTCATCGGTGAAGTTGAAGCTCCGGGTGCCCAGGCCGTACGTGACGGCCGAGTCAACCTGGAGGAATCCGCCGGTCTGGTCGTTGGGCTTGAGCCGGTTGTAGATGGCGCCGGCAACGTCACCGTAGTCGGCCTGGCCGCCTTCGGCCTGGACGATGCTTGCCACAATGACGGCCTCGTACTGCTTGGCCGGATCGGTGATGCCCTGCGATACCAGTTCGTCGGTGGTGGCCTTCACCAAGGCCTGCAGGATGTCCTTGGCAGGGGTGCCCAGCGGGAAGCGGTACTCACCGGGAGCCAGGTAGCCTTCAAGGTTCTTGGCGTTGGCGGGCAGGCCGAACTGGGCGGGTTGGTCGCTGAGCGCCTGCAGTTGCTGCATGGAAGTTCCGGAGCCCTCGGAGATCGCCTGCAGGGACTCGCTGATCCGCAGGCCCGCACTCAGGGCAAAGTAGATGACTTTGGTCTTGTCCTTGCCGGCCAGGACGTTAACGGCATCCGCGTTCTTCATTTCGTTCTTGAACACGTAGTCGCCCGGCGACAAGGTGGCCCCTGAGGCATGGAAGGCCTGCATAAAGGTGTCCGCGTTGGCTACGACGCGCTGGTTTTCCAGCTCGGCGGCGACAGAGCGCGTCCCCTCGCCGCTGGCCACCGTCACGTGCACCTCGCCGGTTCCGGGACCGGGAAAGTCCGAGGGCTTGCCGTCGCCCAGCAGGGGTTTGAGGAACTGGGCGCCCACGGCGACCGCAGTCACGAAGACAGCAAGGGTCAGGAACAGGGCAAGCAGCCTGCGGCGGCGCCGGACCTTCTTGGACGGCCGCTTCACCACTTCAGCGGATCCTGCCGGGAGGATTCCGGCTACCGGGTCCACGTGCGTGGGCTCCGGGTGGGTGTCATGGTGGTAATCCGCCGACTCATACCCGTAGTGGCCGTGCACGTCCTCCTCGTGGTGGAGGTGGGCGTCCTGGTGGGGGACGCCATCGTGGTGCGCGTCGGCGTAGTGGACCTCGTCCTGGTGGTGCGGGACGTCAGCGTGGTGCGTCGATTCCCCATGATGGGCGGCGTCGTCGGGGTGCCCGACGGGCGACGGCGTGCCGGCGGCACCTTCGTCGGAAGTGGCGTGCACGGTCTGGTCGTCCTGGATGGACGGTGGCGCTTGCGGTGCTGCCGGGACATCTCCCGTACCGGGATGCGGGGCAAAGGTGGGCGCGGCCGCCGCGGCTGCCGGAGGCGCTGCGGGCGGCGGCGGGACGTCACCGGTTTCGTAGGCCTGCTCGGGCACGGCGTCGTGGCCTCCGGTGTTGAGGCTTTTCTCCCGGGCCCGCAGTTCCTTGCGGGTCAGTGGCCTCCCGGCCCCGGGGTCCAGCGGACCGGAGGTGTCGTCAATGTTGGCAGGGCTCACTGTTGCCTTCCATTATCTGAAGATTGGTTCGTGTCCTCGGGGATGGCGCGGACGGGCTGGTCCGCCCCACCGGCCCCCAGGTCCACGGACGGGGATGGCGCTGTCACGCGTGAGCCGACATCCGCTCCCCTGGCTTTCTGCATGTCGATGGCGTGCTGAAGAATTCCCGCCGCCGCGACCTGATCAACTACTTTACGGTGGTCCCTGCTGCTCATGCCAGCTTCGTGCAGGTTCCGGTGGGCCGAGACACTGCTGAGGCGTTCGTCCACGAGGTTCACCGGCACCGCCAGGCCGCGCGTGGCAAGTTCTCCCGCAAGGAGCAGCGCGTAGTCCATGGCCATCCGGGCGGACGCGTGTTCCTCGCCCTTCATGGTCCTGGGCAGGCCGACGATGACCTGCACGGCTTCCAGCTCCTCCGCGAGCTTGGCGATGACGCGTACGTCCGAATTCTTCCTGGCGTTCCGGTCGAGGGTCTTGTAGGGCGTGGCCAGGATCGAATCGCGGTCGCAGATGGCCACGCCTACGCGGACGGTGCCGACGTCCACCCCCAGCTTTACGCCCTGGGGGTAGCCGCCGGCGGCAACAGCACTGGTCATGGTTGGGTTATCGCCTTGAGATGGCGTCGACGACGGCTGCCAGGGCAGCGCCGACCTTTCCGGCGTCGGTTCCGCCGCCCTGGGCGACGTCGTCCTTGCCACCGCCGCCACCGCCGAGGACGCCCGCGGCGACCCGGACCAGGGCGCCGGCCTTCACGCCTGCCTCCCTGGCTGCCTCGTTGGTGGCCACCAGGATCAGGGGACGGTCATTGGCGACGCCGGCGACGGCCACGGCTGCCGCACCGGACCCCAGGCGGTTGCGGAGGTCGAGGGCCAGGCCGCGGAGGTCGTCAGCGCCGCTGACCGAGCCTGCGTCGTGCGCCAGTACCTGCACTCCACCGGCGTCACGGGCGGTGTTGACCAGCTGCGCGGCCGACGCTGCAAGCTGTTCCTTGCGGAGCCGGTCCAATTCCTTCTCCGTGGCCTTGAGCTTGGCCAGGGTTGCGGAAATCCGGTCGGCGAGCTGGCCGGACGGCACCTTGAGGAGGTCCGTCAGCTCGGTCACCAGTGCGCGTTCGGCCGCAAGGTGGCGGAACGCCTCCATGCCAACAAAGGCTTCCACGCGCCGGTTGCCTGAACCTACGGACTGTTCGCCCAGGAGGGACAGGCTGCCGATCAGCGAGGTGTTGGCGACGTGGGTGCC
Source organism: Pseudarthrobacter sp. 05T312 (assembly GCF_056396685.1). Classification (NCBI taxonomy): domain Bacteria; kingdom Bacillati; phylum Actinomycetota; class Actinomycetes; order Micrococcales; family Micrococcaceae; genus Pseudarthrobacter; species Pseudarthrobacter sp. 05T312. The sequence goes on from NZ_JBFTLY010000004.1 coordinate 93,371, forward strand.
GCCGCACAGCTCGCGGGACCAGGCGCCGTCGATCTCCACGACACGCACTTCGCTGCCGTAGTTCTCGCCGAAGAGCGCCATGGCGCCCATGGCCTTGGCCTCGGCCAGCCCCATGATCTTGGTTTCCACCGCGTAGTTGTTGCGGATGGCAAGGTTGGAAACCTCTTCGATCTCGGACCGCGTGGCAGTGCTCAGCCCCTCGCCCCAGGCAAAGTCGAAGCGCAGGTATCCGGCCTTGTTGAAGGATCCGCGCTGGGTAGCTTCCGGGCCAAGGATCTGGTGCAGGGCGGCGTGGACGATGTGCGTGCCGGTGTGCGCCTGCTCGGCGGCATGGCGGCGTTCACGGTCGACGGCGGCGCGCACCAGGGAGTCGGCACCGATTTCACCTTCGCGGACAATCGCCTTGTGTACGCTCAGTCCCTTCACGGGGCGCTGGACGTCCAGGACCTCGACGACGAACCCGTCACCGGTGATCAGGCCCGTGTCCGCGGCCTGGCCGCCGGCCTCGGCGTAGAACGGCGTCTCGGCAAGGACGAGTTCGATCTCGTCACCGGTGGATGCCTGCTGGACCTGGCGGCCCGCGCTGAGCAGCCCCCGGACGCGGGATTCGCCGTCGAGTTCGGTGTACCCGGTGAAGACGGTCTCGCCCTGGCCCAGGATTTCCTGGAAGACGCTGACGTCGGCGTGGCCGCCCTTCTTGCCCTTGGCGTCGGCCTGGGCGCGCTGGCGCTGCTCCTGCATGAGGCTGCGGAATGCCGCCTCATCAACCTTCAGGCCGGCTTCTTCGGCCATCTCAAGGGTGAGGTCGATCGGGAAACCGTAGGTGTCGTGGAGGGTGAAGGCATCCTCGCCGGACAGGGGCTTGTTGGCGGCCTTCGACTCCTTGACGGCGTCCTCGAGCCGGGCGGTGCCGGAGGCGATGGTCCGCAGGAACGCCTTCTCCTCGGCGTAGGCGATACGGCTGATCCGGTCGAAATCGGTTTCCACCACGGGGTAGACACCCTTCATGGCGTCGCGTGAAGCGGGCAGCAGGTCCGGCAGGCAGGCCTGTTCGACGCCGAGGAGGCGCATGGAACGCACGGCGCGGCGGATAAGGCGGCGCAGGACGTAGCCACGTCCCTCGTTGGACGGTGTGACGCCGTCGGAGATCAGCATGAGGGCCGACCGGATGTGGTCCGCCACCACGCGCATGCGGACGTCGTCGATGTGGTGCGGGTCCTCCTCGGTTTCCGCGGAGGTGTACTCCTTGCCGGAGAGTTCGGCGGCCTTGTCGATCACGGGGCGGACCTGGTCGGTCTCGTACATGTTCTCGACGCCCTGCAGGATCATCGCGAGGCGTTCCATGCCCAGGCCGGTATCGATGTTCTTCTTCGGCAGCTCACCGACGATGTCGAAGTCGACCTTGGAGCGGACGTTCTCGATCTGGTACTGCATGAACACAAGGTTCCAGATTTCGATGTAGCGGGTCTCGTCAGCCAGCGGTCCGCCTTCGATGCCGTAGGCCGGTCCGCGGTCGTAATAGATCTCGGAGCAGGGTCCTGCCGGGCCGGGCTGGCCCGTTGACCAGTAGTTGTCCGACTTGCCCATGCGCTGGATGCGTTCGGCGGGGACGCCGGTGTTCTTCAGCCACAGTTCCTCGGCTTCGTCGTCCTCCTCGTAGACCGTCACCCACAGCTTCTCGGGCGGAAGTCCGTAGCCGCCGTCGTCAACGCTGGTGGTGAGCAGCTCCCAGGCGAACTTGATGGCGTCTTCCTTGAAGTAGTCGCCGAAGGAGAAGTTGCCACACATCTGGAAGAAGGTGCCGTGCCGTGCAGTCTTGCCCACTTCCTCGATGTCGCCGGTGCGGATGCACTTCTGGACGCTGGTGGCGCGGGAGTAGGGCGCTTCCTCGCGGGCGGTGAGGTAGGGAATGAACGGGACCATGCCGGCCACCGTGAACAGCAGCGAGGGGTCGCTGGAGACCAGCGATGCGGAGGGAACCGCGGTGTGGCCCTTGCTGACAAAAAAGTCCACCCAGCGCTTTGTGATCTCCTGCGACTTCATGAGCTGTTTTCTTACCCTTCTTGGTCCGCACCGAGGGGTGGCACGGGTATTTCGTTCAGGTGGCCTGACCCCGGATACGGGATCCTGCCGGTTGTTGGCTGGCTGCCGGTGGTATGCCCTCCCGGGCTTAGCGGCGGACCACTTCAGCGGACTCGATGCCCAGGGCGGACTTCAGGTCGGTTTCCCGTTCCCGCATTCCTGCGCGGACGGCGTCGGCAAAGTCGTAGACCCCGTCGGCCAGCCGGCCCACCGAGCGGTTGAGGCCTTCCGGCCCCAGGCTGGCCTGGGCCTGGCTCACTTTTCGGAAGGCAATGACGCCGATGGCCACGCCGATTCCCATCCAGACAATTCTTTTCATGATTATTCTCTTCGGATCTAGCGGCTGCGGCGCCCGGCGGCGGGCTTCCGGCGGTTGGCGAAGGCGCTGCGGACGCCGTAGCTGAAGGCGGCAACCTTGATCAGCGGGGAGCCGACCGTTGCGGCGACCAGCGAGGACAGCGCGGAGATGTTGGCCGTGGCATCCGAGACGTTCGACGAGATGCCGTCCACCTTCTTCAGCTGCTGGTTGGTGGTGGAGACGGTGGCCGTGACCTCGTCCATGAGGGGCGTGGCGCCGTCGCTCAGGGACCTGATGGTGGTCCGCACCTCATCGAAGACTTTTCCCAGCTTCAGGATGGGGACCGCAAGCAGCAGGACCAGGAGCGCGAACACCCCGGCAGCGATCAGGCCGGCAATATCGCCACCAGACATAGACGTTCATCTCCTCGAAATTCCGTGGTTGGGTTCCATCCTGCCGGCGCCCGTAAGCGGCGCCGCGCAGATGTCCCCCAAGTACCTTACATACAAAGAAGCCCGCGGCGCTTGCCACGGGCTTCTTTGGGTACGCTGCTGGGATTTAGCGTGCGTAGAATTCGACGACGAGCTGCTCTTCGCAGGTCACCGGGATCTCGGAACGCTTGGGGCGGCGGACCAGGCGGGCCTGCAGGGCTTCCAGCTTGACGTCCAGGTAGGCCGGAACGGCAGGCAGGACGTCGCGGTGGGCGCCGGCTGCGGCAACCTGGAGCGGAACCATGGTTTCGCTGCGGCTGTGGACGTGGACCAGCTGGCCCTCGCCGACGCGGAACGACGGACGGTCAACGCGGACGCCGTCAACCATGATGTGGCGGTGCACAACCAGCTGGCGGGCCTGGGCGATGGTGCGGGCGAAGCCGGCACGCAGGACCAGGGCGTCGAGGCGCATTTCGAGCAGTTCGATGAGGTTTTCACCGGTCAGGCCCTTGGTGCGGCGGGCTTCTTCGAAGGCACGGGTCATCTGTGCTTCGCGGATGCCGTACTGGGCGCGCAGGCGCTGCTTTTCGCGCAGGCGTACGGCGTAGTCGGAGTCCTGCTTCTTGCGGGCACGGCCATGCTCACCGGGGCCGTACGGGCGGCGCTCCATGTACTTGGCGGCCTTGGGGGTCAGAGCAATGCCGAGGGACCGCGAGAGGCGGGCCTGACGGCGAGCACGAGTGTTGTTAGCCACTTGTGTCCTTCCAATATCTGCGGTGTGTCAGTGTTACTGGCCTCCACGATGGAGAGCATCGGCCAACCGCTGCCTTTTGCTACTGGGCACAGGGCATAACCTTGCCAACCTGAATTGGGGAGATTGTGCGTCCGTGCCTTGCCAGACAAAGATTCAGCTTACCACGGCGTTACGTGCCCCGGACAATCCTCCGCAGGCGCTCCAGCCGTTGGGCGATGTCCCGTTCGGCACCATTGCCGGTGGGCTGGTAGTAGTCGCGGCCCACCAGGTCATCGGGCGGGTACTGCTGGGTGGCCACTGCGTGCGGCGCGTCGTGGGCGTACTTGTAGCCGACACCGTGGCCCAGCTGCTTGGAGCCGGGGTAATGGGCATCGCGCAGGTGGGCGGGGATTCCGACGCCGAGGCCGGCCCGGACATCCGCGATTGCTTTGTTGATGCCCATGTAGGCGGCGTTCGACTTGGGGGCGGTGGCGAGGTGGACCACAGCCTCGGCAAGGATGATCCGGCCCTCGGGCATGCCGATCAGCTGGACCGCCTGTGCTGCTGCGACGGCGGTCTGCAGCGCGGTGGGGTCCGCCATGCCCACGTCCTCGGCCGCGGAGATGACGATCCGCCGGGCCACGAACCGGGGGTCCTCCCCCGCCTCGAGCATCCGGGCGAGGTAGTGCAGGGCCGCGTCTACGTCGGATCCCCTGATGGATTTGATGAAGGCGCTGGCCACGTCGTAGTGCTGGTCGCCGGCGCGGTCGTAGCGGACGGCGGCCGCATCCAGGGCGCGCTCGGTGTGGCGCAGCTCCACGGTGACCGGCTCTTCGGCGGCAGGCGCGGAAGGTGCGCCTTCCTCCGCCACGGAACGTTCGACGTCGTCCGCGTCACCGAAAGCGACGCCCGCCGCGGCTTCCAGGGCAGTCAGCGCCCGCCGCGCGTCACCGCCGGAAAGCCGGACCAGGTGGTCCAGGGCTTCGTCACTGAGCCGGACCTTGCCGCCCAGCCCGCGCGGGTCCTCCACGGCCCGCACCAGGAGGCCCTCGATGTCCGCATCGGTCAGGGGCTTAAGCGTCAGGAGCAGGGAGCGGGAGAGCAGCGGTGAGACCACCGAGAAGGAGGGGTTTTCCGTGGTGGCAGCCACCAGGACCACCCACCGGTTTTCGACACCGGGCAGCAGGGCGTCCTGCTGGGCCTTGTTGAAGCGGTGGATCTCGTCCAGGAACAGCACCGTGGTGGTCTTGTACAGGTCGCGGGCGGTGAGGGCGTCGTCCATGACGCGCCGGACATCCTTGACGCCGGCAGTGATGGCGGACAGCTCAACGAACTTCCGACCCGGTCCGCGCGCAATGACGTGCGCCAGCGTGGTCTTGCCGGTACCCGGAGGGCCCCACAGGATCAGGGAGCTGGGTCCGGCCGGACCGGCGGCGTCCGCGCCTGCCCCGGCCGCCAGCTGGCGCAGCGGCGACCCTTGGCCGAGCAAGTGCTGCTGGCCTACTACCTCGTCCAGGGTGCGGGGCCGCATGCGGACGGCCAGCGGACTGCGCGGCGAACCCTTGCCCCGGGAACCGGCGCTCTCCCCCGCGGCGGGACGGTCGTCGTCGTCGTTTTCTGGCCCGTTCCCGAAGAGATCATCCACATAGATAGGCTACTTCCAGTCCAGCACCTGCTTTTCCCCCTCCCCCAAACCCAAAGGAACCGCCATGCCCGCCGCCGGCCACTCAGGCGCCCAGTCTTCCGTGCGGACAGCATTCGTGTCCGGTCCCCGGCTGGCGGGCTGGGCGGAGCGCTTCGGCACCTCCCACGGGGGTTACCGGCTCCAGGATGGCGACGACGGCCTGCTCCTTGTGGCGGCCGACGGCGCCGAGGCGCTCCTGCAGGCTCCGTGGCCGGCTGATGGGCGGCCGGGCCGCGGCGCCGGGCCGCTGGAGCGGCTGGCTGCATTGGCCTCGCAACCACGCCGGCTGGGACTGCTGCTGGTAAGGCGGGGTGGTTATGGCGTTGGGGTGGCAAGCGAAGGCACCCTGCTCGCGTCCAAGGCCGGCACCAGGTACGTCCAGTCCCGCACCGCGGCGGGCGGCCAGTCCCAGCAGCGGTTTGCCCGTCGCCGTTCCAACCAGGCGGACGCCCTGGTGGGGGCCGTGGCACAGCAGGCCGCGGAGGTGTTCCGCTCAACCGCCTTCGAGTATGTGGTGCCTGGGGGCGACAGGACCCTCGCGGACCTCGTCCTGGCCGAGCCCCTGCTGCGCGAATACGCACGCCTGCCCCGCCTTGCCTACCTGGACGTTGCCGAACCCCGGGCCGCGGTGTTGAAGAAGGCCGCGGCTGATGCCTGCTCCGTGCGGGTCACAGTGGCGGATCCGGCGGGTTAGCCGGCCGTCCCGGATTGTCAGCAACCGGTGGGTGCGCGCCGGGGGCGCTCCTGCCGGTAGAGGTATCGGCCGGCTTCACGGAACCCGGCTTTCGCGTACAGCTCCTGCGCGCCGTGGTTCGCTGCCGTGACCAGCAGCCAGAAGCCGTCCACGCCGCGCTCCGTGCCGGCCTGAAGCAGGGCCTGCAGGATGGCGGCCGCGAAGCCCTTGCGGCGGGCTTCCGGAAGGGTGGCCATGCAGTACAGGCCGCCCTGGCCACTGCCGTCCGGGAGGGCAAGGCGCCCGACGGCGGCGGGCCGGCCACCGTGGTCCCGCACCAGCGCATACACGGCGGGACAGCCCTCCAGGATTTTCCTTGCAGTCTCCAGTGCATCGTTGCCGCCACGGCCGTCCACGTCCCACCAGACCCGCAGCCACTCCCCCGACGGTTCCGTGGAAAACTCCACCGCCGGCGCTTCGCCTGCGGGACGCCGGACGTCCATGGCGCCGCGGGCCATGACCAGCGTCTCGGACTGGCGGGTGAAGCCTTCCGTGTCCAGCAGCCTGTGAAGAGCGGACGCTGCCGGGGTGTCGAAGAGCTGGAAGATCACCGGGAGGCGGCGGCTGCGGTACCAGGCCCTGGCCTCCCTGAGCATGCCCGGGAGACCATCAATGCCCTCTTCGCCACTGCCCGCTGCCCTGTGCGGCCAGATGGAGTTGGCCCGCTGGGTGACGCCTGCGGCCGCCCGAAGGGTCCAGCCGCCGGCATCATGGCGTTCCAGGGCGGGCCACGCCGCGTCCATGGCTTCTTCGAGGCCCGGGGGTAGGGGCTGGACCGGGCTCGCTGTGGTCACAGGGCTGTTCCTTCCTTAACGGCAGGAGGTCCCCCGGGCGGACCGGGGAACCTCCACTGACGTGCGGCCGTTGACTACTTCTGGTCTTCGGGCTTCTTCACTTCGGGCTTTTTGGCCTCGGGCTTGAAGTCCACGCCTGCTTCCTTGCGCTGCTGCGGCGTGATGGGGGCCGGGGCCTCGGTGAGCGGGTCGTGTCCACCGCCGGACTTCGGGAAGGCGATGACGTCGCGAATGGACTCGACTCCTGCCAGCAGCGAGACCACGCGGTCCCAGCCGAAGGCGATGCCGCCGTGCGGAGGCGCGCCGTACTTGAAGCCCTCCAGCAGGAACCCGAACTTGGTCTGGGCGTCCTCCTTGTCCAGGCCCATCAGTTCGAAGACGCGCTCCTGCACTTCGCGCTGGTGGATACGGATGGAGCCGCCACCAATTTCGTTGCCGTTGCAGACGATGTCGTACGCGTAGGAGAGCGCAGACTCGGGATCCTTGTCGAATGTGTCAAGGAATTCCGGCTTGGGCGAGGTGAACGCGTGGTGCACCGCAGTCCACTGGCCTCCGCCGACGGCAACGTCACCGGACGCCACGGCAGCGGCGGCGGGTTCGAACATGGGCGCGTCCACAACCCAGCAGAAGGCCCAGTCAGTGGGATCGATCAGGCCGGTGCGGTGCCCGATCTCCACGCGGGCCGCACCCAGCAGGGCACGCGACGGGGTCTTCTCGCCTGCGGCGAAGAAGATGCAGTCGCCGGGCTTCGCGCCCACGGCGTCGGCCAGGCCCGCACGCTCGAACTCGGTGAGGTTCTTCGCCACCGGTCCCGCCAGCTCGCCGTCCTCCTTGTACAGGACGTAGGCAAGGCCCTTGGCGCCGCGCTGCTTGGCCCATTCCTGCCACGCGTCCAGGGCGCGGCGGGCCTGGGAAGCACCGCCGGGCATGACGACGGCGCCCACGTAGGGTGCCTTGAACACGCCGAAGTTGGTGTCCTTGAAGAATGCGGTGAGCTCGGTCAGCTCCAGCCCGAAGCGGAGGTCCGGCTTGTCGGAGCCATACCGTGCCATGGCGTCGGCATAGGTAATGCGCTGGATCGGCGTGGGAATCTCCACGCCGATGAGCTGCCACACTGCCTTGACGATGTTTTCGCCCAGCCGGATGATGTCGTCCTGGTCAACGAAGCTGGCCTCGATGTCCAGCTGGGTGAATTCCGGCTGCCGGTCTGCGCGGAAGTCCTCGTCGCGGTAGCAGCGGGCGATCTGGTAGTACTTTTCGAACCCGCCCACCTGCAGCAGCTGCTTGAAAAGCTGCGGGGACTGCGGGAGGGCGTACCAGGAACCCGGGGCCAGGCGTGCCGGAACCAGGAAGTCACGGGCGCCTTCCGGCGTCGAACGCGTCAGCGTGGGCGTCTCGATCTCCACGAAGCCCTCCTGGTGGAGCAGGTCGCGCGCCACCCGGTTGGCCTCTGAGCGGAGGCGCAGGTTGCGGCTGGGGCCGGGGCGGCGCAGGTCCAGGTAGCGGTGCTTGAGGCGGGCTTCCTCGCCGACTTCCACGTGCTCGTCAATCTGGAACGGCAGGGGGTCGGAGGTGTTGAGGATGGTGACGTCCTCGGCGATGACCTCGATTTCACCGGTGGCAAGCGCCGGGTTCTCGTTGCCTTCCGGGCGCTTGGAAACGGTGCCCTTGACCTGCAGGACGTACTCGTTGCGCAGCCCGTGGAACACTTCCTCCTCACGGACCACCACCTGGGTCACGCCGGAAGCGTCGCGCAGGTCAACGAATGCCACACCACCGTGATCACGACGGCGGCCCACCCAGCCGGCCAGGGTTACGGTTTGTCCAATGTGCTCGGAACGAAGGGATCCGAGGTCATGTGTGCGCAGCACAGCACGCCTTTCTGCGGGAAAACAGTGGGAATTCAATATGATCGTTGCGGAACGATCCCGTCCGAGTTTACCCGCTGGAAAGGCAATGCCACCGCATGAGCGAACCGCAGCAGCTGCAGCGCAGGCTCGGGACCTTTGACGCCACCGCGATCGGGCTGGGGTCCATGCTGGGCGCCGGGGTGTTCGTGGTCTTCGCTCCGGCCGCCGCGCTGGCCGGAAACCTGCTGGTCCTCTCCGTGCTCATCGCGGGGGTGGTGGCCTACTGCAATGCCGTCGCGTCTGCCGCCCTGGCCGCCAGGTACCCCACCAGCGGCGGAACCTACGTGTACGGCCGGAACCAGCTGGGCGAATGGCCGGGTTTCCTGGCCGGCTGGGGTTTCGTCACCGGCAAGACAGCCTCCTGCGCAGCCATGGCATTGACGTTCGGCAGCTACGCGGCGCGGGATTATGCGGTCCCGGTTGCTGTGGCTGCCGTCGTGGCCCTCACCGGAGTCAACCTGCTTGGCATCACCCGGACCGCCCTGCTGACACGCATCCTGCTGTGCATGGTCCTCGCGACGCTCGTGTTCGTCGCCGTTGCTGCGTGGCTGGGCCCGCACGCCGGGGCGGAGCTTGCCGGGCCGCCGTCGGACAACCCGGCGGGGGTGCTGCCGGCGGCAGGCCTGATGTTTTTTGCTTTTGCCGGCTACGCCCGGATCGCCACGCTGGGTGAAGAAGTCAAGGACCCCACGCGGGCCATCCCCCGGGCCATCCTGGCAGCCCTGGCGGCCGCATTCGCCATTTACCTGTTGCTGGCCCTGCTCCTGCTGGCCCACCTCGGACAGCGTCTCGGAGCATCCGGGACGCCGCTGCTGGACGCAGTACTCGATTCCCGTCTTGCCCCTGCCGCGCCGCTGGTGCAGGCCGGCGCTGCCGCCGCGTGCCTGGGCGCCCTCCTCGCGCTTATTACCGGCGTGGGGCGGACCACCCTGGCCATGGCGCGGGAACGCGATCTTCCGGGCGCGCTGGCAAAGGTGGGCGGCACCCATACCGTTCCGTACGTGGCCGAACTCGCCGTGGCCGGCGTCGTGATCCTGCTCCTGGTGACCACCAACGTGATGACGGTGGTGGGCTTTTCAAGCTTCGGCGTCCTGGTTTATTACGCCGTGGCCAACGCCTCCGCCTTCACACTGGCGGCGCACCCCGGGTACGCCCCCCGCTGGATGAACATCGTCGGCTTCCTCGGCTGCGTCGTCCTGGCCTTCACCCTGCCCCCGGCTGCGGTCCTGACCATGGCCGCGGTCCTCGCCGCAGGCGTAGCCGGACGCTGGCTGGTGCTGCGTTTCCGGCAGCACCAGCCCAAGCCTTAGCGTCCGGGGGCTGGAGTTCCCGGGCTAGGCGGAAGCAGCAGCCGGCGCCGTTGTTTCAACCTGCACGGTGAGGTCCTCGACGGGCGGCATCCAGGTTTCGGGGGCGGCCAGCACCTGCTCGCCGGTGCGGATGTCCTTGACCTGGTGGGTGCCGTCGTCGTCAGTGAACCAGACGAAGGGGATCCCCCGGCGGTCCGCGAACTTGATCTGTTTGCCGAACTTCTCGGCTTTGGCCGCCACTTCGGTGGGAATTCCGCGGCTGCGCAGCAGGGCGGCGACATCCTGGGCCGCGCCCCAGCTGTCGTCGTGGTTCAGGGCCACCAGCACGGCAGTGGGAACCGAACGGGAAGCTTTGGCCAGGTCCTGGCTCAGGATGCGGGACACCAGGCGGGTCACCCCGATGGACAAGCCCACGCCGGGGAACTTGCGGTTGCCCTTGGACGCCAGGGCGTCGTACCGGCCGCCGGAGCAGATGGATCCCAGCTGTTCGTGGCCCACCAGCACGGTTTCCACCACGGTACCGGTGTAGTAGTCCAGGCCGCGGGCGATGCTGAGGTCTGCCAGCACCTTGCCGGGAGCCCGCTGCACGGCGGCATCGATGACCTGTTCCAGTTCGTCCAGGCCCTCGTCCAGGAGTTCGTTGCTGACGCCGAGGGCCCGGACCTGCGCCACGAAGGACGTATCTTCGGTGCGGATGGCAGCGAGCTGGAGCGCCTTGGCGGCCTGGTCATCGGAAGCACCCAGTTCGGCCTTCAGCAGTTCGGCCACCTTGGCAGGACCGATCTTTTCAAGCTTGTCGATGCTGCGCAGCACGCCTGCGGTGTCATCGAGGCCGATGCCGCGGTAGAAGCCTTCGGCGAGCTTGCGGTTGTTGATGCGGAGGCGGAAGTCCGGGATGGGCAGGGCGCTCAGGGCCTCGGCGATGACGAGAGCAATTTCGACGTCGTAACGGAACGGAAGGTCGCCGTCGCCCACCACGTCGATGTCCGCCTGCGTGAACTCGCGGGCCCGGCCTTCCTGGGGCCGCTCGCCGCGCCACACTTTCTGGATCTGGTACCGGCGGAACGGGAAGGCGAGGTAGCCCGCGTTTTCGACGACGTAGCGGGCAAACGGCACCGTGAGGTCAAAGTGCAGGGCAAGCGCGTTGGGGTCGGCCTTGCCGGCTTTGACCGGGTTGTCGCCTTCATCCTCCTGGAGCCTGCTCAGCCCATAGACTTCCTTGTCGATCTCCCCCTTGCGGAGCAGCTGGCCCACGGTTTCCACGGCGCGGGTTTCGATGGAGGCGAAACCATGGAGTTCAAAGACCCTGCGCAGGGTATCGAGCACATGCAGCTCCACCAGCCGCTCCTCGGGAAGCCACTCGGGGAATCCGGACAGGGAGGCGGTGCGTGCCATGGGGAAGGTTCTCCTTAGGGATGGAAGGCGCGGCGGCACTCGCGACCACACCGCTCAGGCGGCGTACGGCGGCAGCACAGCCAGCCATGCATAAACTATGTGCGGCAGCCAGTTTATGCGTCATCCGTGTGCATCTCTAATGCAGCGGGCGCGCACAGCCTGGCCTTTTACTTCCTGCGCCCCGCGGCTGCCCACGGCGCGCAGGAGCCCGACGATGAGGAGGACCCTTGGCGGCCAGTTCACGCAGTGCCCGCGAAACGAAACGGCGCATCCAGCAAATGGAAGCCAAGCGTGACCTCCGGCGCGACCAGGAGAAGCGGCGGAGGCGCGACAACCTCGTGGCCGCCGGCGCCGGAACCGCCGCCGTGGTGCTCGCCGTCGTCCTTCAACTCACCGCGTTCGCGGGAAACCCCACCGAGGACGAATATGCCGCGGCGAAAGCGGGGCTGACCGAGCCGTCCGCCTCCGCCAGTGCGTCCGCCACTCCATCGGCCCCGGCAACCAACGGTCCGAACATTCCGGCGGCAGACACGGCGGCCGGCAAGACTTTCACCGGGCAATTGCTGCTGAACGGCAGTCCCCTGGGCGTGGAGGTTGACGGAACCAAGGCTCCGCAGGCCGCCGCCGTCTTCAAGTCCCTCAGCGACGAAGGCTATTTCAACGGCAAGACGTGCCACCGGCTCACCACCGCAGACCAGTTCGGCGTGCTGCAGTGCGGGTCGCCCAACGGCGACGGCCAGGGAGACCCCAATTACACGTGGGGCCCGCTGGAAAACACCCCGGCGGACAACATGTATCCCGCAGGGACCATTGCCGTTGCCCGTACCGGCAACAACGCTTACGGCAACGGGACACAGTTCTTCATCGTCTACAAGGACACCGCCATTCCGGCCGATGCCGCGGGCGGCTACACCGTGGTGGGCAAGGTGACGTCGGGGCTCGATGTGGTGACTGGCATCGCTGCCGCCGGCATCACGCCGGGTGCGAGCGACACGGACGGAGCGCCAAAACAACCAGTCACGATAGACTCGTTTTCTCTGAAGTAGGCCGGGCCCGCATGGCTACGGTGCAGTACGTGAGTATTTCCCTCCAAGCGAAAGACTTTTAGCGGTGACAGACAGTCAGAAATCCGACGAAACAGCAACAGGCGCAAGCGACACCACGGCACCGGCCGCCGACGACGCAAACCTTCCTGCTGCAGCTGCCGAGCAGGCACCCGTAACACCTGAAGCCACGGCTTCGGAGGAAGGCACCGCGGACGTGGACGCCGCTGCGGACGGCGCTGCGCAGCCCGACGACCAGGCCGGCACGGCCCCCGCTGCTGAAACGGCCGCACCCGCTCCCGGGCCCCGGCCGTCCGCACCCTCGCCCGCTGCCTTTGCTTCGCGCCCCAAGCCCGCTGCCGCCGCCCCTGCTGCCGCACCGGCTCCCGCCGCGCCCAGCACCTCCGTCGCCGAGGCCTCCAAGTGGGGCCGCGTGGAAGGCGACGGCCACGTCTACCTGACCATCGACGGCGGAGAACACCCCGTGGGCCAGTACCCCGGCGTGAGCGGCGATGAAGCGCTGATCTACTTCGCCCGGAAATACGACGACGTCGTGGCCCAGATTGTGCTCCTGGAACAGCGCGTCAGCTCCAAGGCGCCCAGCACCGACATGCAGAAGACGGTGACGCACCTGCGTGAGCAGCTCGCCGAACGCAACATGGTGGGCGACCTGCGGGCCGCCGAGGCGCGCCTGGACCAGCTGGCCGGGCAGATCACCGAGCTGGAGCAGGCTGAGAAGGCCGAGCACGATGCCGTCCGCGCCTCCGAGCTTGCAGCCCGCGAAGCCATTGTTTCCGAGGCAGAGCAGATTTCCGGCCAGGATCCCGCGCAGACCCAGTGGAAGACCTCCAGCGCCCGCATGAACGAGCTCTTCGAGAACTGGAAGGCTGCCCAGAAGAGCGGCGTGCGGCTTGGACGCAGCAACGAGGACGCACTCTGGAAGCGCTTCCGGGCGGCACGTACGGTCTTCGACCGCCACCGCCGCGCCTACTTCTCCCAGCTGGACAGCAACAATTCCGCCGCCAAGGCTGCCAAGGAGAAGCTCATCGCCGAGGCTGAAGCCCTCTCCACGTCAACCGACTGGGGCTATGCCGCGGGCGAATACCGTCGGCTGATGGACCAGTGGAAAGCATCACCGCGCGCCAGCCGGAAGGATGACGACGCCCTGTGGGCACGGTTCCGCGCCGCCCAGGACGTCTTCTTCACCTCCCGCCAGGCTGCCAACGACGAAATCGACCAGGAGTACGCGGCAAACCTTACGGTGAAGGAGGCGCTGCTGGCCGAGGCCAACGGCATCCTGCCGGTCAAGGACCTGGCAGCCGCCAAGAAGGCGCTCCAGTCCGTCCGCGACCGCTGGGAAGAGGCCGGCAAGGTGCCCCGCGCTGACATGGGCCGGATCGAGGCCGGCCTCCGCAAGGTGGAGGACGCCGTCCGCCACGCCGAGGAAGAGCAGTGGCAGCGGTCCAACCCGGAGCGGAAGGCACGCACCAACAGCGCGCTCTCGCAGCTCGAATCGGCCATCGCCGGGCTCCAGGAAGACCTCGCCGATGCCGAGAAGACCGGCGACCAGCGCAAGATCAAGGCTGCCCAGGAGGCTCTCGAAGCCCGCCAGGCTTGGCTTGACCAGATCCAGCGGTCGGCAAGCGAGCTGTCCTGACCTTCCAGCCCTGAGCTGTCGGAACAGGCCCGGTCCCGGTTATCCACATAACCCGGAGCGGGCCTGTTCCCGTTTATCGCGGTCCGGGCAGGATGGAGCCATGGGCACACCTCCAGGTTCATCCACCGCCGGCCAGGGCCGGGAACTCTCCGCAGCGGCGCCGCGGCAGGGATGCCCGGCCGGCGGGACGGAAACTGCCGCCCCGCCACGGTTTCCCGAACTCTATGCGCCGGGGAAGCCCTTCGCCGGCCCTGAACTCCAATCTTTGGCGGCCGACGGACTGCTGGCGCGCTTCCACCAAAATGGCTACACCCTGCCCGGCCTCCCCGCCTCGCCGCAGCTAAGGGCACGGGCGGCCGCCGGAGCCGTACCGGCGGCCATCCGGCAACGTGTGGTGGCCGGCCGGATGACGGCCGCCTGGATCTACGGCTGCGCGGCAGAACCGGACAGGCTGGCACTGCTGGTGGACGCCAAGCGGCGCGTCTCCAGCCTGCGGAATACCCGCGGCTGCACACTGCACGAAGTAAAGCTCGGACCATTCGATGTGCTCAGCCTGGGCGGACTCATGGTCTCCAGCCCCCTGCGGACCGCCCTCGACATCGCGCTGCATGTGGAACCGGAACGCGCCGTGCCCGCCCTCGCCGGTTTGCTGGGCCGGCCCCAGCAGGATGTGCGGCTGCGGCTCTTGGTGCTTGCCATCGAGGCAACACCGCGGGTCCCACACAAGCGCGCTGCCCTGGAGAAGCTCGCCCAGCTAGCTCCGGCGCTTGTTTCCGGTAGTGCGGTAGACGTCGAACACCCCGTCGATCCTGCGGACGGCGCTGAGGACGTGGCTGAGGTACTTGGGGTCCCCCATCTCGAAAGCGAACTTTGAGATGGCAACCCTGTCCGTGGAGGTGTGGACGCTGGCGGCCAGGATATTGACGTGGTTGTCCGACAGGACCCGTGTGACATCCGAGAGCAAGGACTTGCGGTCCAGCGCCTCCACCTGGATTTCCACCAGGAAGACGCTCGACTGGGTGGGCGCCCAGTCCACATCCACGATCCGGTCAGGCTGGTCCTTCAGGTCCGAGATGTTGGTGCAGTCGGTGCGGTGCACGGAGACGCCCGAACCCCTGGTCACGAAGCCCAGGATCGGATCGGGCGGAACGGGCGTGCAGCAGCGGGCCAGTTTCACCCACACGTCGCCAACGCCGCGGACCACCACACCGGAGTCGGAGAAGCGGGCTTTGCTGACCTGGCTGGGGATGCTGACCTCTTCGACGTCATCATCGGCACTCTCGTTGCCGCCGAGGCTTTCGATCAGCTTTTCCATGACGGACTGGGCGGATGTGTGCCCGTCGCCGACGCCGGCGTACAGGCCGGAGATGTCCGCGTATTTGAATTCCTCGGCCACCACGGCCAGGGCCTCGTGCGTCATCAACCGCTGCAGCGGCAGGTTCTGTTTCCGCATGGCGCGGGTCAACAGTTCCTTGCCGCGGTCGATCGCTTCTTCGCGGCGTTCCTTGCTGAACCACTGGCGGATTTTGTTGCGGGCGCGGGCGCTCTTGACGAAGTGCTGCCAGTCCTGGCTGGGTCCGGCCCCTTCGGCCTTGGAGGTGAAGATTTCCACCCAGTCGCCGTGGTTCAGTTCGCTGTTGAGCGGGACCAGTTTGCCGTTGACCCGTGCTCCGATGGTGCGGTGGCCCACCTCGGTGTGCACGGCGTAGGCGAAGTCCACCGGGGTTGAGCCGGCGGGCAGCGCCATGACCTCCCCCTTGGGCGTGAAGACGAATACTTCACGGGCGTTGATCTCAAAGCGCAGCGAGTCCAGGAACTCCCCGGGATCGGACGTCTCCTGCTGCCAGTCCACCAGGGAGCGCAGCCACCCCATGTCGCCGTCGCGAGGGCTTCCGGGACCCACCGCGGTGCGGTTGGGCTGGTCCTTGTACTTCCAGTGGGCGGCCACGCCATACTCCGCGCGGCGGTGCATTTCGTGCGTGCGGATCTGGATCTCCACGGGCTTGCCGCCCGGGCCGATCACGGTGGTGTGCAGGGACTGGTACATGTTGAACTTCGGCATCGCGATGTAGTCCTTGAACCTGCCCGGCAGGGGGTTCCAGCGCGAATGCATGGTGCCCAGGGCGGCGTAGCAGTCCCGGACGGAATCGACCAGGACGCGTACCCCCATGAGGTCGTTGATGTCGTCGAAATCTTTGTCGCGGACAATCATCTTTTGGTAGATCGAGTAGTAGTGCTTGGGCCGGCCCGTGATGGTGGCTTTGATCTTGGCGGCGCGCAGGTCCTCGGTGATCTGGTCGCGGATGACGCCCAGGCTCTTTTCCCGCTCGGGGGTCCGGTCCCCCACCATCCTGACGATTTCTTCGTACACCTTGGGATAGAGCGCGGCGAAGGACAGGTCCTCCAGCTCCCATTTGATGGTGTTCATGCCCAGGCGGTGCGCCAGTGGAGCGAAGATTTCCAGGGTTTCGCGGGCCTTGCGGGCAGATGATTCTGCGGACACAAAGCGCCAGGTGCGGGCGTTGTGCAACCGGTCCGCAAGCTTGATCATCAGGACGCGGATGTCCTTGGCCATAGCCACGACCATCTTGCGGACAGTCTCCGACTGGGCAGCCTCGCCAAAGCTGACCTTGTCCAGCTTGGTCACGCCGTCCACCAGCATGGCCACTTCCGGGCCGAAGTCCCGCTTCAGGTCAGCGAGGGTATAAGGGGTGTCCTCGACAGTGTCATGCAGCAGTGCCGCAGCCAGGGTGGTGCCGCTGAGGCCGAGCTCGGCCAGAATGGTGGCCACCGCCACCGGGTGGGTGATGTACGGGTCGCCACTCTTGCGCTTCTGCCCGCGGTGGCTGCGCTCGGCAACGTCGAAGGCGCGCTGGATGAGGTCGAAGTCCTCTTTGGGATTATTGGCCCGGACCGTCCGCAGGAGCGGTTCAAGGATGGGCGAATAGGTGGCTGTTCCGCGGCCGGTCAGGCGGGCCAGCCGGGACCGGGTGCGCTCCCTGCGGCCCGGAAACGTGGCGCGTGAACCTGAGTTGTCAACAGGAACCAGGGAACCCTGGCGCGCGGCGGATGGTGCACCGGCCTGCACGCCGGCAGCACTCTTTTCTTCCTCTGCCGTTGGCACCGACGCCGAACGCTCTTCCAATGAAGCACCCCTCACCACCGTTTAATTACCTCAGTCTATTCCTCCGGGCAGCGACTTTTATAACCGGGTGCTGACGCGCAAAAGCCGGGCAAGCGCGGAGTACGCGCTGCCCGGCTTTTGAAGGAACGACGGTTGTCGTCGTCCGCTGATCAGGCCTTGGCCGGCGAGGCCGGAACTGACCGTTCCGTACGCCGTTGCTGGACACGCCGTGCCTGCTTGACCAGGTCCGGTTCGCCCTGGCGGAGCCACGCGTACAACGGGGCGGCGACGAAGATCGTCGCCGCGGTTCCGATCAGGATCCCGACGAACAAGGCAAGGGACAGGTCGCGGAGGGTTCCGGCGCCGAGGAGCCCGGCCCCGATGAACAGGATGGCGCCCACGGGTAGGATTGCCACCATCATGGTGTTGATGGAGCGCACCAGGGTCTGGTTGACGGCGAGGTTGACCTCCTCACCGAATGTCCGGCGCGTGGAGGCGTCGATTCCGGTGGTGTTCTCGCGGATCTTGTCGAAGACCACCACCGTGTCGTACAGCGAGTAGCTGAGGACGGTCAGGAACCCGATGATGGCTGACGGCGTGACCTCAAAGTCGCTGAGGGCATAAACGCCCGCCGTGATGAACATGGTCACGGCCATGCCGGCAAGCGCCGAGAGGGACATCTTCCACGTGCGGAAGTACAAGGCCATGAGCAGCGCCGCGAGGAGGACGAACACCACCAGGCCGATGAGCGCCTGCTTGGTCACGTCGGCACCCCAGGTGGGGCCAACGAACGTTGAGGTCACCTCGTTGTCAGTCACCCCGTAGGCCCCGGTGAGGCCCTGCTTGATCCGCAGGGTTTCATCGTCGGTCAGCTTGTCCGTCTGGATGCGCATGGTGTTGCCGGCCACGTTGGCCACGCGCGGAACACTGCCGGCCACGACGTCGGTCACGGCCTTCTCGCCGATGGTGGCGTCCGTTGTCTTGACGTTCGAGACCGTGAACTCGGAGCCTCCGCGGAACTCGATGCCGAGGTTGAAGCCGCCCTTGGCCACCGGGATGATGATGGACAGCGCCACTCCCACCAGGGCGATGATGAACCAGATCTTCTTGGCCCCTACAAAGTCGTAGGAACGCTTTCCGGTGTAGAGCTCGTTGCCGAATGTGGCGAAGCCTGACATTACTTGTCCTCCTTCGCGGACGTCTTGGAGGAGCCGGCAAGCTGTTCCTGCTTCTCCGCAAGGCGCCGTTCGGCGATGGTCATGCGGCGCTCGGCTTCTGCCGCTGCACCGGTGTTCTTGGTGCGGACCACCACGGGCTTGTCCTCGGGAGTGCGGACACGGCCGGCGCCGCGGTACAGCGGCACGGCGCCCAGCCGCTCCGGGTCCAGGCCGGAGAACTTGTGGCCTTCACCGAAGAACCGGGTACGGGCCAGCAGCTGCAGCGTGGGGTGGGTGAACATGAATACCACGATGAGGTCGGCGATGGCCGTCAGGCCCAGCGTGAACGCAAAGCCACGGACGTTGCCTACCGCCACGAAGTACAGGACGAGGGCGGCCAGGAGGTTGACGGCCTTGGAGGCAAGAACCGTGCGCTTGGCACGCTTCCAGCCGTTTTCGACGGCGGACACCAGTCCGCGCCCTTCGCGCAGTTCGTCTCGGATCCGCTCGAAGTAGACGATGAAGGAGTCGGCCGTCTGGCCGATGGCCACGATGATGCCGGCAACGCCTGCCAGGGACAGCCGGTAATTCTCCGTCCAGCCCAGGATCGCGATGGCCAGGTACGTCAGGGCACCGGCGACTACCAGCGAGGCAATGGTGACGAAGCCCAGGGCCCGGTACTGGAACAGCGAATAGACCACCACGAGCAGGAGCCCGATGAGCCCGGCCAGCAGGCCCATGCGCAGCTGTTCACCACCGAGCGTCGCGGAGATTTGCTGCTCGCTCTGGATGTCGAAGCTGATGGGAAGGGCGCCGAACTTTAACTGGTCGGACAGCGCCTTAGCCGTCTGCTCGGTGAAGCCGCCGGTGATCTGCGGGCGCCCGTCAGTGATGACGGCCAGCGAACGCGGGGCGGAAATGACCTGGTCGTCCAGCACAATGGCGAACTGGGATTTGGGGTCGGTGCCGGACTCGCCGCCGGCAGCCACGTAGAACTGGTTCAGGCGCTGGGTAACGTCCTTGAACTTGGCCGTGCCGTCGGCGTCGAACTGGATGTTGACAGCCCAGTCGTTGGTAACGGCGCCCTGAGCACCCTGCTGCAGCTGAAAGGACGAGGTAACAATGTTCGTCCCTTTTACCTCTACCGGGCCAAGGATGTATTTGATGGCCGGGGACTTGTCAGTGGCCGGCTCGCAGGTCACCAGGGGCTTGGTGGGATCGGAGCGCTGGGACTTCTCTGGAGCGCTGTTGCAGTCCAGTGCTTCGAACTGCTTGTAGATCTCCGGAGTGATCCAGTTGGTGTCACTGCTGTTGGCCGGCTCGGCCGTGGGCTTGGGCAGCTGGTCTTCGGGGGTTTGCTTCTCCGGCGGCACCGCTGCGCCGTCGCCGTTGAGAAGGACCGGACGGAAGTTCATGTCCGCGGAAGCCTGGATCAGGTTCCGGGTTTCCGCTGAGGGCGTGCCGGGAAGGCTGACCACCACGTTGCGCCCTGACTGGGTGCTGATTTCGGCTTCGGACACGCCGGAGCCGTCAACACGCTGCCGGATGATCGCCACGGCCTGGTTGAGTTGCTGTTCGTTGATGTCCGAACCGCCCTCCACCTTGGGCGCCAGGATCATCTGGGTGCCGCCCTCGAGGTCCAGGGCCAGTTTGGGTGCCCAGCTGGCCTGCCCTGCGACGGTGCCGCCGGCCAGGACTGCGGTCAGCGCTGCGAGAAGTACACCAAGCCAGACCAGGACGCGGAGCCCTGGTTTCTTGCGGCCAGTTCGTGCCATTGTCGATCTTTCTCTTATTCGCGGAAGAACCGCCGTCGCGGGTTGTTACCTGCGCCGGCGGTGGTCCGCAGCGGTAGAGGGGTGAAGGGGCCGGCAGGCCTAGCTGTCCTTCTTGCCCTCATCGTTGAGGCGCTTCAGGGTTTCTTCCGGGGTCTCGGTACCCGTGGCGGTGCTCCCGGCTTCCGGGGCGGTCAGTGAGGATGCGTCATCCGGCACTACCGGCGCAGCCTCGGCAGGTTCGACGGTGGCCTCCGCGGCAGGCTCGACGACCTTGGTGACTGCCTGGCGGTGGACGGTGGCCAGGTTGCCGGGGGAAAGTTCAAGGGTGACCTTGTTGTCGGCGTCGTCGATGTCCACGATCCGGCCGAAAAGGCCAAAGCTGGTCATGACCTCCACGCCCGGGCCAAACTTCGACTGGAGCTCTGCCTGCTGCTGCTGCGTCTTCTTGTTGCGGCGGAACATCATGAAGATGAACACGCCGAGCATGACGAACAGGAGAATTGACATTGGATCCAAGGGGAATTCCGTTCTTTTGCGTGGTGCTGCTGGTTTTCCAGCGACGTCGGCCTCGCTTCGGCCGGGGTGGTTGGCTGCGCAGGCAGGACGCCTTACAAGTCCTTCCCCAAGCGACGGGGGCGTCAGGGCCACCCGCGAAACAAAGACCCGAGCGTGCCGGGCGTCATACCAGTCTAAAGGGAAAAGCTGAACGGAGCCTGCTATTGGCTCTCCGGGGCCCAGTCCCCGGCTGCTTCGGCGTCCCCGCCGGGTTCGAAAAGGTCCAGCTGTTCCTGCGCGAAGACGCCGGACGGAATGGCGTACCCCAGATGGGTCCAGGCCGGCGCCATCGCGATCCTGCCCCGGGGCGTACGTCCCAGCAGGCCTTCGCGGACCAGGAAAGGCTCGGCCACGGTTTCCACCGTTTCGGTTTCCTCACCCACCGCGATGGCAAGCGTGGACAGGCCGACAGGACCGCCGCCGAACTTGGTAATCAGGGCGTCGAGGACGGCGCGGTCCAGCCGGTCCAGCCCCTTCTTGTCCACCTCGTACATGTCGAGGGCGGCGGAGGCGGCCCGGGCATCGATTTGCTCGACTCCGTGCACCAGCGCCCAGTCCCTGACCCGGCGCAGCAGGCGGTTGGCGATACGCGGCGTGCCGCGCGAACGGCCGGCGATTTCGGCGAATCCTGCGGAGTTGACCTTGAGGTCCAGCAGCCCGGCTGAACGGCGCAGGACCAGCTCCAGCTCCGCGACGGAGTAGAACTCGAGGTGCCCGGTGAAGCCGAACCGGTCGCGCAACGGCCCCGGGAGCAGCCCGGCCCGGGTGGTGGCACCCACCAGGGTGAACGGCGGCAGCTCCAGTGGAATGGCGGTGGCACCGGCGCCCTTGCCCACCACGATGTCGACGCGGAAGTCCTCCATGGCCATGTACAGCATTTCCTCGGCGGGCCGCGACATACGGTGGATCTCGTCGAGGAACAGGACCTCGCCCTCTGACAGCGAGGACAGGATGGCGGCGAGGTCGCCGGCATGCTGGATGGCAGGGCCGCTGCTGAGGCGCAAGGGAGCGTTCATTTCCGCGGCCACGATCATGGCGAGGGTGGTCTTGCCCAGGCCCGGCGGACCGGAAAACAGCACGTGGTCCGCGGTCCGCCCACGCATCCGGGAAGCCTGCAGCACCAGCGAGAGTTGCTTCCGTACCCGGTGCTGGCCCACGAAATCATCAAGGTTCTTGGGCCGCAGGGCCGCTTCGATGGCCCGCTCCTCCGGCTCCTCCCCCGCTGCGACCAGTGACGGTTCAGCCACGGGTGCCTACGCGGTTGCCGGCCCGGGCCCCGTCCTGGCCCAGCCACCGGAGGGTGGTCCGCAGGATTTCCGGCACGTTGCCGCGGAACGATACTTCCGGATCATCGGCGAGGGCCTTGTCGATGCTGGCTGAGGCGTCTTTTTCGGACCAGCCAAGGCTGGTCATGGCGGCCACCACCTGGGGCTTCCAGGCAGCTTCGGCAGGGGTGGCGGCGCCGGCAGCTGCGGGGGTTCCGTGCGGGACGAGCTTCCCGGCCAGCTCCAGCACGATTCGGCCGGCCACCTTGGGCCCGATCCCGGGAACCTTGGTGAAGGTCTTGCTGTCCCCGGTATGCGCGGCAACCCGGACCGCTTCAGGATCGTGGACGGCAAGCACGGCGAGTGCCAGCCGGGGGCCGACCCCGCTGACGCTGAGCAGGACGTCAAAGACTTCCCGTTCGTCGTCGGAAGAAAAGCCGAAGAGCGTCAGCGAGTCCTCCCGGACAATCAAGGACGTGAACAGCTGGCCCTCTTCGCCCACGCGCAGCCGGCTGAGCGTCTGCGGAGTGGCGTTGACGCTCATCCCGGCACCGTTGAGGTCAATCACGGCCGTGGACAGGCCTACGTGCGCTACGGTTCCGCGGAGGAAACTGATCAAAGCCGGGCTCCCGTTGTACTGCCGGACTCGTAAGCGAGAACCCGGCTATCCGAACATATCTACGAATACCCTAGCAAGCGGCAGGGACAATCAGCGTGCACGGCGCGCTTTCGCCTCGGCTTCCGCCCAGGCCCGCTGGGCCGGCGTCAGGGCCGAACTGCCGGGACCGGTGGTGGCCACGGCGGCCCCGCTCCCGGCCCGCCATGCATGGGTGATGGCCAGCGCCAGCGCATCGGCGGCGTCAGCCGGCCGGGGCGGAGCGTCAAGCCGGAGGATCTTGGTGACCAGCTTGGTTACGGCATCCTTGTTCGAGGTTCCGCTCCCGGTCACGGCCGCCTTGACTTCCGACGGCGTATGCAGCGCCACCGGGATGCCGCGGCGGGCCGCCGCGGCGATCACTACGCCGGACGCCTGGGCCACACCCATTACCGTGCTGACGTTGAGCTGCGAGAACACGCGTTCGACGGCGAGGACTTCCGGTTCGTAGCGGTCCAGCCACTCGTCGATGGCCGTGGCGATCACCAGCAGGCGCCGGTCAAGGGTCTCGTCCGGGGACGTGCCCACGACCCCTACCGCCACCATGCTGGCCCGCCGGTTGCGTTCAACATCCACCACGCCGATGCCGCAACGGGTGAGGCCGGGGTCTACGCCAAGGACGCGGAGGGTCACTTCCGGCCCGCCGCGGCCGGCAGGCCGGGGCGGGCCTTGCGTGGTGGTTTAGCTGGCAAAGCCGGACGTCACTCTGATTCCAGGGCGGCCTGGACTTCGTCGCTGAGGTCGGCGTTGCTGTAGACGTTCTGCACGTCGTCGAGTTCCTCCAGGGCGTCTGCCAGCTTCAGGAACTTCCGGGCGCCGTCGACATCGAGTTCCACCTGCATGGAAGGAACGAACTCAACTTCATCAGTGTCGTATTCAATGCCGGCTTCAGCCAGTGCTTCGCGGATGGCCTGGAGGTCACCCGGTTCCGAATGGATCTCGAAGGTCTCGCCGTTGTCCTTGACTTCCTCCGCGCCCGCGTCCAGCACGGCCATCAGGACGTCGTCCTCGCTCAGGCCGTTCTTGGGCAGGTTCACCACGCCCTTGCGGGTGAAGAGGTAGCTGACCGAACCCGGGTCGGCGATGGTTCCGCCGTTGCGGGAGATGGCAAGGCGGACTTCGGAAGCAGCCCGGTTCTTGTTGTCGGTGAGGCACTCGATCAGCAGGGCGGAGCCCTGGGGGCCGCGGGCCTCGTACATGATTTCGGTGTAGTCCACCACTTCACCGGTCAGGCCGGCGCCGCGCTTGATGGCGCGGTCAATGTTGTCGTTGGGGACCGAGGTCTTCTTGGCCTTGGTCACGGCAAGTTCCAGGCCGGGGTTGCCGGCGAGGTCCGGTCCGCCCATGCGGGCGGCAACTTCGATGTTCTTGATCAGCTTGGCGAACGACTTGGCGCGGCGGCTGTCAATGATCGCCTTCTTGTGCTTGGTCGTTGCCCATTTGGAGTGGCCTGACATGGCTTTACGCTTCTCCTCTGATCATGCGGATAAAAAGTTCGTGTACGCGTTTTTCGCCGGTCACTTCCGGATGGAAGGAGGTGGCCAGCAGCTGGCCGGAACGCACTGCGACAATTCTAGCCGCCCCGGGGAGCGCTGCGGCGTGCGATGCCTGGCCGGGGTCCGCAGGTTCCACCTGGGCCAGGACCTCCACGTCCGGCCCCGCCCGTTCCACCCAGGGGCCGCGGATGAAGACGGCGTGCACCGGTTCCACCCCCGAAGCGGTCGCGCTGAAGTCCAGTCCCTTGAAGTCCAGGTCCGTTTCGAAGGACTCCCGCTGCCGGCCGAAGGCGTTGCGGCGGACGGTGATGTCCAGGCCGCCAAAGGTCTGCTGCGGGGCCCCGGAAAGGTCGGTGGCAGGATCGGCGATGTCTGCGGCCAGCAGGATCATACCCGCGCAGGAGCCATAGACAGGAAGGCCCTCGGCAATGTACTTGCGCAGGGGGTCCGCAAGGTCGAAGGCACGCGCCAGCTTATCGATCGTGGTGGATTCGCCGCCGGGAATGATGAGGCCGTCCAGGCCATCCAACTCAGCCGGCCGGCGGACCGCGATGCCCTGTGCGCCGGTGGCTTCCGCGGCGCGCAGGTGCTCGCGGAAGTCGCCCTGGAGGGCCAGGACACCAATCCGAAGGCCCGAGCCCACGCGCGCAGGATCAGCAGAAGGGGGGTTTGTCATCCTTCCAGCATACGGTCCCGGCCTGCCGGCTGCTGCAGGCAGGTGGCCCCCGGCAAAGGTTGCATGCCGCTGCTGGGATATATTCGAAACATGGTCTTCTTCAGTGTTCCGCTCGGCAAGCTGGTCCGCAGGGTCTCCCGGCTGCGCGGCGGCGGCTCCGCACTTCCAGGCCTGGTGGTGGAGAAAATCGACCCCGGCTTCATGCGGCGGACACTCACCACCCTTCCCCACGGCGTGGCTGTGGTCAGCGGCACCAACGGCAAGACCACCACCACCAAAATGGTGGTTGAACTCCTGGAAAGCCAGGGCCTGAAGGTATTCACCAACCGGACCGGCAGCAACTTCACCAGGGGCGTGGCGGCGGCCCTCCTCGGCGAAGTGGACTGGCGCGGCAGGCTGGACGCGGACATTGCCGTCCTGGAACTTGACGAGGCCCACGCCGTCCATTTCGTCAACAGTGTCCCGCCCCGCTATTGCCTGCTGCTCAATGTGCTTCGCGACCAGCTGGACCGCTTTGGCGAGATCGACAAGACCGCACAGCTGCTCCAGCACATCGCCGCCAAGACCACGGGAACCGTGGTCCTGAACCGTGAGGACCCGCGGGTTGCCAGGATCGCGGAAACGCTGACCGGGCAGGACGTCAAGTACTTCGGCCTCGACGATTCCCTGCTGGCCACCTTCCCCAACGACGATGACATGCGCTCCGCTCCCGGGAGCCCCGCCCCGGCGGGCCTGCCCGCAAAGCCGCAGGCCGACGTCGTACTCCGCAAGGTGGGCGCGGACAGCGCCGAATTTGAGTACGACGGCGGTACGGTCACCACGGCGATGAAGCTGCGCGGCGTCTACAACATCTTCAATGCGGCCGCGGCCCTGACCCTCGCCCGCAGCATTTGCGGCGGCGGCGCCGCCACAACGAACCACGAAACCCTGCTGCAGGCGCTGTCCCAGGTGGCGCCCGCCTTCGGCCGCGGTGAAAGCCTGACCGTTGACGGCCAGCCCCTGGACCTGGTGTTGGTCAAGAACCCGAGCGGCTTCCGGCTGGGGCTGAAGTCCTTCCCCGCAGGCGGCTACGCCACCATGATCGCCATCAACGACAACTACGCCGACGGCCGGGACATGTCCTGGCTGTGGGACGTGGAATTCGATTCGCTTCGCGGCGGCGGTGTGGACCTGCTGACCGGGTCGCGCGCCTACGACATGGCACTGCGGCTGCAGTACGACGAAGTTCCAGTGGGGGGTGTGGACACCGACATCCCCGACGCCCTCGCCGCCTTTATCCGGGAAGGCCAGGGCAAACCCAAGCGGATCTTCTGCACCTACACCGCCATGCTCGCCATCCGCCGCGAACTTTCCAAAATCACCACCGTGGAGGTTGTCTCATGAGTCCGGCAGAAGCAACGGAAGCTGGCAACCAGTCCAAAGGCACCCTTCGGGTAGTCCAGCTGTACCCGCGGGACATGAACATCTACGGAGACTGGGGCAATGCCCTGGTCCTCCAGCGCCGCACCGCCTGGCACGGCTATACGCCCGAACTGCTCGAGTACAACGTGGGCGACCCCTTCCCCGAGGACGTGGACATCATCGTCGGCGGCGGCGGGCAGGACAGCGGGCAGCTGGTCATCCAGGACGACCTGCAGGCCCGGGCCGGCCACGTGAAGGAGCTGGCCGAGGACGGCGCCCCCATGCTGGTGATCTGCGGCCTGTACCAGCTTTTTGGCAGGTTCTTCAAAACGCGCAC
The DNA here is from genome assembly GCF_056396685.1 of Pseudarthrobacter sp. 05T312. NCBI lineage: Bacteria > Bacillati > Actinomycetota > Actinomycetes > Micrococcales > Micrococcaceae > Pseudarthrobacter > Pseudarthrobacter sp. 05T312. Next base: position 119,882 of record NZ_JBFTLY010000004.1, read on the forward strand.
CGGCACCGTCATTCCGGGCATCGGCGTCCTGGACGTGGAAACGCACGGCACGGATGAGCGCCTGATCGGCAACGTCAAGGTCTCAACCACCGAGTTCGGCGAGGTCCTGGGCTACGAAAACCACAGCGGCCAGACCACCCTGGGCAGCGGCGTACGCCCGCTGGGAACCGTGGCAAAAGGGACGGGAAACAACAGCAACGACGGCCAGGAAGGGGCTCGGTACCGCAACATCGTAGCCAGCTACCTGCACGGTTCCCTGCTTCCCAAGAACCCTGCCATCGCCGACTTCCTCATCCGCACCGCCGCGGAGCGCAAGTTCGGCAGCTTCTCCCCCGGCAGCCCTGACGACACCTATGCGGTCCTGGCACGGGAGCACGCCGGACGCCGGCCCCGTTAGGCGGCAACTGCCTGGATTACCGCCACTGGAAGTACTCCCGGTGGATGTTGGCCCGGCGGACACCGGCTGCCCGGAAGGCCCTGCGGAACTGCCGCAGCATGGCATCGGGTCCACCCATGAAGACGGACAGCTGACGTGGCTCCGTGTCCACAGCCGCAAGGACCGCTTCCGGAGTCAGCCGCCCGTCTGTTTCGGTGTCGACCACATGGATATGAAGCCACGGGTGGTTCCTGGCGGTGGCGAGGATCTCATCGGCAAACGGTGAGGGGCCGGCCGAGGTAACGAAGAAGTCCACCTCCCCGGGCACGTCCGTCCCCGCTGTTTCCAGCGACCGCACCCAGCTGAGGAAGGGTGTGATCCCCACGCCGCCCGCTATCCAGACCTGGCGGGCAGTGCCCCTGTGCCGGTCAAAGCGGCCGTAGGGGCCGCCCACAACGGCAGGCATTCCCGGCTGGACCACGTCGGGCAGCCGTGTGGTGTGGTCTCCCAGCGCTTTGACCGTGATGCTGATTCCACCTTCCGGTGCGGGACCCGAGATGGAAAAAGGGTGCCGCTGCCAGCCATCCGCCGTTTCAAGGTAGACCATGGCGAACTGCCCGGGTTTGAACTCCAGCGGACGGCCCAGTGGCCGGAGGGCTACTTCCACCAAGTCTGCAGCGACCGGGCGGACACCGGCCACCTGGTAGTCGTGATGGGGCAGGAACCGCCGCGCCAGCAGTTCCCGGTAAACGTAGAACGCCATCCCCGTTCCGCCAATTGCCACATAACTCCACCGCAGGCCGGGCGCCGCCTCAAACGCGCTGGCATCGAACAGTCCGTGCAGGAACCCGGCTGCGACGAACAGCCCTGTGAGGCGGTGGAAGCCGCGCCAGCGTTCATAACCGCCCAGCAGCCGTACCACCAGGCGGACTCCTTTGGCCTGCAGCGCTGCAACGACCAGGCGTCTGGCCGGGGCGGGCAGCATGGTCCGCCAACGCGGCAGCACCGCCCACACCACCAGGGCGGCCAAGCCGGATATGGCCACCACCGCCAGCGTCTTTCCCACGCTTGTTGCCTCCGGGTTTGAGGCCAGCTCGATGTGCGGCAGAAGCAGGACAGTAGCCGTTATGGCCGCACGGCGGTGCCAGATGGCGGCGTGGTCAATTCCACCGAACACTGGTTCCACGTGCGGAAGGGTGCTGACCAGGACCAGGGCGACGGAATACAGCAGCACGGATTCACCGCCGAAGAGCTGGCCAACGTGCCTGGGCAACGGTTCGCCCGCCGGCCGCGCCAGGTACCAGAAGATGCCGTAGGCAGCCACGACGACTGTTATTGCGCCCGGACCGATCCATCGGAGCGGGATACCCAGGAAGGCAGCTGCCGGCGTCGTTCCATGGTTGCTCATTGAGCAAGGTCCCTTCGTCACTGCCAATCCCGTGCGTCTGCCCTGCAGGACGCGCGAAATGGGGTCCGGACCGGACCCCATAGCCGCAATTGTAGGTATGCCGGCTGGGATCACCACGCCCATTGCATGTGATTGAGAAGCGCGCCCCGCTGTGAAAGGTTTAGCCCATGACCAACCCCCTCCTTGCCGCCAGCCCCCTGCCCTATGGCCTCCCCCCTTTCGAGGCCCTCACCGCAGGCCAGTACGGCGCCGCAATCGAAGAAGGATTGGCAGCACACCTGGCCGAGATCCAGGCCATCACTGGCAACACCCAGCCGGCAACCTTCGAAAACACGGCCCTGGCCATGGAACGCTCCGGACAGCTCCTTAACAGGGCAGCCGCAGCGTTTTACACCTTGGTGTCAGCGGACGCCTCCGCGGAGATCCGGGAACTTGAGACCAGGCTTTCGCCGCGCTTCCCGGCCCACGAGGACGAGGTGTACCTCAATAGAGCGTTGTACGAGCGGTTTGCCGCCATCGATACGGACGGCCTGGATCCCGAATCAGCGCGCCTGGTGGAGGAGTACCTCAAGGAATTCCGCCAATCCGGCATCCAGCTCGACGCACCGGGCCAGGAGCGGCTGCGTGCCATCAACGCGGACCTGGCACGGCTGGGCACGGAGTACGGCCAGCGGGTCAAGGAAGGGATGAAGTCTGCGGCGCTGCTGTTGGAGGACGCCGGCGAGCTCGCAGGCCTGCCGGCTGACGACGTCGCCAGCGCCGCGGAAGCAGCCCGCACTGCCGGACACGAGGGCAAGTACCTGCTCACCCTGGTGCAGCCCGGCAACCAGCCTGCCCTGGCCTCGCTCGAGAACCGGGACGTCCGCCGTCGCCTGTTCGAGGCATCCGTGGCAAGGGGCAGCGGCGGCGGAAACCTGGATGTCCTGGACCTCGCCAAGGACATGGCCGGGTTGCGGGCCGAAAAGGCCCAACTGCTGGGTTTCGCGAACTACGCCGAACTTGTCGCGGACCGCCAGACGGCGCCGGATTTTGAGGCAGTGCAAGCGATGCTGGGCCGGATGGCGCCGGCGGCTGTCCGCAACGCCGACGCCGAGGCAGCTGCCCTGGCGGACGTCGCCGGGCATCCCCTGGAGGCCTGGGACTGGGCTTACTATTCGGCAAAGGTACGGCGGGAGAAGTACGACGTTGATGAGCAGGCCCTCCGTCCGTACTTTGAGCTGGACCGGGTGATCACGGATGGAGTGTTCTTTGCCGCCACGGCGCTGTACGGGATCACCTTCCACCAGCGGCCCGACCTGACGGCCTACCACCCGGACGTCCGGATCTGGGAAGTCCGGGACGGGGACGGAACCGGGCTGGGGCTCTTCCTGGGCGACTACTACGCGCGTGAAAGCAAACGCGGCGGAGCGTGGATGAACTCGCTCGTGGACCAGTCGGGACTGCTGGGCACCAGGCCCGTGGTAACCAATACGCTCAACATTTCCAAGCCGCCGGCGGGCGAGCCGACGCTCCTCACCCTGGACGAGCTCCGGACCCTGTTCCACGAGTTCGGCCACGCGCTGCACGGCCTGTTTTCCAGCGTCACGTACCCCCGCTTCTCCGGCACCTCCGTGCCGCGGGACTTCGTGGAGTATCCCTCGCAGGTCAACGAAATGTGGATCATGTGGCCGGAGGTGTTATCCAACTTCGCGCGCCACCACGTCACCGGCGAACCCCTTCCCCGGGACGTGGTGGACCGCCTGGAGGAATCCCGGCTCTGGGGCGAAGGGTTTGCCACCACCGAGTACCTGGGCGCAGCCCTCCTGGACCTGGCGTGGCACACGCTGGAGCCGGGCGACGTTCAGGATGATGCCCTGGAGTTTGAGGCAAAGGCCCTGGCTGCGGCAGGGATTGCGCATCCGCTGATCCCGCCCCGCTACCGGACGGGCTACTTCCAGCACATCTTCGCCGGCGCCGGCTACGCGGCGGGCTACTACTCCTATATCTGGAGCGAGGTGCTGGACGCCGAAACGGTCGACTGGTTCACGGAAAACGGCGGCCTCACCAGGGCCAACGGCGACCGCTTCCGGCAGGAACTGCTCAGCCGCGGCAACAGCCGGGACCCCCTGGAGTCCTTCCGGATCCTGAGGGGCCGCGAAGCCGGGCTGGATCCCCTGCTCAAGCGCCGCGGCCTCGAGTAACCCCCATCGATTGCTCCGTAAACGCCGTTTTGAGCCTCCAAAAGGGCCGTTACGGAGCAATCGACGGGGTTTCAACAAGCTCAACCAACAACGACACCGGTCCCCCACCTAAAAAGGTGAGGGACCGGCGTCGTAAGTTAAAAACAAAGCCGAAGCGCCAGGCGGTGGTGATCCGGCAGCGTGCGTAAAAGGGGCCCCGCGTCCCGGCTCGCCGCGAAGCGGCTTTAGCGGGACGCGGGGAATAGCACGCAGAGGATCAGCGCCGCCGGGCGCCCCACAACAGCGAAATTACCAGCCGCGCTCGGCGAGGCGGTGCGGCTGGGGGATCTCGTCGACGTTGATGCCCACCATGGCTTCGCCGAGCCCGCGGGAGGCCTTGGCGATCACGTCGGGGTCGTCGAAGAAGGTGGTGGCCTTGACGACGGCGGCGGCGCGCTGGGCGGGGTTGCCGGACTTGAAGATGCCGGAGCCGACGAAGACGCCGTCGGCGCCGAGCTGCATCATCATGGCAGCGTCAGCGGGGGTGGCGATGCCGCCTGCGGTGAACAGGACCACGGGGAGCTTGCCGGCAGCGGCGACTTCCTTGACCAGTTCGTACGGGGCCTGAAGTTCCTTGGCGGCCACGTACAGCTCGTCCTCGGGCAGTGCGGCGAGCTTGGCGATCTCGGAGCGGATCTTGCGCATGTGCCCGGTGGCGTTGGAGACGTCGCCGGTGCCGGCCTCGCCCTTGGACCGGATCATGGCCGCACCCTCGTTGATGCGGCGCAGGGCCTCACCGAGGTTGGTGGCACCACAGACGAAGGGAACGTTGAAGTTCCACTTGTCGATGTGGTTGACGTAGTCGGCCGGGGTGAGCACCTCGGACTCGTCGATGTAGTCGACGCCGAGGGACTGCAGGACCTGGGCCTCCACGAAGTGGCCGATGCGGGCCTTTGCCATCACCGGGATGGACACGGCGTCGATGATCTGGTCGATCATGTCGGGATCGGACATGCGGGACACGCCGCCCTGGGCGCGGATATCAGCCGGAACACGCTCCAGCGCCATGACTGCCACGGCACCGGCGTCTTCGGCGATGCGGGCCTGTTCGACGTTGACGACGTCCATGATGACGCCGCCCTTGAGCATCTCGGCCATGCCACGCTTCACGCGGCTGCTGCCCGTGACGCTGTTCGCGGACGAACCGGCCTCGTTGCTTACATCAGGTGTAGACACAAAAACCCCTATGGGTAGACAGATGATCTTCGCCGGGCATGCGGCGGCAGCTGCCGGAGGTGCACGCACGGGTTGCCGGGTCGCTTGACCGGGCACTTATATACTAGACCCCCGCTGCACGGCAGGCTTAATCATGCTTAATCAGCGGGCGTAGGCTCCGCCAGAGCCTGCCGGCGCACCGAAAGAACGCGCTGTACCACAGTGACGAGGCTCGCCGCCGCCAGGAGGACAAGGGTCGCCAGGAGCACCACCTCCGGCAGCCCCAGTCCGGTCAGGCCTGTGACCACCAGCACCGAAACCAGGCGTTCGGCCCGCTCAGCGATGCCGACGTTGGCGGTAAACCCCAGCGACTCTGCCTTGGCACGGGCGTACGAGACCACCATGCCCAGCACCAGGCACAGCAGGGCGCAGACGGCGATGGCCGCGTTGGTGCCTCCGGTGAAGAACCAAATGGACACCCCGGCGAAGAGTGCACCGTCGGCGATGCGGTCAAGCGTGGAGTCGAGGAAGTTTCCCCAGCGGCTTTTGACGTTCTGCATCCTGGCCATGATGCCGTCCAGGACATCGGAAAAAATGAAGGCGGTAATGAAGACCGTCCCCCAGAAAAGCTGGCCCAGCGGGTAGAAAACCAGGGCTCCGGCGGCAACCCCGGCGGTTCCGAGAATGGTTACCGCGTCCGGGGAGACACCGATTTTCAGGAGCCAGCGGGCCAGCGGGGTGAACAGTGCGGTGAAGAAACCGCGGGCATGCCTATTCAGCATCCGATTCCCCGGGCCAGGCGTCAGCCACTTGCTGCCGGACCTCGTCAAGGGTCTGGGTGATGGCTTTGGTCTGGGCGATGATGGGGAAGAAATTCCCGTCCCCGCCCCAGCGCGGCACAATGTGCTGGTGCAGGTGTGCGGAGATTCCCGCACCACCAACCACGCCCTGGTTCATGCCCAGGTTGAAGCCGCCGGGATTGGAGACCTTTCGGAGGACCCGCATGGCGGTCTGGGTGAGTTCGGCGAACTCCGCTGTTTCCTCGACCGTGAGGTCGGTGTAATCCGGGATGTGCCGGTAGGGGCAAACCAGCAGGTGGCCCGGGTTATAGGGGAACAGGTTCAGCACCACATAGCAGGTCCGGCCACGGTAGACGATGAGCGCTTCTTCGTCTGTGCGGGCGGGGCCGACGCAGAACGGGCAGTCGTCCTCATTTTTGAACTGGTGCTGGCCGCCCTTGATGTAGGCCATGCGGTGCGGAGTCCACAGGCGCTGGAAGGCGTCCGGGACACCGGCGAGGGCAAAGTCGTCGGTAACGCCGGCATCGCCTGGATATCCTGCGCCTGTGTTCTCCTGCACTGTGCTGTTTCCGTTCGGCTAGCTGGTCCGGTTGCGGACGGCTTCGGTGATGCGCTTGACTGCCTCAGCAACAGGCACACCGTTGTCCTGGCTTCCGTCGCGGAAGCGGAATGAAACGGCGCCCGCCTCGGCGTCGTCCCCGCCCGCGATCAGCACGAACGGGATCTTGTCCTTGCTGGCGGTGCGGATCTTCTTGGGGAAGCGGTCCGAGGTCGTGTCCACCTCGGCACGGATACCCGCCGCCTTGAGCTGGCCTACGACGTCGAACATGTAGTCGTTGAATGCCTCCGCCACCGGGATGCCCACGACCTGGACCGGGGCCAGCCACGCGGGGAAAGCCCCGGCGTAGTGCTCGGTAAGGACACCCATGAAGCGCTCCACCGATCCGAAGAGTGCACGGTGGATCATCACGGGACGCTGGCGGCTGCCATCGGCGGCCTGGTACTCGAGCTCGAAGCGCTCGGGCAGGTTGAAGTCCAGCTGGATGGTGGACATCTGCCAGGTGCGGCCCAGGGCATCCTTGGCCTGCACGGAAATCTTGGGGCCGTAGAAGGCGGCTCCGCCCGGATCGGGCACAAGCTCCAGCCCGGACTCCTGGGCCACCTCGGCGAGGGTGGCGGTGGCTTCCTCCCAGGTGGCGTCGTCGCCGACGTACTTCTCAGGGTCCTTGGTGGAGAGCTCCAGGTAGAAGTCATTCAGCCCGTAGTCCTTGAGCAGGTCCAGGACGAAGGTCAGTGTCTTGGTGAGTTCGTCCTTCATCTGCCCGCGGGTGCAGTAGATGTGGGCGTCGTCCTGTGTCATGCCCCGGACACGGGTGAGGCCGTGCACCACGCCGGACTTCTCGTAGCGGTATACCGAACCGAATTCGAACAGCCGCAGCGGCAGTTCGCGGTAGGACCGGCCGCGGGAGCGGAAGATCAGGTTGTGCATGGGGCAGTTCATCGGCTTCAGGTAGTAGTCCTGGCCGGGCTTGCGGACGGTGCCGTCCTCGTTGAGTTCAGGGTCGACGTGCATCGGGGGGAACATGCCGTCCCTGTACCAGTCCAGGTGGCCCGAGACCTCGTACAGGTGGCCCTTGGTGATGTGCGGGGTGTAGACGAACTCGTAGCCGGCCTCGACGTGGCGCTGGCGTGAGTAATCCTCCATCTCCTTGCGGATGATGCCGCCCTTGGGGTGGAAGACAGGAAGGCCCGAGCCCAGTTCGTCAGGGAAGGAGAACAGGTCCAGTTCGGAGCCGAGCTTGCGGTGGTCGCGGCGCTCGGCCTCGGCGATGCGCTCCTGGTAAGCCTTCAGGGCATCCTTGGTGGGCCAGGCGGTGCCGTAGATGCGCTGGAGCTGCTGGTTCTTCTGGTTGCCCAGCCAGTAGGCCGACGACGAACGGGTCAGGGCGAAGGCGTTGGAGATGAGCTTCGTGTTGGGCAGGTGCGGGCCGCGGCAGAGGTCGCACCAGACGGTGGTGCCTTCCTTGCGCTCGACGTTGTCGTAGATGGTGATGTCGCCGGCGCCGACTTCGACGTTCACGCCTTCCCCGGCTTCGGCGGCTTCGTTCTTCTTGCCCAAAAGTTCAAGCTTGTAGGGCTCGTTCTTCATGGCTTCGCGGGCCTCGTCCTCGCTGACCACGCGGCGGACGAACTTCTGGTTCTGGTTGATGATCTTCAGCATCATCTTTTCGAGGGTCTTGAGGTCCTCGGGGGTGAAGGGCTCGGCAACGTCGAAGTCGAAGTAGAAGCCGTCGGTGATGTACGGGCCGATGCCGAGCTTGGCGTCGGGGCGCAACTGCTGCACAGCCTGGGCCATGACATGGGCGGTGGAGTGGCGCAGGACGTTCAGTCCGTCGGGCGAATCAATGGTGACGCCCTCCACCTCGGCGCCTTCGGGAAGTTCCTGGTCAAGGTCCTTCAGCTCGCCGTTGACGCGGGCAACAACAACGTCACGGCGCTCAAAGAAGAGTTCCGCACCGGTTGTCCCGGTAGTCACCTTGGTCTCTTCGCCATCGACGAGAAGGGTGATCTGCTGGGCATCTGACACGGGTGTCTCCTATTCAAAGTTAAGGCTTCATAGCTTGTGGCATACGGGGACCACAGCCAGCCACCGTCAATGCTATCGGTTCCGGTATGGGGCGACCAACGCGGCACACGGGGGCAGCGACGCAGCTCTCACCCGTTGAACCCGGTGATCGCAAGCGTCCTGCTGATGCCATCCAGCGGATGCGGCCCATCTCCGGCGGCATCATGCCTGGACACAGGGGCGGGCCCTGTGCCGGATTCCGGGAAGGGCAGGCTCTCCGTTCGGCTCAGGTCCCACGCCATGGACGCGCTGATGCTGATGCCCCTGGGACCGGTCCTTCTGGTGGTTCCACGGATCAGCAGCAGGCGGGTACCAAACAGCAGCGGACCGGCGCTTTCCTGGGCCTCGTGGAAGAACACTGAATCCACGCAGCCGGTACCGTCATCGATGCTGATGAACACCACCCGCCTTCCGCCGCGCATGGGCGGCGTCTGGGTGGCAACCCGAACCCCCGCCACCAGCACTTCGGTGCCGTTGCGCAGGCTGAGGAGCTTATCTGCCGTGGTGACGCCCAGCCGCTCCAGCAGGGGCCGGTGGCTGTCCATCAAGTGGGTACTGACATCCACGGCCATGAGGTCAAGTTCCGCCCGGACGTTTTCCACCACCGTGGGGGCTGGAAGCCCGGGTTTGATATTGCGCAGTTCGATGTCGCCCAGGGGCAGGGACAACTGCCCTTCCAGGACCTCAACGCCCTTCTTTCCTGTCTTTGCTGTTTGGAGCTGCTGCAGATGGTGCACCAGGTCCGCGCGGTTGGCAGGGCCTCCGGCTTCCCGGTGCAGGGAATCAAAAGCCCCCAGCTGCGCAAGGCGCCTGATGCTGGGCTTGCTCAGCCGCGAGCGCGCCCGAAGGTCCGCCAGCGAGTCGTAAGGCTGGCCGGCGACGATCCGTTTCAGTTCTGCAGCAGACAGGCCGTAGATTCCGTTCAGACTGAGCCGGATTCCGAGCCGGCCCGCATCCGCGCCTGACGCGATCCGCTCCACCCGGTATTCGGCTTTGCTCCGGTTAATGTCCAGGGGAAGGATGGGGATACCCAACCGGCGGGCTTCGGCCACCAGCAGCCGTTTGGGATACATGCCGGGGTCGTGCTCCCACAGGCCTGCAAGGAAAGCTTCGGGGTGGTGTGTCTTCAGCCAGGCGGACTGGTAGGTGGGGACGGCGAAGGCGGCCCCGTGGGCCTTGCAGAAACCGAAACTGGCAAAGGACTTCAATGTCCCCCACACCTTGTCCACTACTTCAGGGGTATACCCGTTGCCCTTGGCATGGCGCCGGAAGTACTCCTCCACCCTGGCTTCACCGGCCTCGTTGCTCAACGCCCTGCGGAATTCATCGGCTTTGGCCAGCCCGCAGCCGGTCATGACATCCAGCGTCTTCAGGATCTGTTCGTGGAAAACCGTGACCCCGTGGGTTTCCTGCAGCACTGGTTTGAGGTCAGGGTGCGGGTAGACCTCGGGGGCGAACCCGTGCCGGTGTTCCAGGAAAGGCCGTACCATGTCCGATTTCATGGGCCCCGGGCGGAACAGGGAAATATCGATGATGAGGTCGTTGAACTCCCGTGGCGCCATCTTGCCGATCAATTCGCGCTGTCCGGGGGATTCGATCTGGAAGCAGCCAAGGGTATGCGTGCTCCTGATCAGCTCATAGGTGGCTTCGTCGTCGAGGGGGACGGCATTCAGGTCGATCCTGCCGTTGGCGGCAATGTAATCCGGCCCCGAACCAACAGGTCCTGCGGGGTGGGTCCCGGCCTCCACCACTTCTTCCTTTGAGGGGTGGATCCTGATGATTTCCCGGACGGCAAAAGCCATGGCGCTTTGCATGCGGACACCCAGGACATCGAGTTTGAGCATGCCCATGGGGTCCATGTCGTGTTTGTCGAACTGGCTCATGGGCAGGCCAAGTCCGCTTGGCTGGACCGGTGTGCGGTCCAGGAGCGTGGCATCGCCCAGGATCACCCCGCATGGGTGCATGGATATGTGGCGCGGCAACCGGTCGAGTCGTTCGGTCAGGTCTACCAGCAGGTCAAGTTGCTGGTTTCCCTGCGCGTCGGACTGCTCCACCCTTCCGGCAAATTCCCGCAGTTCGGGTTTTTCCTGGAGGGCTTCACGGAATTTCCGTGCGGAAAACCGCCACAGCTGCTTGGCGATCTCCCCCACCTCGCCATCATCCATGCCCAGCGCCAGCCCGGCGTCGCGGACTGCACCACGGGCCCGGTATCCGTTCTGCATGCTCATCAGGGTTACGCGCTCGGAGCCGAAACGCTCGAAGATCCGGCGGTAGACGTTGTGGCGTTCGGCGCTTTCGACGTCAATGTCGATGTCCGGGAGCGTGGCACGGTCGTTGGAGAGGAAGCGTTCAAAGATCAGGTCATGCTGGAGGGGGTTCACGTGGCTGACGTCAATCAAGTAGTTGACCAGGCTGGATGCTCCCGATCCCCTGGCTGCCGCCCTGACCCCCATGTCCTGGATCATCCTGGAGACCTCGGCAACAGTGAGGAAGTAGGAGGAAAAGCCCAGGTTGTTGATGATCCCCAGTTCATGGTCCAAACGGGCCAGCATGTCCCGTTCCGCCGTACCTCCGATGCCAGGGAACCGCCTGCCGATTCCCGCATGGCAGCGCTGGAGGAGTTCTGTATGGGGATCCTGGCTGATACCGATGACGGCAGCTTCCGGCACCACGGGCTGTTTCCATCCCATGTCAGTGGCGGGGTCGATCCTGCAGAGGTCGGCGAGCGCCTCGGTCTGCGCCATCAATTGCTTGAGGTCTGCGGCACCATAACCGGCGGCGGAGATGATTTCCTTGCCAAGGCCCAGCATTTGATCCGCTGATTTCAACCACCCCTGGCCAGTGGGTTGCAGCAGTGGTTCCCCTGCCAGTTCAGGCAGGGACTTCAAGGTCCGTGCAGAGTCCAGGACATCTGCGGTTGGTGCGCCGTCCGCTGCGCAATACCGGACGGCGTTGGTGAGGACTGCAGGAACGTGGTGTTCCTCCGCGAGCCGCAGCATGCGCACAGCGTGCGCCGTGCTGAATGGGCTGCCTGGCGCGCTGAGTTGGGAGACGGTTTCCGCCACCACCGTTCCGGCGGGCATTGCGTCAAGCCATTGCTTGAACAGGGTCCTGGGACGCAGGTAGCGCCGCCCGCCCATGGCCCGGCCCACGTCCGAGTCCGGGCCGAGCAGTACCGTCAGCACCGGCTTGAGGGTCTTGGGGTCAAGGGTGCGGGAGGCCAGCTCGGCCCGGGTAACCGCTGCCGGCACCACTCCCCCGGCTTTCCCGGAGGTCCTCGCGTGCGCATCGGAAACAAGCCGGCACAAGGCGCGGTAGCCGGCACCGTTGTTCTGCCCCCTGGCCAGCACCACCACCCTGCCGGCTACCTGGGTGCGGTGATCGCCGTCGTCGTCAAATACCGCAAGGTCCACCCCCACAATGGGGTCGATGCCCGCCGCCATGCAGGCTTTGAGGTGCTTGATGGTGCCGTACAGGCCGTCCCGGTCGGTGCAGGCGAGGGCTGTGGCGCCATCGGCGGCGGCAGCCATGGCCAGTTCCTCCGGCCAGGAAACTCCGTAATGGGCGCTGAAGGCTGTGGAAACGTGCAGGTGGGTAAAGCTCATGCTGTTCCGGGTCAGGCAGTTCTGGGGTGAAGGGCGTCATGGATGCGCACCAGCCGCCAACGGTTGCTGCGGAGATGGCGGGAAAGGTCAAGGGTCAGGGCTTCTTCCCCGGGCTGGTCCTGCGCGGCGGCGGAACGGGAGGCCCCCCGGGCTGGCAGCACCTGGACCCGCCAGATTTCGTGGTCCACTACTCCGGGCCCGCTGCCCAGCGGAGCCCTGCTGTCCTCAGCCCACCACTGCCGGCGTTCGTACCAGCGGACGGGTTCTGCGCAGACGGTGTAGGACACACCGGCCCACACCAATGATTCCGGCTCACCGGTGGCAGCACACGCCACGTCAACGGATTCGCTGAACATGCCCATGCGCACCTCCCGGACCTGGCCCATCACAACTATATTCGAACATGTATTCGAATAAAATCAGTCTACGCCGGGTTCGCACCAAAACATAGGCGGGGGTGGACGGGGCGTGCGGCAGGGAGCAGGATGTTGGCATGAGTACCGATGACGCGCTCCTGAAGCAGGCCAGCATCAAGACCCAGGACTCCACCCTGGTTGCGACGTTCGATATCGACGGCACCATTCCGGTATCGGGCGCCTACGTGGTGGGGCTGATGGGGGCCTCGCCCGACTATTCGGCGCAGCGCCGGCTGTGCATTGAATTCATGAACGGGGAGGCAATCGCCTGCTACTCGTTCAACCGGGACCAGGGAATCGAGGAGGATTTCGACCTGTCCGGAGTGTCCCACTCGGAGAACAGCATCACCGGAAGCTTTCCCATGACGGCCTTGAACGGGCTCGGGAAGGGGCACGTCCTGTCAGCCTTCAGTGAAGCGGACGGCCGGGAGTTCCAGCACGGGGTGCCGGTGGAGGAAGCTCTTTAGGCTTCCTCAGCTGTTTTCTTTGTGGATCCGCAGTTCAAGTTCAATGAATGCGGAGATCATGGCCCGGTAGGTTGCTTCAACGATGTCCGGGTCGATGTCCTTTTTCTCCGCAGCCGACCGCACGTGTTCGATGATCCGCTCCACGCGGCCCGGGGCACGCACTTCCGCGTCGTCGCCCTTCAGCGTGCCGGCGATCCTGATCAGCCGCTCGCGGCGGGCGATCAGGGTGACGATCTGGTCATCGACTTCGTCAACGGCCACCCGGACAGCAGCGAGCTGTTCCCTGTCGGCGCGGGCATCCCGGTCGTTTCCTTGAATTGTCGCCATCATCTGACACTATCGAAGCATGGAGCCCAGAGTCGACTTTATTTCCCTCGGCGTGCGCAGTGTCGAGGAGTCCCGTGCCTTCTACGTTGATGGCCTCGGTTGGCCGGTCCACCGCGAAGTTGCCGGGGAAGTGCTGTTCATCCAGGTGAACCACGGCCTGGTGCTTTCGCTCTGGGATGCCCGCCAGATGCAGGCCGAAGCCGTTACCGGCCGACCTGACGGGATTCCCTGCATTACCTTGAGCCACAACCTTGGCAGCCCCGAAGAGGTGGACAGCGTCATGGAACAGGCCGCTGCCGCGGGGGCAGCAGTTATTGCCGAGCCCGTCACCAAGGCCTGGGGCGGCTACACGGGGTACTTTGCCGATCCCGACGGTTTTCGCTGGGAAGTGGCGTACAACCCCACCTGGGCAGTGGACGACGCCGGTACGGTCACCGTCTGAGGGCAGTACACCCCGCGCAGGGCTGCTAGAATAGCGCTTCCACCGGGCGGATGAGTTCCGGACCGTTGTTGCGGACGTTGCCCACTTCCTTGCCCACCGATTCCACGTGCCAGTCCGCAGCGGCGTCCTTGACCCCTGACCGCACCAGGTCAACCAGCGCGGCGGCATCATCGGCCTGCGGGTCCAGCCAGGCCTCCATGGTGGACTTATCCATGGGCAGCGGCACCCTGTCGTGGAGTTCGGTCAACTTCCCAAAGATGGTGGATTCCGCCCCGGGCGGAGGGGTGTCCGCCGTGAGGATCGAGGTGGACAGCAACCAGCGGCCCGGCTCCCCCTCCGGAACGGACGGGTCCTTCCACCACTCATACAGGCCGGCGAAGGCCAGGCCGCGGTCCCCACCGGGATGGACGTAGTACGGCTGCTTCGCCTTCCCCGGGCCTTGCTTCCATTCGTAGTAGCCATCGGCCGGGACGGCACAGCGTCGGGACTGCACAGCCTTGCGGAAGGCAGGCTTGTCCAGCACCGATTCACTCCTGGCGTTGATCATGCGGGAGCCGATGCCTGGATCCTTGGCCCAGGACGGAACCAGGCCCCAGCGCGCCACGTGCAGCTGGCGCACCTGGCGGGGCGCGGCACTGTCCTCCACCAGCCGCTCCAGCACGATCGGGACGGCGTCGGTGGGTGCGACATTCCACGACGGCGGGATGCTCACCTCATCCTCGAGTTCGGCGTCGAACTCGGCCAGGAGGTCCCCCACGGCTCGTGCCATTACGTAGCGTCCACACATGGCACCAGCTTGCCACCGCGCGCCACAAACTGTCATCCGGGCACCGCAGCAGCCTATCGACACCCGGGAATACCGGCCGCCGCGCTACGGTTGACAGTAAGGAAACCTTTCAAGCGACGTTTAGGAGATCCCTGTGGACTTCACTCCCGAATCCGGCACCATCACCATGTTTTCCACCACGTGGTGCGGCTACTGCAACCGGCTCAAGAAGCAGCTGGACGCCCAGGGGATTGGCTACAACGAAATCAACATCGAAGAGGTGGACGGCACTGCCGAGCTCGTGGAGCAGCTGAACGGCGGCAACCGCACCGTCCCCACGGTCCTCTTCCCTGACGGCACCGCGGCCACCAACCCCTCCGCCGCCGAGGTCAAGAGCCGCCTGGCTGCCTGACCGGCCGCCCCGGACCCCTTGCTGCGGGTCATGCCCCCAGGCTGCTGAAGGAAGCAGTTTCCAGGGTGGCATGGCCCGCATACGTTTTCAGGAGGGCCTGTTCCACTGCGGCCACGTCCACACCCGGCACCAGGTCATTGGCGGCGCCGGCGGTGGCAGGATCCCAGTCCAGGCCAAGCGCCGCGTAACTGTCGGTAAGCACTTTGCGGATCGGGGCGGAGTCCTCCACCACGATCACCGAGCTGAAGAGCCACGCACCGGAGACCACCCTTTGGGCGGTGCCCACCAGTTTCACCCTGCGGGAACTGTCCGTGGCATCGGTTCCGTGGACGCTGAACTCGCCGGGACAGTACTCGCCGGGGATCTCCCCTACCGCCGCCTGCACGCCTACGTGCTGCAGCGCGTCCGCGAACAGGCCGCCGAAGTACCCGAACCGGGCCTTGGATCCGGCGACGGCATCCGTGTCCGGCTCGATGTGGTCCACCACCAGGGTGCCCCGGTGGTAGGCGGCTGCGCGTCCGCCTGCCCTCCGGACCAGGGGTTCGAAACCGTTGTCGCGGCATGCCTGGGCAGCGGCCTTAAATCCCGGCAGGCGCGTATCCCGCTGCCCGAACGCCACCGTGGGCGCGGGCCGGTACAGCCGCAGGGTGGGACCGATTCCGCCGCTTCGCGCCCTCGCCAGCAGCTCCAGCCCGAATTCAAGGTCGCGGCCCGCGCCGAGCGACACATCCTGCCGCACCACGGTGAGCGTGCTGGATCCGGTACCGGTGTGGTGCATAGTGCGGGGCTCCCAGGCATTCAGCGTCGACAGCTTCGGTGGCGACAGGTTCAACACCTGCGGATGGGCAGGCCATCCCTAGGTTACGCCCGACGCCGGCGGCGGCCTTAACGCCCCCGGCGCCCCACCCACAGGGCATGCAGCAGCGGAACGGCGGATGCGGTCATCAGCACATTGCCCAGGGCAACATCGTCGGGCCGGACCACTGCCCCGGCGAGCAGCAGGGCTCCGAAGACCAGGGCGGACGCCGAGCGGCGCACCGCCCGGTCCAGCCGGGCAGCCTGGCGCTCCAGGCGCGGGACGGCAACCTGCAGCGATCCCTCCTCCAGGCGGCCTGCCAGGGCGTCGAGCCGGCCTGGCAGGCGGAAGGCAACAGCGGCGGCGTCGATGGCCTGGCGGGCCGCGTCCTGCACCACGTTGCCCCGCTCGTTCCGCAGCAGCCGGGCGGCGTACGGCTCCACCGAGTCCCAGAGGTTGAAACGCTCGTCCAGGGCACTGCATACTCCGGAGGTGAGGGACATGGCCCGGATGATGAGCAGGAAGTTTTCCGGCAGCTGGAACGGCAGTGAGCGGACCACGTCGCCGAACTCCACTGCGAAGTCACGGAACTCGCGGGGGTCCACGTCGCGGAGTTCGGCGAAGCCCATGCCGCCGAAACGGGCAAAGAGCTGGGTCATGGCGCGCTCCAGGCCAACGCTGTCCGCGGACGGCATCAGGACGCCCACGTCGTTGATGGCCGCCACCAGGCCCTTCCCGTCCCGGGCGGCGGCCGCAATCAGCAGCTTCCGCAGCCCGCTGCGCGTGGAGGCAGTCACCTCGCCCATCATGCCGAAATCGATGAACGTCAGTTTCCAGGGCAGTTCCCCTTCCCCTGGCGGAACCGGGGTGACAAAGATGTTACCCGGATGCGGGTCGGCGTGGAAGAAGCCGTTGGTGAACAGCTGGTCGAACATGATGGACGCGAACACCGGGGCCACGGTTGCTGGATCGATGCCGGCGGCACGGAGGGACTGGACGTCCGTGATCTTGATCGCAGTGACGTCTTCCAGGGTGAGCACCCGGCGGGTGGTCCGCTCCCACACCACGCCCGGAACTTCCACCCGGCTATCACCGGCGAAGTCCGCGGCAAAACGCTCGGCATTGATGGCTTCATGCAGGTAGTCGATTTCCAGCAGGCTGGTCTGGGCGAACTCCTCCACCAACGCCGGCATGTCCGCCCGGCGGGAAACGAGCCGGATGTGGCTGAGCCAGCCGGCAACCCTGCGCAGGGCGGCGAGGTCGACGTCGACAATAGCGCCGATGCCCGGCCGCTGCACCTTCAGGACCACGGCATCCAGGCCGGTGTCCCCGGCATCGACGGAATCCAGGCGTGCCCGGTGCGCCTGGCCCAGGGACGCCGCCGCGATGGGGGCTGGATCGACGGAGGCAAAGACGCGCTCCAGCGGCGTCCCCAGTTCCTGGGCCGCGAGGGCAGAGATGGCGGGGAAGGCCACCGGGGGCACCTCGTCCTGCAGCCCCTCCAGTTCCTTGGTGATTTCCGGCGGCAGGACATCAAGCCGCGAGGACAGGAACTGGCCCACCTTGATCATGAGCCCCCCAAGTTCCACGGCCAGGTCGTGGAACCGCTGGGCGAAGCGCCGCATCCGCCGGGAACGGCTCCGCGCGGCCATCCGGCCGAGTCCCACCCGCGGCAGGAACAGCTCGAACCACCAGGTGGAGGCAAGGTTCCATGCCGCGAAGCGCAGGATCCGCCGGTAGCGCCCGCGGTGCTCCCGCAGGGGTGGCGGAGGGTTGGCCCCGCCCTGGACCGTGGACGCCACCCGGTTCAGTCCTGGGCGAGGATCGCGTACAGGCGGCGGCGGGCCTCATCCAGCACCGCCACGGCCTGGTGCACCTGGTCCTGGGACCCCGTGCGTCCCACCTGCGCCGCGGCCTGGGCCAGCTCGATCCCGGCTTTGGGGAGGGAAGCAACGCCGCCGGACATCTGACCGGCCGGATCCCAGGGGGCCGAGCCATGGGTGGCCGCCACTTCCTCGCGGCCGGCTTCGGTCAGCGAATAGATCTTGCGGCCGTTCGCTTCCTCGGCACTGATCGATCCTTCATCCGCCAGCAGCTGCAGCGTCGGGTACACCGAACCTGCGCTCGGCTTCCAGCTGCCGCCGCTGCGCTCCTCGATCTCCCGGATAATCTGGTACCCGTGCATGGGCTGCTCCGCGAGCAGTGCCAGGACCGCCGCCCGCACTTCGCCTTTTCCGGCCCGGGTTCCGGCCCGCTTCTCAAACCGGGAACGCAGCTCCTCGACGGCCTGCCACATGCCATCGAGGTTGTTTCCGCCAAATCCGCCTGCAGGGTGTGAAGCACGCATGATGAACTCCTTTGCCGATCGCGAACGATATACAACGATACTCAGCGATACATGCCTGCACCATAGCCGGGGAAAGTCAGGATTTGCGCAGTGTCAGGATTTGTTCGGCCCGGCCGAACGGGCCCTGCAGGTCGTGGAGCACGGTGGATGTCAGCCCGATGCCATCGGTGCCGAAGGAGACGGCGTTGTCCAGTCCCAGCCATTCCCCCTGGGGACGGCGGTACATGTGGATCTGCAGGTCCAGGTTGGGGAACGCGTAGCTGCCCTCTCCCGGCGGAACCCGGGCAGCGATGCCGTTGGCTGTATCAACCAGGCCCATGAGCCGGGCCAGGTCGCCGCTGTCGGCGGCGCTGGTCAGCGGGTGGTCGGTGCGGAGCCACACCTTGCCGGACCCAGGGCGGTGGCCCTCAGCCACCCTCATTTCGAGGGAGCGGATGTAGCCGCCGGGCCAAATGGCTGCGGCGTCGTACGGTTTGCATTCGTCCGGGCCGGGAATGGCGGTGTCCTCGACGGCGGCAACGCCGGCGGTATCGCTGGTCAGCATGCGCCACCCGGTGGCGCGGATGGCGGTGCGCCCGCCGGCCACCAGTTCCGCCTGCACCAGTTCGATGGTTTTGCCGGGCCGCAGGGTGGCGGTGTCGATCCGGAATTCCCCGCCGGGAATCAGCCCAAGGATCTCGTA
This sequence comes from Pseudarthrobacter sp. 05T312, assembly GCF_056396685.1. NCBI lineage: Bacteria > Bacillati > Actinomycetota > Actinomycetes > Micrococcales > Micrococcaceae > Pseudarthrobacter > Pseudarthrobacter sp. 05T312. The sequence goes on from NZ_JBFTLY010000004.1 coordinate 138,726, forward strand.
GCTGATGCGGGCCATCCGCATGTCGTCCCGTGGCTGGTGCCGTTCAAGGACGTCCGCCATGAGGCCCGATGCCGGCGCCATGTGCTGTTCGTGGACGTTCCAGGCGCCCTGGGCATGGATGGTGGACCGGAACCGGGCGCCGCCCAGGTCCTGGTAGTAGAAGTTGCCTTCGGCGAGTTCAGGCAGGTCTGCGGTCAAGGCTGGCCCCTTACGGAAATTCAGTGAATTGCCACTAACTCTATCTCCCGGGGACATGGCACGGCACGGCAGCGCAGGCAGCGAAATGTTGGAGGGTGCGGGTGGCAATCGGACTAGAGTAAGGAACTGGTCCTGTCAGCAACCCTCAAAAGAGGTGTTTCATGCGCGTCATCAGCTACAACCTCCGCAAGCACAAGGCCAGCGGCGAGCTCCTCGCCCTGGCCCGGAACCATGACATCGATGCGCTGTGCCTCCAGGAAGTGGACGCCAGCGACCTCCCGGAAACCCTTGGACCCCTGCACCTGGCGGATGCCACGAAGGGCAACCGGCTGGGGCTGGCCATCTACTACCGCACCAGCCGCTTCACCGCCCTGGACACGCAGTCCTTCGCGTTGAAGAAGTCCATGCACGACAGGGTGCTGGCGCCGGCACACGAGCGGCTGATCGGCACCCGGGTGATGGACACCGAGACGCAGCATGAACTGGTGATCGGCTCCTTCCATGCAGCCCCGTTGACGGCATCAAACTCTTTGCGGCGGAAACAGATCCATGCTGCCCATGCGGAACTGCTGAGCATGGGAAGGGGCCTGATGACCCTGATGGTGGGCGACTTCAACTACCCGTTCTTCACCAAGAACCTGGACATGCATATGAAGAACTCCGGGTACGCCCTCTCCCTGAGCAACCGGCGGACCTACACCCGGTACAAGGTGTTCAAGGGCCATTTCGACTTTGCCACGTCCTTGGGCCTGGACATCGCCAGCGTGGAAACGCTGCCGCGCGGAAATTCCGACCACTTGCCCATCCTGGTCACCGCGGAGTACGGCGAGGGGTACTAGCCCCGGTATCCCGGCGCCGGCCCTTGGTCAACGGTCCGGGAGGCCGGCCTACCAGCGCTCGCCGGCCCAGGGTTCGTCAGTGTCCAGCCCGGCGTCCAGCCGTGCCAGCAGGTCCGGCCAGGCCGCGGCGAAACCGGGGTGCAGGTCCAGGGCGTCCACCTCCGCCACCGGGATCCAGAGCAAGGCGATACTTTCGGGGTCGCTGATCACCGGTTCAAAGGATTCCCGCACCCGCACCACCACCGTGGTGTAGGACCAGTAACCATGGTCCAGCACGGAAGTGAACAGCACTTCCACGCTCTCAGACGGGACGGCGGCTTCTTCATAGGCTTCACGAAGGGCGCCGTCAACGGGTTCTTCGCCCTGGTGCAACGCGCCGCCGGGCAGGCCCCAGGTGCCCCCGTTGTGGCTCCAGACGGCACGGTGTTGAAGGAGCACCCCCTTGGCGGGGTCCCACGCGAGGACGCCGGCCGCGCCGAACCGGCCCCAGTAGCGGCCGCGGTCCCCTTCCACCCAGGCGTCCCCCGGGTCACGCGGACCGGTGCGCTGCGGTGAAGTGGCGGACATGCCGGCGGACGGGAAATGATCCATTGGTCCAGTCTGACAGGTGCAGCGGGGGGCTGCAGTCCCGCTGGACCGTCAGGTGCCGTGTCCGTGGTCGACGGCGAAATCGCCGCCGGGATACATGACGGTTTCGTGCCCGTCATCAAAGCGGACAAGGTACGGCGGGTGCCCGCCCTCGCCCCGCACCTCGATGATCACTCCGTGCCGGTCCGTGGACCCCACGGTCCTCCCGTGCACCACGATGCGGTCGCCTTGGGCTGCCTCCATGGCAATCACCTCCCAGCCCCCAGATTACGACTCCGGGCAGCACGGGAACAGGGCGTCATGGCAGGATTCGGATATGCCGTTGAACCTGCTCCTGATCGCCGACACGCACGTGCCCAAGCGGGCCAGGAGCCTGCCGGCGCAGGTGTGGCACGCCGTGGACGAGGCCGACGTGGTGTTCCACGCGGGTGACTGGGTAGAGGCTCCGCTGCTCGACGAGTTCGAGCACCGGAGCCGGCGCCTGCTGGGCGTTTACGGCAACAACGACGGCCCCGACCTTCGCAGGCGGTTGCCCGCGCAAACCACCGCGGTCCTGGACGGGGTGCGTTTTGCGATGGTCCACGAGACCGGCCAGGCAAAGGGCCGCGAACTGCGGTGCGAGGCACTGTATCCGGGCACTGACGTGCTGGTGTTCGGGCACAGCCACATTCCCTGGGACACGGTGTCGCCCGGTGGGTTGCGGCTGCTGAATCCCGGCTCGCCCACCGATCGGCGCCGCCAGCCGGCCTGCACCTACATGGAGGCCGTGGTGGACGGCGGGCGCCTGGCCGAAGTCAGGCTGGTAGAGGTCCAGCGCGGCTGATCGCGGGGCCGCTTGGCAGCGCGGCAACTTTTGCCTAGGCTGGAACGGTAAGCATGCTTAGTTTTTCAAGGCTGCCCTGCGCAGCCTTGCTGCTTCACCATCCCGGGCAACGAACCAGCCCGTGTCCCGCACGAACAGGAGTACCACCATGACCGACCAGTACACCTTCCGTAATCCCGTGACTGCCTACGAAAAGATCTCCCCGCCCAAGCAGCACCAGCCGGAGCCGGGACTTGATGCGGCACTGGCGCCCAAGGCCGACCTCGGCGAAGAAACCTACCGGGGCACAGGCCGCCTCGATGGCCGCCGGGCCATCGTGACCGGCGCGGACTCAGGCATCGGAGCAGCAACGGCGATCGCCTTTGCCAGGGAGGGTGCCGACGTCGTGCTTTCCTACCTGCCGCAGGAAGAGGAGGACGCCGCGCGCATTGCCGGAATCATTGAGGCTGCGGGCCGCAAGGCCGTCAAGGTACCGGGGGACCTCAAGGACTCCGCCGCCTGCCGGGAACTGGTGGACACGGCGGTGGCGGTGCTGGGCGGGGTTGACATCCTGGTCAACAACGCCGGAAAGCAGGTTGCGCAGGAGGACCTGGAAGACATCAGCGACGAGCAGTTCGACCACACCCTGAAGACGAACGTCTATGCCATGTTCTGGGTGACCAAGGCCGCGGTGCCGCATATGCCGGCAGGCTCAACCATCATCAACACCACGTCCATCCAGGCCTACAACCCGTCGCCGACCCTCGTGGACTACGCCACCACGAAGGCCAGCATCAACAACTTCACCAAGGGCCTGGCGCAGCAGCTGGCCCCCAAGGGCATCCGGGTGAACGCCGTGGCACCGGGCCCCATCTGGACCCCGCTGCAGGTCAGCAGCGGCCAGCCCAAGGAGGAATTGCCGGAATTCGGCCAGTCCACTCCCCTGGGCCGGGCGGGCCACCCTGCTGAGCTTGCCCCGGCCTACGTGTTCCTGGCCTCGCCCGAATCCAGCTACGTGGTGGGCGAAACGCTCAACGTCAACGGCGGCAGCCCGACGCCGTAACCCCCCGGCCGCCTGGGCGGTGCGGCGCACACGCTGCCGCCGCACCGCCTCCGCGGTCAGTCCCCCGCGTCCAGGCCGGCCAGGAGTTCGTCGGTGGCCGGGTCCGGTTCTCCGTTGAAGAACTGGGCCAGGACGGTCTTGAACACTGTTTCTCCGGGCGCCGCCCGGAGAAACAGTGTCATGGAGGAGCGGAGCTTCTTGGCATCGATGCCACCGAAGATGTTTTCGGCGGACTGGTCGGCATGGTTCGCCAGGACCAGCGCGCACTCCAGCAGCCGTGGACCCAGCACCTCGTGGTCCAAGTACGCGCGCGCCTCCGCAAGGGACGAAATGGCATACCTGCGTGACGTGTCGCTCTGCCCCAGCCCGGCAAGCTGCGGGAAGACAAACCACATCCAATGCCCCGACTTAGTGCCCACCTGCAGCTCGCCCAGCGCCTGCTCATAGGTTCCGCCGGTGTTTTGCGCGGCAACAAAACGCTCAAGGTCAAACGGCTCATTCATGTGGATCTCCTCGGTGCGTTTCAAATGGACAAGTCTTCTTCAAGGGCGTCCGCTGCCGCCCGGAGCCCGGGGTCCGGATCTTCCCGCCACCGGGCCAGGACAACACCGGCCCGCTGCCGCTCACGCCCGCCCAGCCCCGCCAGCAGCGGGACCAGGACGTCGGAAAGCAGGGGCGCCGCCAGGTCCCCTGCCCGGGCGGAACGGAGGAACCCCTCCAGCCGGGTCAGGTCGGAATGCCGGAGCAGCCTTACCCGCGTCTGCAGCAGCACCACGGCGGCGAGGCGGCGCTCGAACACCGGCCGCGAACCGGGCCGCGGCTGTCCCCACAGGGCGGAGGCCAGCATGACGGTACCGTCGTGGTCCAGGTCCTTGAATTTCCGCAGCGCGTCACGGACCGTCCCCCGGACGGCCCCCACCGACGATCCATAGGAGGCCAGCTGCCCGCCCAGCCGGCTCCCGACGTCGTCGGCCCGGTACCAGGAGCCCTCATTCTGCAGCGTCCGGTCGACGAAGTCCGCCGCCGCCGACACCACCTCCGCGGTCCCGGTCATCGCCCGCGGCCGGACGAGGCGTGCAGGATGCAGAACGGCGTCCACGGCCGCGCTTCCAGGCGGCCCTCGGCAATAGGCTCCCCGCACACCGCGCAGGTACCATAGGTTCCCGCGGCCAGCCGCGCCAGGGCTTCCTCAATCTGTCCAAGCCCGGCCGAGCTTTGTTTCAGGAGCGCTGAAGCCTGGGAGAGTTCGAAGCCAATGGTGGCACCCTCGGGATCGTGCTCGTCATCCACATTGGAGTCCTGGCGCGCCGAATTTGCGGCTTCGATATCTGCCCGCAGCGCCGGCAGCAGTGCCAAGCGCCGCGCCCGCTCCTCTTCGAGCAGCGCGCGGAACCGTTCGAAATCAGGCATGGAAACAGCCTAACGCGTCAATCAGTACCAGTTCAGGGCCACAGAGTGGTTCCAGGCCGCGCACGGGGAACCATACCGGTCCTTGATGTAGCCAAGGCCCCAGTCGACCTGCGTGCGGTAGCTGGTGAGCCAGTCGCTGCCGGCACTGGCGTACTTGCCCGGCGGCAGCGCCTGGGCTATTCCATAGGCACCGGAGTAGGCGTTGGTGGCGGTGGTCAGCCAGCTGGACTCCTTGGTCCACAGCTGGGCCAGGCACAGGAACTGGTCCTGGCCCCACCCGAAGGCGGCCAGGCGCCCGGATGCGTAGCTTTTCGCTCCGGCCGGATCGTTCACCGCGCCGCCGGGAATGGAAGGAACGACGACGGCGGGCGGAACCGGCAGGGCCGGCGCTTCCGGGGCGGCCGGTCCGGGATCGACGGCGGGAAGCGGGGCCGGAACGGGTTGGACACCGCCGGGCTGGTCAGGACCCGCCGGGGCAGGGTTTGCTGCGGGCGCTGGCGCCTTCGGCTGCTGCGCCGCCGCGGCGGCAGCCCTGGCCGCCGCCTCCGCCTGCTGCCGTGCCTGCTCCTCCGCGGCGGCGCGCTTGGCCGCCTGGGCCGCCTCGTAGGCTGCCTGCGCCGCCTGGCCCTGGCGGTACTCACCCTCAAGGGCCGCCGTCGTGCCCTTCAGGGCTGCGAGCTGGGCTGTCAGTTCGCCGCCATGCCGCTGTCCCTCCGCGACTTGCCGGGCCAGCGAATCCTGGGCCGCGCGGGCGGAATCCAACGTTGCCTTCGCCTCCGCGGAAAGCCGCTCCTGCTCGCTCCTGGCAACCTTTTCCTGGTCGGCAAGGGCGGCGGCGGTCTTTTCCGCAGCCGCCGCCTTAGCGACCAGGGCCGCAGTCTTGTCCCCCACGAGCTTTACCAGGTTGAGTCCCTGGACACTGTTGGTTCCCAAGGCATCCAGCGCCACGAAGAACCCTGCGTTGGTTCCGCCGGTCTTGTAGGACTCGACTGCCAAGGCGCCGAGGTCTTTCCGGTACCGCGCCAACTCCGCGTTGACCTGGGCGGCCCGGCCGGACAGTGTTTCCAGGCGGGAAGAAGCTGCCTGCAGCCCGGCGGCGGCGGCAGCATACCCGGCCGCCGAGCGGACGGCCGCTTCCCCTGCCGCCGCAGACTTTGCCTCAAGGCCGGACAGCAGCCCGTTGATGGTGGTGATCTCCGCTGCCTTCGAAGCTTCCGAGGACTGGGCCGCCTGCACGTCTGCCCAAGAGGGGTACCCGCCGGGCGGAGGCGGGTCGTCGGCAGCGGCCGGAAGGACAACGGTGGCGGCCAGGGCAACAGCCACCAGGCTCCCGAGCAAAGGGAACCTGGCGGTGGTCACGAACAGGGGCATAGTCCCGAAGCTTACCGGCGGATTGGTGGGTCACACAGGAAGCCGTTTCCACATTGTTACCGTGAACGGCGGCGCTGGCATCAGCCGAGGTCAGACCGCAGGCAGGCTTATCGTCCACACGTTTGCGCAATTCGAGAGGGCAGCCTCGTATGTTATCTAAATGTGACAATCGGCGTGCACATGGGTTAGGGTCGTCAGGTGTCCCTCCCAGACGGGACATTCCCGTCAGTATGCCGAGCCCTGCCGCTGACCATGGGATCCAACCGCTCCAGTTGGCAGGGACGGGGGAACCAAGTTTCCACGGCCACATGTGGCCTAGGGGTTAAGTCGAAAGCGCCTCCCTCCATCGCGGGGCCGCTTCCGGCCGGGTATCTCCAGCCCGAACCCGACAGCTCACCCCGCAGGCATGGGAGAGGCGATCAACCGTGTCAAAAAATTCCATTCCAGCCCGTCACCGCGCGACTCCGGCCCGCTCCATTGTGCTCGAGGGCCTCGCCGTAACCGCCAAGTCGCAGGCCCGCTCACTGGGCCGCCCGGCGCTTGCTGTGGCAGCAGCGTCCGGCATTGCGTTCGGCGTCGGCGCCCCGGCGCACGCTGGTGTAACCGCACCGGACACCACTGAACAGACCAGCGTGCAGGCCACCGCCCCGGCACCGGCTGCAGCCCCTGCCGCTGCAGCAGGGAATGTCCACACCGTCGTTTCCGGCGACACCCTCGGCGCCATTGCCGCGGCGTACGGCGTCAACCTCAATGACGTCCTGTCCGCCAACGGCCTGGGCCTTTCCTCGGTCATTTACCCGGGCGACCAGATCCAGATTCCCGGCGCCGGCTACACCGCAGCGCCGGCACCGGCCCCTGCTGCAGCACCCGTGCAGGCGGCAGCCGCCACCGCACCGGCCAACACCGGCATGAACATGTCCTACGCCTCCGCCACGCCTGTAGCTTCCACTACCGGCTCGGGCACCGGAGCCGCGATCCTCGCCTCGGCCTACAGCCAGCTGGGCGTCCAGCAGGACTGCACCGCAATGGTTGAGAAGGCACTGCGCTCGGTCGGCAAGTCCGTAGGCGACCTGGCCCCCACCCAGTTCTTCCAGTACGGCACGGTGGTGGGCGCTCCCGCCCCCGGTGACCTGATCATCACCTCCGGCCACGTGGGCGTTTACGCAGGCAACGGCCAGGTTGTCAGCGGCGGCGTCAACGGCTTCGACACGGAGGTGCACTCCATCAGCTGGCTCGGCGGGTACTCCGCAGTGCGCGTAGCCTAGTCTTCGCCGGTCCGGCCCGCTTGGCGGTGCCGACCATTGTGGGAGGGTGGCAGCCGGGAAACCGGCTGCCACCCTCCTGCCGTTAAAGCACTCGACGGGCCGCCGCGGTCAGGTCCCGCAAAACGTCATGTAGCTGCCGAAGTCCTCAGGGGGCCCTTGAAGATAGCGTTCGAGGCCGGGCCGTTCATTGAAGGGGTCGCTGACAGCCGCCAGCAGTTGCTGCAACGGCCCCCGGTCCCCGCCGGTTGCTGCCGACAGCGCCTCCTCCACAAGGTGATTCCGGGGAATGTACGCGGGATTCACGCTGTCCATCAGCTCCGCGGCCGGCTTGAGCTCGTGCCACCGCACCAGCCAGGAATCGAGGGCGGCAAGGTCAGGGACCATGCCGCGCACGGGCCGGCGGTCCCCACGGGCGGCTTTACCCAGGTTGCGGAAGAACAGGGTGTAGTCCACGGGTCCGTCCTTGAGGATGTCGAGGACATCATCCACCAGGGCCCCGGCAACGCCGTTTTCATCGGCGCTGTCCAGGCCCAGCTTGGCCGTCATTCCGCGGGTCCAGGCCTTGCTGTACTGGCCCCGGAAACCGCCCAGGACCTCCACTGCCGGGGCCACGGCTTTCTCCGGGTCCTGGTCAATCAGCGGCAGCATGGCCTCGGCGAGCCTGGCCAGGTTCCATTCGGCCAGGACCGGCTGGTTGGCATAGGCATAGCGTCCGCCGACGTCGATGGAACTGTAGACGGCGGCGGGGTTGAAGGCGTCCATAAACGCGCAGGGCCCGTAATCGATGGTCTCCCCCGAGATGGTCATGTTGTCCGTATTCATGACCCCGTGCACGAAGCCGACGAGCATCCACCGGGCGATGAGCTCTGCCTGGGCGGAAACGACCGCGGCGAACAGCGCAAGGTAGGGGTTGGCGGCACCGGCCGCATGCGGGTAGTGCCTGCTGATGGCATGGTCCGCCAGGCGCTTCAGGAGGTCCATGTTTTCGGTTGCGCGCGCGTACTGGAAGCTGCCAACGCGCAGGTGGCTGCCCGCTACCCGCGCCAGGACGGCGCCGGGCAGCATATCATCGCGCCGGACCTGCCGCCCGGTGGCCACCACGGCGAGCGAACGGGTGGTGGGGATGCGCAGTGCATGCATGGCCTCACTGACAATGTATTCACGCAGCATGGGCCCGACGACGGCACGGCCATCCCCGGCGCGGGCGAAGGGCGTCCGCCCCGAGCCTTTGAGGTGGACGTCCAGGAGGCGGCCCCGCCGGTCAATGACCTCGCCCAACAGCAGGGCCCGCCCGTCACCGAGCAGCGGCGAGTACCCGCCAAACTGATGTCCGGCGTACGCCTGTGCCACAGGTGTAGCACCCGCTGGAACGTGGTTTCCCACCAAAAGCCGCACACCCTCGGGGCTGCGCAGGTACTGCGGGTCAAGGCCCAGGTCTGCTGCCAGTTTGTCATTCAGGACGAGAAGCTCCGGGCTGGGCGCTTCCTCGGCCCGCCAGGGTACGGCGAGTTCCGCCAGTTCCCGGGCGAAACGGCCATCGAACGTGACCGTGGATTCAGCTGCTGCCGTCATGGTTTAACCCTATCGCCGTTGTTGGGCCGGCAGCCTCCCGCTCCGGCTGCCGCCGCCGCGGAACAGGGATGCGGTCAAGGTCCTTGGCGGCGATCACGGTAACCCCCGGGGCCCGCGCCTGGGCCTGGTCTGCCAGGACGGAAACGTCGTCACCGTACCGTGCGGAAAAGTGGGTGAGCACCAGGGTGCGTGCGCCGGCGGACGCCGCGAGGGCCCCCGCCCGCCCGGCAGTGAGGTGGAGGTACCGACCTGCCAGGGCGTCGTCGTCGTCACTGAAGGTCGACTCGGCGACCAACAGGTCCGCCCCATCCGCCAGCTCTTCGGCGCCGGGGCACGGCGCCGTATCCATGATGAAGGCGAAGCGCTGGCCCGGCCTGGGGATGCTTACGTCCTCCAGCCTGACTACCCCAAGGACGCCGTCGCGTTGCAGCCGGCCCACGTCCGGGCCGGCAATTCCTGCCGCCCGCAACCGCTCCGGCAACAGTGTTCGCCCGTCAGCCTCCCGGAGCAGGTAGCCGAACGTCTCGATGCGGTGCTTGAGCGGCCGGACCTCCAGGCCCTCCGCCACGGGCCCGGGACCCGAATGCGGGTGGAGCCGAAGGTCGATTCCGGGTGAACTCACCGACACCAGCGCCCGCACCACCGCCTCGCCGGAGGCCGGATAGTGCAAATGGACGGGGTGCGGCACGCGGTCCAATGCCATGCGGGACAGCACCCCTGGCAGGCCGTAGCAGTGGTCTCCGTGCACGTGGGTGAGGCAGATCCTGGTGATGTGGCCGGCCGCCACGCCGGCGTGGATCATCTGGCGCTGTGTGCCCTCGCCGGGGTCGAAGAGCAGGCCCGCACCGTCCCACCGCAGAAAGCAACCGTTGTGGTTCCGGGTCCGCGTAGGGACCTGGGAGGCGGTGCCCAGTATCACCAGTTCACGCACCCCGGGCGTCCGCCGTCCCCGGGTGCAGGCCCCGCGCGTAGGCTGCCTGGCCGACATGCTGGAGGCAGTCCCCCAGGATGCTGACGAGGCGCACCCCAAAGGTCACCGGCGGATCCCAGTGCCTGTCAACCACGCGGTCCAGGTCGGAGTCGCCGATGCCATCGAGCACCCTGGCGGTCTGGCGGTGAACCGCATCGTAGTACTCCTGGAGCAGTTCCCGGGGCGCCGTGACGGCATCGACCTGCTCACTGGAGTGCCCATAGCCTGTGTCGCGCTCGCCGAGCGGAAGGCCAAAGCGGCCTACGAATCCCTCCGCCATCCAGACCTGTTCCAGGCCCGCGGCGGAGGCCATCTGCGCATCTTCGACCCGGCCCGTATGCCAGATCAGCCAGGCTATCGAATTGCCGTGGCCGCCCGGGCGGTGCTGCAGCTGCGCTGCCTCGAGGCCGTCGAGTGCCTGCCGGACCAGGCCGGGGAGCCGGCCGAAGGCTTCCTGCAGCAGTTCCTTGGATTGCATGGTTCTCCTCCCCCTTCGGGCCGGGCCTGATTCCCGGCCGGCAGGGTTGCTAGCGTTCCAGGTCGTCAGGCTCGAACTCGCTCAGGGGCGAGCCGCCAAAGTTCTCCTCGTCGTCGTTGGCATCGGCCTCAAGGCCAGTGGGGACTTCCCCAAAATCGACGTCCGCGGCGGCTTCACCAAGGGTGGGGGCGTCCGGCGGCACCTGCTCATCGCCGGAGCGGTACCGCGCCTGGGCGCTTTCATCCCGCAGTGCCTGGTCGCTCGGGAAGTCTTCCTCCCCGTCCGCACGGGCCTCGTCCTGCAGCAACGGGTCTTCCTGCCAGCGGTCCGGGTTGTTTTCGGCAGCACCGGGATAGTTGTCCGGCTCCCCCGCTACGGGGTCCAGTTCCAAGGAGGACGCCGCGCCCGGGCTCTCATCCAGAAGGACGTCGTCTTCCGCCACGATTTCCAGTTCATCGTCGGGGACGTTTTGTTCAGTCATGATGGTGCCTTTCTGGTTGACTGTTGGGCAGACAATAGTAAGCATACTGACCAACCAATGCCGATGGAACCTTGGGTGCACACGGCAGGCAAGGAGAAAGCCCATGGAACGGATTGTTCCACCCAACGGGGACGCGGCAGGCCCGTCCCGTCCGCAGTCCTTCACCGCCAGGATGTCGGTGCTGTGGACCGATGGCCTGGGCCGGGCAAGCATACGGGCCGTCCAGACGCTCGCCGTGCTGGCGCTCGCCTGGACGGTGGTGACGGCGGCTGTCCGGGTTCCTCTCGTCACCATCCCGGTCCTGGTGGCGTTGATCCTGGCCTCGGCGATGGCTCCCGCGGTCCGTTGGCTCGCGGCGCGCGGCTGGCCCCGCGCCCTGGCGGTCCTGTCGTCCTTCCTGCTGATCCTGGCCATTGCCGCAGGCGTGGTGGGTGGAATCATCGCCCTGGTCCGCCAGGAAGCCTCCGTGCTGGCGGCCCGGGCAGAAGCAGGAATCGGACAGTTGCAGCAATTCATCACCACCGGACCCGTCGCCCTGACAAACGAACAGATCGATGCCGCCCGCGCGGAGTTCCAGAAATTCCTGGCCGGGGGCACCCTGGGGGCCGACGCGCTGACCGGGTTGAGGACAGCGGGTGAGATTGCTGCCGGCACGGTACTGACGGCGGTCATCCTGTTCTTCTTCCTCAAGGACGGGGAGAAGATCCGGGCCTTCCTGATCGGCTTCCTTCCCGGAAGACGCCAGGGAAAGGCCCATCTCGCTGCCGACCGCAGCATCGTGGTGCTTGGCGGATATGTGCGGGGAACCCTTGTCATTGCTGCCATTGACGCCGTCATCGTGCTGATCGGGCTCCTGGTACTGAGGGTTCCGTTGGCAGTCCCCCTGGCGGCGGTGGTCTTCCTGGGCGGCTTCATTCCCATCATCGGCGCGACCACCGCGGGCAGCCTGGCCGTGCTGGTGGCCCTGGTCGAAAATGGGCCTGTTCCCGCGCTCATCGTCCTGGTGCTCCTGGTGGCCGCCAACCAGTTTGAACACCACATCCTGCAGCCCCTCTTCATGGGCCGGGTACTGCGGATCCACGGACTGGTGATCATCCTGGCCCTGGCGGCTGGAGCCACCCTCGCAGGTGTCATCGGTGCCCTGCTGGCGGTCCCGCTCACCGCCGTCGGCTGGACCATCTACAAGGCCCTGGCAGAAAGCGATGCGCCCGGGCCGGAGCCCGCCGCTCCCGCCGCTCCCGCCGGACCCGGGCCTGCAGGGTCCTGACCAGCGCTTCGGTGACCTTTGGCCCTACAGCCCGGCGGGGGCCGCGGACAGTCTTGAAAGGCAGGAACCCAGTTCACGACGAGCAGGAAGTGCGGCCATGACATCCCAGAAACCCATCGCTGTGGGCACCAACGACTCTGCCCAAAGCCAGGCCGCCGTCCTGTGGGCAGCCCGCCGCGCCCACCGCGCCGGCCTGCCACTGGTGGTCCTCCACGTGGTGGACGACCGCTGGGTTGCCGAGCCCTACCCATGGTTCGGCACACTCCAGCAGGCGGGCGAGGAACTCCTCAAGACCGCCGCAGGACGCCTCGAAGGAGCCGTTCCCCTCACCCCTGCCACTGAACTGCTCACCGGAAGCGTGGGCGGGTCCCTAGCCAAATACTCCAAGAAGACGTCGATGATGGTGATCGGCTCCGGCAGCGGGCACCTCGGCGGCTCCCTTGCCGACCGCGCACTCCAGGTCGCCACCGCCGCCAAAGTCCCTGTCGCCGTCGTCGGAACCCAGGACCTCGAAGGCAGGTCAGGGGTGGTGGTGGGCGTCGACGGATCCCCCGAAGCCTCCCAGGCCGTTGCCTTCGCAGCCGCCGAGGCGGACCGGGAGGGAGACGAGCTCACGGTGGTTTATGCGGTGAGCGTGCCCAACCCCATTGTCGATGCCGGCCTGACCCCGGCCGCGCTTGCCGACCTCATTGTGGATGAGGACAGGGTGGTCCTCTCCGAAACCGTCGCCGGGCTGAAGGAGGACTACCCCGACCTCACCGTCCACCAGCGGCTGGAAACCGACAGGGGCCCGGTGGACGCACTTGTCGACGCCGCCGCCGGAGCCCGGCTACTGGTGGTCGGCAGCCGGGGCCGCGGCGCCTTCAAACGGCTCCTGCTCGGTTCCACGGCCCACGGTGTCCTGAAGCACCTGCCCTGCCCCACCATCATTACCCGGACGCAGGCCGCCAAGAACGCCATCTAGGCCGCAGCGCCGGCCGCCCTGCAACGCGGAAGGTCCACTGCCATGAAGAAGACCGCGGCCATCATCATGCTGATCCTCGGGATCCTGCTGACACTCCCGGGCCTGGCCGCGTTGGCAGGCGGGGCCGTGGCATCAGCCGTGGGAACCATCCAGGGAGATGGCTTCCTGACGTCCGGCACGTCGCGTTTCTCCGTCACTTCCTACGCCCTGACTTCCCCGCGCGCCGACGCCATCGGAGACGATGTTCCGGGCAGGCTGCCCTTCGACGTTGGCACCCTGCGGCTGCGCATCGAACCGGTGGCCCCTGGCAAACCGGTCTTCGTCGGCATCGCCCCGCAGGCGGACGCCGAACAGTACCTCTCAGGGGTTCACCACTCGGAATTGCTCAACATCCGCCAGCGGCCCTTCCGCGCCGAATACCGCGACGTACCGGGCGGCAACCCGGCTTCACCGCCCGCGGACCAGCTGTTCTGGACCGCCTCCGTGTCAGGAACGGGAGCACAGGAGCTTAGCTGGAACATCACGCCCGGCACCTGGGAAGTGGTGGTAATGAACGCCGACGCCTCCGCCGGGGTCGATGTGCAGGCGCAGGCCGGCTTCCGTTCCGACCTGATCCGGCCGGCCGCCACAGGGCTGCTGGTGGGCGGCACCATAGCCCTGCTGATCGGTGTGCCCCTCCTCATTATTGGCGCCACCGGACTGGGCCGCCACGCGGTTCCCCCACCGCCATCCACCGTGGGAACAGTCGCGGCGGGAGGGCGCCCCGGCTACCCTGCACGGCTCTTCGGCGAGATCGATCCGGCCCTTACCCGGTGGATGTGGCTGGTCAAGTGGTTCCTGGCGATACCCCACTTCATCCTGCTCTTCTTCCTCTGGTTCGCTTTCGCCATCACCACCATCGTGGCAGGATTCGCCATCCTGTTCACGGGCCGCTACCCGCGGGCACTCTTCGACTTCAACGTCGGCGTCCTGCGGTGGAACTGGCGTGTGGCCTTCTACGCCTACGCCGCCGTGGGAACCGATCTTTACCCGCCGTTCACGCTCAAACGGGCCAACTACCCCGCCGACTTCGAAGTGGACTACCCCCAGCGGCTCTCGCGCGGACTGGTCCTGGTGAAGTGGTGGCTCCTGGCCATCCCGCACCTGCTCCTGGTGGGCGCCTTCGCGGGGACAACGGGCGCTGTCTGGCGGTGGCAGGGCGACGACAACGTCATCGGCAGCACCTACGAACGGGGATCCGGACTGTCCCTGCTGGGACTGCTGGTCCTGGTCGCGGCAGTGATCCTGCTGTTCACCGGCCGGTACCAGCGCCCACTCTTCGATTTCATCCTCGGCATTAACCGCTGGATCTACCGTGTAGTGGTGTACACAGCGCTGATGCGGGACGAGTATCCGCCCTTCCGGCTGGACCAGGGCGCCGCTGAACCCGGGTGGCCTGCAGCGCCCCTTCCCCCAGCCGTGCCCCCAGCTCCCGGAGCGCCATGACCTTCGTCCCTAGCCCCGGCACGCATCCGCAGGCATGATGGGCGTGACAAACGCGGGTCCAATGAGGGAGCAGACATGAGCATTGCCGGGGCACCAATAGCCAGGATCGTGGTAGGCGTCGACGGGTCGGAAGCGTCCGTGGAGGCACTTCGGCAGGCCCAACGGATGGCCACCCCACTGGGCGCCAAGGTCCAGGCCATCGCCTGCTGGGAATACCCGCAAATGTACAGCGGCTACGTGATGATGGGCGTCGAGGGCTTCGAGGAGGGTGCCCGGAAAGTCCTGGACGACACCCTGGCCCAAGCCTTCGGAGGCGAGGCACCGGCCAACGTCACGTCGACCCTGATCCGCAGCCATCCCCGCGAAGCGCTGATCGACGCCAGCCGCGAGGCCGACATGGTCGTGGTGGGCCGGCGGGGGCACGGCGGATTCGGCGGCCTGCTCCTGGGCTCGGTCAGCTCCGCCATCGTGGCGCACGCCCATTGCCCGGTGCTGGTAGTCCACACTCCGGAGAGCGAACCCGGCGGGTCCGGGGATTCCTGACCACCCGGCGTTCATCGGCCTGGACACTGACCCAATCGCCCAGCAGGTGCGCGGTGCAGAGCGGGCCATCCCGCAGGTGGTCGACCGCGTCACGGCCGCGGGGTACGGTTTCGCCACGCCCGGCGCCCTGCTGGGGCTTTGACGCAGGCCGAAACGGGACCAATGGCTCTCCCCGGCAACCCTGCGGGGGCCCAATACTGGAACGGAAAGCAGACGGCTGGCGTCCGCCTTCATGGGACCGGAGGTCGCGGAAGTGTACGGCTGGAACGATGGCATGGGCCTGTGGGGCTACGTCCTGATGAGCATCAGCATGGTGGTGGTCTGGGGCGCCATCATCACCGGCATCGTGCTGCTGGCCCGTTCCCTGCGGGCCCCCTCCCCCTACGGCACCCACCCACAGCCCCCTCGGATGGCCGAGGACGTATTGGCCGAGCGCTTCGCCCGCGGGGAGATCGACGCTGCGGAATACCAGAACAGGCTGGCCGTCCTGCGCGGCCACCCGGGTACCTGAGACCGTGGCTCCCGCAGGCAAAGGACAGTGGGCTGCAGCCATGCCACTCTCTGAATTCGAGAAACGCGAACTCGACCTGATCAGCAACGCCCTTGAGTCGGAAGACCCAAGGCTGGCAGCCATGCTCAACAAGGATGCCTTTGCCGTTTCACTGCGTACCCGCTTCCGGCGCGGACTTGCGCTGGTTGCCGCGGGCGCGGCCGTCCTGATCCTGGGGCTGGTGGTCCGGGTACCGCTGCTGGGCATCGCAGGTTTCACGGTGATGAACGCGGCGGCCTACTGGGCCATCAAGGACCTCCGCTGGTCCCTGCGCACCACCAGCCGCCATGCCACCCACGTGGAGGGCAACAGCGAATGAACGCCGAACCCGGGACTGCCAAGGATGCCTCCGCCGAGGCAGCGGCACTGCAGGCGGTGGAGGCGCACCATGGCGCCATGCTGCGGCATCTGAACGGGCTGGTGGGCCTGCTCACCGAAGCGGTGGAGGCGGGCGGTTCCGGCGCTGCGGAGCAGGCACAGGCTGCCCTGCTGGACTGGTGCGACAAAGAGCTGGTGCCGCATGCCCTCGCGGAAGAGGGCCCCCTTTACAGCGGCCCCCACGGCATGCCTGAGGGCAGGCTGCTGGTTGACGGAATGCTGGCCGAGCACCAGGCCATCGTGGGACTGGTGGACGAGCTCAGGACGGCCGGGGGCGTTGCGGCCGCCGTGGCCGCGGGCGCCATCCAGCGGATCTTTGCCCTGCACCTGGACAAGGAGAACCGGCTCCTGATGCCTTTGATCGTCGACTCCCCCGGCCTGTCACTCGCCAGGGCCGTCGAAGGGCTTCACGAACTGGTGGGGGAAGAGGCAGCACACCACCATGGGCAGGGCCGGCACACGCACTAGGACCTTCCGGCGCCCGTACGACGACGGCGCCCCCACCGTGCCCAGCCTCACGCGGGCACCCGGCCAGGGCGCCGGAGGCGCCCTGTCGTATTAGGGGGCGGCAGCGGAATGGGTTTCGCCGGCGTCAGCCTTGTCTCTGCCTTCCGGGGCGTGCACCACGAGCACCGGGCAGTAGGCATGGCTCACGCAGGCTGAACTGACCGATCCCGGCACAAAGTTTCCGTGCCCCCGCCTTCCGACAATCAGCAGTGAGGCGTTTCGGCTCGCATCGATCAGCGCGGGGCCGGGCCTGCCCCGTACCAGGCGGGGGTGCACGAAGGCCGGCACCTCACCGAAAGCGTCCACCAGCGTTTGTTGGAGTACCTGGTCGGCGGCATATTTGAAGCCTTCGATCCCCACGGCGAGGTACACCCCGTAGCCGGCTGGAACGTCCCAGCATGCCCAGGCTTCCACCGGCGCCGAGAGCGGCTCCGCCAGGGTCCGGGCCACCCGCAGCGCTGCGACGGACGCCTCGGATCCGTCCACGCCCACAATGATCCTGGGACGCTGGCCGGAGCCAGGCACCGCCGCCCCGTTCCCTTGGTCTGCCACGTTGCCTCCTGTTTCTCCCACCCCAGCGTGGACTGGAACCGCAGCGGAGGACAGGGCCAAAGGTCATCACGGCGGGACGGTGCCACGGTGCCCGGCCGCAGCCGCGGCGGCGACATGCCGGGCCTGCCGGACTTTGGTCCCTTCCCGCGCCCCGCGGCGCAGGGAACAATGGGACCAGGCCCTTCCTGGGGGCCGCCCCGCGCAGGCGGGTTGAATCGTGGAGATTGTGGGAGCGTTCGGTGCAGATGCATGAGACTGGGGCTGACGAAGCGGCGGGATCTCCCGAGCAGGTCCGTGTGTTCATCCTTGATGACCACGAACTCGTCCGGCAGGGACTGAAGGACCTGTTGGAGGGTGAGGGGTTCCTCGTGGTGGGCGAGAGTGGCTCCGCGGCCGAAGCCACGCGGCGTATCCCCGCCCTGCACCCGGACATCGCCATCCTCGACGGCCGGCTTCCGGACGGCACCGGGATCGAGGTCTGCCGGGATGTGCGCTCGCTTGATCCGCGCCTGCGCTGCCTGATCCTCACCAGCTACGACGACGAACAGGCCCTCCGGGGAGCGGTCCTGGCCGGCGCATCGGGGTACATCCTGAAGCAGATCAGGAGTGATGATCTCCTTGCCGGAATCCGGAGGGCTGCTGCCGGCGAGTCCCTCTTTGATCCGGGAGTTGAGCAGCAGATCATTGCTGGCCTGTCCACGGCGCCTACCGACCCCCGGCTGGACGGCTTGAGCGCGCAGGAGAAGAAAGTGCTCGCTTTGATCGGCCAGGGGCTGACCAACCGGCAGATCGGCGATGACCTGTTCCTGGCCGAAAAAACCGTCAAGAACTACGTTTCGTCAATCCTGGCCAAGTTGGGCTTCGAGCGGCGGACGCAGGCAGCCGTCTTCGTCACCAAGAGCTCCACGGACCCTGCCTGACGCCCCGCTGGCCGGGGCTACGCCAGCGGGACCGTCCATGTCAGGCTGGTACCCGTTCCGGGCGCGCTGTCGATGGTGCAACTGCCGTTCAGTTGGCCTGCTCGTTGGCGCATGTTCGCCAGGCCGCTTTCGTGGTCCGGTTCGGTGAAGCCCCGGCCGTTGTCGCTGATGAGGAGCTGCACCTGGTCCGGGCCCACGGCCACCGAGACCTGGATGTCCTCCGCACCTGAATGCCGCAGGGCATTGCTGAGTCCCTCCGACGCCACGCACAGCAGGTGGACGGCCACGTCTTCCCCCACCGAGTCCACCGGCCCGTCCAGGGATACCTTGGGCGTCACCGCGTAGCTGCGGGAGCTTTCCCTGACCACGCGCAGGATCCGGCCGGTCAACGGTTCGCGTTCCTCGTCAGCGGTCCTGAGCGAGTAGATGGTGTCCCGCAGCTTGCGGATGGTGTCATCGAGTTCGGTGGTCACGGCGGCAATCCGTTCGTGCGCTACCGGATCAAGGGTGTAACGGCGCAGGCTCTGGATGCTGAGTCCGGCCGCAAACAGGCGCTGGATCACCAGGTCATGCAGGTCCCGGGCAATCCGTTCCCGGTCGGTGAAAAGGAGGTTCTGTTCACGCAGGGCGTTGACGCGCGCCAGGTCAAGCGCCAGGCCTATGCGGCTCCCAAAAATGGCACTGGATTCCGCCTCCGCCTGCGCGAACACGGGTGACCCGTGGGCGCGGGCCAGCAGGAGCACCCCGTTTTCGGTGGAGCTGTGCCCCAGGGAGCACACCAGGACGGAACCGAGTTTTCCTGCCATCCCGTCGTCGAAAACCTGCCGCGGGTCCCGTGCCACGACTGAACCGCCGTCCAGGATAACGTTGGACACTGCACTGGAGGCCATCAGCTCCTGGCCGGATTGAATGCCCTGGACGCCAAGGGACGACCGGCACCGCAGCGCTCCGTCGCCGGCAGGAACGGCAATGACCGCGAGCACCGAGTCTGAGACCTTCAAAGCGGTGCCTGCAACAAGGTCGAGGTCGTCCGGATCACCCGGCTGGGAGGCCATGATCAGGCGGCTGCTCAGTTCCATGCCTGCCTCCAGCCATTTCTGCCGGCGGCTGCTGTTTTCAAAGAGGCGGGCATTCTGGATTGCCACTCCGGCCGCTGCCGCCAAAGCAACGGCGAGGTCTTCATCCTCCGCGGTGAAGTCCTGCCCGCCCTGTTTCTCGGTCAAATAGAGGTTTCCGAAGACTTCGTCGCGGACGCGGACAGGGACGCCAAGGAAGGTTTTCATGGGCGGGTGGTTCGGCGGGAACCCGGAGGTGATGGGGTGCCGGCCCAGGTCGTGGAGGCGCAGGGGCTTCGGTTCGCGGATGAGCAGCCCCAGGACGCCATGGCCAGTGGGCAGTTCGCCGATGGCACGGATACCTTGCTCATCGATTCCCACGGTTATGAAGTGGCTCAGCGTGCGGTCCTCGCCGATGACCCCCAGCGCGCCGTACCTCGCGCCAACCAGGGCGCAGGCCGAGCGGACAAGGCGGTCCAGGACAGCCTCCAGGCTGAGATCCTGGGCGAGGGCAACCACGGCAGCCAACAGGCCGTTGATCCGTTCCTGGTTATCCGGCGGTTCGTCTCCCCGGGCAGCGAAGTCCCGGAGCGGGTCCTCCACAGTGTCCCTCGTCGGGGAGCGCCACGGCTGCTCAGTGCCCACGTCCCACCTCCTGCGGAAGGAACCTGCGGCGCTGCGGATCCCTGGCGCGGTCTAAGTATCCGAAACGGAAGTGCCGGCCTCCGCCCCCAATTCCGCCTTCACAAGAGCATGAAGACGCTTCTCCTCCAATGGTAGGAGAGCACGGCGAAAAATACCCTCAGTAGTCTTGGTATCGGGCCCGGGCCGTGGGGCGGGACCTTCTTCCCTAGCCGCAGCGGGCCTGCCGCCCTAAGCTACGGCCATGAACAGCGCAGCGACAGAACCGGAAATCAAGGAACTCGGCGTCCACGACTGCTGGCGGTACCTCCGATCGACGTCCCTTTGCAGGATCGCCTTCGCCGACGGGGCCGGGGTGGAAAACTACCCGGTGAACTTTGTTCCCACCAATGGCACGCTGCTCATCCGTACCGGCGAAGGAACCAAGCTGGCCTCCCTTCCGGACCGGAAGGCGGTGGCCGTCGAAGCAGACGGAATGAACCAGTACGGCACCATCGCCTGGAGCGTCATCCTGAAGGGCCATGCCATGGTGGTGTCCGACGACGAGGAAATCAGGGATGCCATGGAGGCGGGCCTGTCCCCGTGGCAGCCCGGCCAGAAAAACGTCCTGCTCCGGATCACGCCGGAGGACATCAGCGGCCGCAGGTTCGTCATCGCCGCCCCAACCCACTGGTGGCCGCCCCGGGAGCCCACCGCAGACTAGGCCGTGCAGCCCCACCCGTCACCACTTACATAGAACCAGCAAAGGATGGTCCCCATGGCACCTGCCAAGCCAATCGCCGTCGGCATCTCTGAAACGTCCGCTGCCAATGCTGCCCTGATGTGGGCAGCTGCCCGGGCCAACAGGCTCCACTGCCCGCTCGCCGTCGTGAACGTTGTTGACGACCGGTGGATGGCAGCAGAAGTCCTGCCCTACCTGGAAGTCCTGCGGGAATCCGGGCTGGGGCTGCTGAAGGAGGCCGGCGAAAAGGCCACCGCCGCCGAACCGGGCTTGGAGGTCTCGCTGCAGCTCCTCGAAGGCGGTGTGGGGGCTGCATTGGGTGATTATTCAAAGAATGCGTCCATGCTTGTCCTCGGGACCAGCGGGCACAACCGCGGCGCCCTGACGGACCGGGCGCTCCAGGCAGCTGCGACGGCCGAGTGCCCCGTGGCCGTCATCGGCGACGGCCAGGCGGAGGGCCGCGGCATCCTTGTCGGCGTGGACGGCTCACGGGAAGCAACCCAGGCGGTAGCGTTCGCGGCCGCCGAAGCTGACGCGCTCGGCGAGGAACTGACCATTCTCTACGCCTTCACCGGCCCCAACCGGTGGATCGCTGCAGGGCTCCCGCAGAGCAGTTTTGCCACCCATGTGGTCGAGGAGGAACGGATCGTGCTGTCCGAAACGGAGGCCGGCCTCCGGCAGGACTACCCGGACCTCGCAGTGCACACGGTCATGGAAACCGTGCTGGAACCGGCCGATGCGTTGCTGCGCGCTGCCGCCGGGGCCCGGCTGCTGGTCCTGGGAAGCCGCGGAAAAGGTGGCTTCGGAAGGTTCGTCCTGGGGTCCACGGCACATGCCGTGCTCAGCCAACCACCGTGCCCCACCGTGATCACCCGGATGCACAAGCAGCACGACGGCTGACCGGGGCCTGCCGCCTCGCCGCGCGATGCCGATACCTGGGGACCACAGCGCACCGGGCCCGGGAGTGGACATCCGCCATTCCCGGGACGGGCTCTCCACCGCCGAAGTACTCGAACGGACCGCTGCCGGGCGCGTCAACAGCGTGCCGACGGCAACCAGCAGGAGCGTCCGCGAGATCGTCCAGGCGAATGTGTTCACCCTCTTCAACGCGGTGGTGGGAGGGTGTTTCATCCTGCTGCTGGTCCTTGGCCAGTGGCGGGATGCGCTCTTCGGCCTGTCGGCAGTCAGCAACTCGCTGATCGGCATCATCCAGGAGTACCGGGCCAAGCGGTCCCTGGACCAGCTGGCCATTTTGCAGGCTGCCAGGAACACGGTGGTCCGGAACGGCGCCCGGGAAACCATCTCCTCCGAGGACCTTGTCCCCGACGACCTCGTGGTCCTCAACGCCGGGGACCAGGTCACCGCTGACCTGTTGCTCCTGGCCGGAGCCCCGCTCGAGGTGGATGAATCCCTCCTGACCGGCGAATCCGAACCGATACCCAAAACCGGCGGCGCGGTGCTGCTGTCCGGTTCACTGATCCTGGCCGGCACCGGCCGGGCCACGGTGCTCCGCGTGGGTCCAGAGACGTTCGCCTACCGGCTGGCAGCCGAAGCACGCAGGTTCTCCCTGGTCACGTCCGAGATCCGCAGGGGGCTGGAAAAAGTCTTTGCCGTCATCACGTGGCTGCTCCTTCCGACGGCCCTGCTGCTTACGAATGCCCAGATGCTGGAGCAGGGCGGCTGGGCCGGGGCCATGGGATCGGGACAGTGGGTCCCGGCCGCGGTCGGCGCCATAGCGGGCATCATGGCCATGATTCCCCTGGGGCTCCTCCTGATGACCAGCGTGGCGTTTGCCGTGGGCGGGCTCCGGCTTGCCAGCCAAAAGGTCCTGATCCAGGAACTTGCCGCGGTGGAGGTCCTGGCCAGGGTGGACGTCCTGTGCCTCGACAAAACCGGGACCTTGTCCTCCGGGGCCATCGAATTCGACGGCCTCCACGACACCGGGAGGGCCCGGGCAGCGGGCTGGCAGGCGGCGCTGGAATGGTTCGGCGGCAACGCTGACGCCAGCAGCACCGCTGCCGCCATCGGAGCCGCCTTTCCGGTCCTGCTGCCGCTTCGTGAGCAGGATTCGGTGCCGTTCTCTTCAGCCCGGAAGTGGAGCTCGGTCACATTCGCGCCGGAGTCGGCGGCCCCGGGCACCTGGATCCTGGGAGCACCCGACGCGGTCCTTGCCTCACCCGGAAGCGCCGCGGCGCACAGCCAGGCCGCGGCCCTTGCCACCACCGGCCTCCGGACCCTTGCCTTGGCGCATCTGCCTGCCCCGCTCCCGCAGGGAGCCCCGGAGGATGGCCTCCCGATGGATCTGGTGCCGGTGCTGCTGCTGACCTTCCGTGAGAGCATCCGCCGTGATGCCGCCGACACGCTCGACTACTTCCGGCGCCAAGGGGTTTCGGTCAAGATCATTTCCGGTGATGACCCCCGGACCGTTGCTGCACTGGCGCGCGCCGTCGGATTTGGAACCGGCGTTGCCTTCGACGCGCGCAGCCTGCCCGAGGACCCCCTCCGGCTTGAGGAGACGGTAGAGGGCTGCGACCTTTTTGGAAGCGTAACGCCGTCGCAGAAGCGGGACCTGATCCAGGCCCTGAAACGGCGCAGACATACCGTGGCGATGACCGGGGACGGAGTGAATGACGTCCTGGCCCTCAAGGAGGCGGACCTGGGCATCGCCATGGACTCGGCGTCACCGGCAACCAAGGCGGTGGCGCGGCTGGTGCTCCTTGATGGACGGTTCGAGAGGCTGCCGGCGGTGGTGGACGAGGGACGCCGGGCTATCAGCAATATCGAGCGCGTCTCCCTGGTCTTCCTCAGCAAGACCGTCTACGCCACGGTCATCTCCGTCGTGACCGGCATTATGCTGCTCGCCTTCCCGTTCCTGCCCCGGCAAATGTCCGCGCTGGACGGCTTGACCATTGGCCTGCCGTCGTTCTTCCTGGCCCTGCAGCCCGGCGGACAGCGCTACGCACCCGGATTCCTGCGGCGCTCGCTGGCCTTCGCCCTGCCGGCTGGTGCCTGCGCGGCCCTGTGCGTCCTGGCCGTCAGCGTCTACGCCCAATCCTGGGAAGGCTACGGCCAGGAAGACGCCCAGTCCGCGGCAACGGTGACCCTGGGCCTGGTGGCGGCGTGGATCCTGGTGCTGGCCTCCCGCCCGCTGAACTGGACCAAGGTCCTGATCCTTGCCGGAATGTACGGGGGGCTGGTCCTGCTGTTCACGGTGCCGTTGACGCAGGACTTTTTCCGTGTGAACGTGCCGCCTGCCGGCCTGCTGGTGCCCGCGGCAGCAGTGGCCGCCGCGGGATGCGTGGCCATCGAAATCATCGGCCGGCTTACCCGCCGCCCGCCCGCCGCGGCCAGCGGACCGGGGCTGGGACCTTTGCCTCTGGAACCGGATTCCCGGGAAGGGGATGGTGGAACTGCCGGGCAACGCGATGGGCCGGCATCCACCTGAGCAGGAGACAACAATGACTGACCTGATGAAATGGTTCGAGAACCGCCGCTCCCCCATGGACGTCATCGAACGGCTTTTTGAAGGCGATGTGGGGACGTCCGCCATCCGGGTTGAAGAAATGGTGGACGGCAATACGCTGGTGGTGCGGGCCGAGCTGCCCGGCGTCGACCCGGAGAAGGACGTGGACGTGACGGTTACAGACGGCGTCCTGACGATCAAAGGCGAACGGCAGGAAAAGCAGGAACACAAGGACAAGGACAGCTACCGTTCCGAGTTCCGCTACGGTTCGTTTGTCAGGCGGATTCCCCTCCCAAGTGGAGTTCAGCAGGGCGACATAACGGCATCCTACAAGGACGGAGTCCTTGAGGTGCGGGCGCCAATGCCGGAGCAGGGACAGACAGCCGCGGCGTCGAAGATCCCCATCAGCAGGGATTGAGGACAGTCAAGGTACGACGCCGGTGCGTGGCCCTGTGGGGGCCACGCATTTTATTGCCCCTTGGCCAAGGCTGCCTCTGCCGCAGCAATAACGGGCAGGGTCCTGACGTAGGTATCCGGGTTCAGCGAGACGGAGTCGATTCCCTGTTTGACCAGGAACTCCGCCAGGTCCGGATGGTTGCTGGGCCCCTGCCCGCAGATCCCGATCTTGATCCCGGCGGCGTGGGCCTTGCTGATCGCCTGGGCAATCATCGACATCACTGCCGGGTCCCGCTCATCGAACAGTCCCGAAAGCTCTTCCGAGTCGCGGTCTACCCCCAGTACCAGCTGGGTGAGGTCGTTGGACCCGATGGAGAAGCCGTCGAAGCGCTTGGCGAATTCCTCCGCCAGGACCACGTTGGAGGGGATCTCGCACATCATGTACAGCTGCAGCCCGTCCACGCCGCGCACCAGCCCCTGCTCCTCCATCGCCTGGATGACCTGGTCGGCCTCCCGCACCGTGCGGCAGAAGGGAACCATGACAATGACATTGGCGAACCCCGCCTGTTCCCGGACCCGTTTCAGTGCCCTGCACTCCAGGGCGAACCCCTCCCGGTAGTGGCTGCTGTAGTAGCGGGATGCCCCGCGGAACCCCAGCATGGGATTCTCCTCCGGCCGCTCGAAGGCACTGCCTCCGATCAGGTGGCCGTACTCATTGCTCTTGAAGTCGCTGAGCCGCACAATCACCGGCTTGGGGTGGAAAGGTGCGGCGATCTTGGCGATTCCCGTGGCCAGTACGTCGATGAAGTACTCCTGCGGGTCCGGGTAGCCGCTGGTGAGCTGACGGATCAGCGCCGACTCCTCCTGGTCCGCCACCTTTTCGGGGTGGACCAGGGCCATCGGGTGGATACGGACCAGGTTGTTGATGATGAATTCCATCCGGGCCAGGCCTACGCCGGCGGCGGGTAAACGCCACCACTTGAAAGCTGCCGCCGGGCTCGCGATGTTGATCATCACGGCCGTGCGGGTGGCTGGCAATGCGTGCATGTCCACGTCTTCCACGGAGAACTCCAACAGCCCCTCATAGACGCGGCCCTCCTCGCCTTCCGCGCAGGACAACGTGACGGGGACGCCGTCGGGCAGTACCTCCGTGGCGTTCCGTGTTCCCACCACGGCGGGCACCCCCAGCTCCCGGCTGACGATCGCGGCGTGGCTGGTTGGACCGCCGTGGTCGGTGATGATGCCCGCGGCCCGCTTCATGATGGGCACCCAATCCGGGTCAGTCATCCGGGTGACCAGCACGGAGCCATCAACAAAGGATTCGATGTCCTTTGCATCCTGGACCACGCATGCCCGGCCTTTGGCGATGGAGTCGCCGATTGCTGCGCCGGTGACGAGGACGCGGCCGGGCTTTTCCAGGTGGTACGTGCGGAAGCTGGATGTGCTCCGGCGCGCCTGCACGGTTTCCGGCCTCGCCTGCACCATGAAGAGGTCGCCGGTCACGCCGTCCTTGGCCCACTCCATATCCATCGCACGGCCGTAGTGGTCCTCAACGGCCACTGCCCACCGGGCCAGCAGGACCACTTCCCGGTCATCCAGCACCAGCGAGCGCCGCTCCCGCTCCGTAGTATCGACCATCCGGGTCCGGGCATCCCCGCCCTGGCTGTAAACCATCTTGCGTTCTTTGGCCCCGATCTCCCTCTCGATGACCGGGCTGAAGCGCTGGTCTGCGAGGAGCCCCTTGAACACCTGGTACTTGTCCGGGTTGATGGTCCCCTGCACCACTGTCTCCCCCAGTCCCCAGGCCGCACTGATGACCACCACGCCGGGAAATCCGGATTCGGTATCGAGCGAGAACATCACCCCGGATGCGCCAACGTCCGAGCGGACCATGCGTTGCACGCCGACGGACAGGGCAACGTCCAGGTGGTCATACCCCTTCATCTCGCGGTAGCTGATGGCCCGGTCCGTAAACAGCGAGGCATAGCAGCGCCGGCACGCGTCGAGGACCCCGCGCTCGCCGGCCACGTTAAGGAAGGTTTCCTGCTGCCCGGCAAAGCTGGCATCCGGCAGGTCTTCAGCTGTAGCACTGCTGCGGACCGCTACGGAAACGGCGGGCTGCCCGGCCCGTTGGCAGAGATTCCGGTAGTGCTCCTGGATATCCGCGGCGATGCTTTCCGGAAAGGTTGCCTGCAGGAAGAGTTCACGGATCGCGGCCCCCGCCTGGCGCAGCGTGAGAGTCCCGGCGCGCTGTTCCTCCATGTGCATCTCGATCCGGGGTTCGAGGTCGTTCGCGGCAAGGAAAGCACGGTAGGCGGAGGCCGTGGTGGCAAACCCCTCAGGAACCCGGACCCCGGCTGATTTCAGTGCCCGGCTGAGCTCCCCGAGGGAGGCGTTCTTTCCTCCCACCGAGGGGATGTCCGCGATCCCGGTCTCCTCGATCCAAATGACGTTGGTGGCAGTAACGGAGGATTCTGCGGCGGCACTCATGGCTCGATTCTTGCCCGGGGGCAGCTGGGGCAGTCAGAGGCTTTGGTCCCGGCGCCCAGTGCCTAAGTGCGGCGCAGCCGCCCCCGGACGGATTTGTGGATCCAGTCCGCCAGCAGGACGGCAGGGGCTGCCAGGAGTGCGAGGAGGAGCCCTTCGGGGGGCGGCGGGGACTGGCCCAGCAGCGCGGCGAGCGACGGCAGGTACAGGCATGCCCCCAGGATGGCCGCTTCTGCGAGCGCGGCCCACACCAGGAGCCGGTTCGTTCCCCAGCCCAGCTTCCATGGGGGCACCGTTGCGCTGCGGCAGGCAAACGCGTTGGCGAGTTGTCCCAGGACGACGGCGGTGAAGGCGGCCCCGGAGGCGGCCATCAGCAGGGGCACCGGTGGGTCCTGTCCCCGGGTCCAGCCACCGCCTGCCAGGACAGCGGAGAACACGGCCAATTCGACGGCTGCTTCAACCGGGCCCAGGATGCAGAACACCCGGATGATCAGGTGCCGGTCCATCAGGTGCCGGCGTTCGGGCGGACGGGACAGCACCCCTCTGCCCGGCGGCTCGGCGCCCAGGGCGAGTGCCGGCAGCAGGTCGGTGCCGATGTCCAGGGCAAGGATCTGGAGGACGCCCAGGGCCAGCGGGAAGTGGCCGCCGGAGAGCGCCCAAATGACGAAGGGGGTCAGTTCGGCCACGTTGTCGGTCAGATGGTAGGTGAGGAACCGGTGGATGTTGGCGTAGGTTGCCCGGCCTTGTTCGATGGCGGCCACAATGGTGCCGAAGTGGTCATCGAGGAGGACCAGGTCCGCGGCTTCGCGGGCCACATCGGTTCCGCTCAGGCCCATTGCCACCCCGATGTCGGCTTCGCGCAGTGCCGGGCCGTCGTTGACGCCGTCGCCGGTCATGGCCACCACGTGCCCGCGGGACTGCAGGGCCTTGGCGACGCGAAGCTTCTGCTCGGGTGAGACCCTGCTGACCACCACTCCGTCACGGTCCAGGAGTGCTCCGAGTACCTGGTCGTCTTCCGGAAGGTCTGCGCCTTCCAGAACGTATTCGGGTGTCCCGGTCAGGCCGATCTGCCGGGCAATTGCCGCCGCGGTGGCAGGATGGTCGCCGGTGACCATGGCTACCCGCAGCCCTGCCTGTCGCGCGGTACGGATCACGTCCCCAACATCCGGCCGCGGCGGGTCCTGCAGCCCGATCAGGCCCAGGAGTTCCATGCCCGTTTCGAGCTCTGCTGCGGACGCGGACTGCCATGTTCCAGGGGCGCCTCCAAGCCGCCTGCGGGCCACCGCAATGACCCGCAGGCCCCGGTTCGCCATCACGTCCACCTGGTCCCTGACCGGGCCAGGCACTGACTCACACACGGGAAGGACGGTTTCCGGGGCACCTTTGCAGAAAAGGTCCTGCCCCAGAATCGCCGACTCCCTGCGCCGCACAGGATCGAAGGGGAACCGCTGCAACGGCACGGGCCCGGCCACGGTGCCCGTCAGCCTGCGTGCCAGGACGTCCATGGCCGCTTCCATCGGATCACCCAGGGCCCGCCATTGTCCGTCGTGAAGCTCAGCGCGGCCCTGGGAAGCGGTGCGGGCGGCGAGCGCGGCCTGGGCAGCCTTCTCGACGCCGCCGCCCTCGATGCGCGCCTCAGGGGCATACCCGTCCCCTGCCACCTGGATGGCGCCGTCGGGGGTGAAGACTTCGACGGCGTTCATCCGGTTCTGCGTCAGGGTCCCGGTTTTGTCCGTACAAATGAAGGTCGTTGAGCCCAGGGTTTCCACTGCTTCCAGGTTGCGGACCAATCCCTGGCGTGCTGCATACGCTGGGCGCCCATGGCCAGGGACAGTGTGACGGTGGGCAGGAGTCCTTCCGGGACCAGCGCCACGGCGACGCCGATGGAGAACAGGAAAGAATCCCGCCATTGGAAACCCACCAGCAGCGAGGCCAGAAAGAAGACCGCCGCAATGCCCAGTGCCATGCCCGCAGTGACCCGGACGATCCGCCTCAGTTCCAGGGACAGCGGTGTTGGTGGCGGAACCGCGGCGCTGGTGAGGGCCGCGATCCCCGCCAGCCTGGTCCTGGCGCCTGTTGCGGTGACGGCGGCCTCCCCGTAACCGTTGACCAGGAACGTGCCGCCCCAGGCCTGGTCCCCTGCGGCTTTGGGCACCGGGTCGCTTTCCCCGGTCAGCATCGATTCGTCCACCGCGCAGGCGGAAGCGGCGAGGAGTGCCATGTCTGCCGGGACCCGGTCCCCGGCCGCCAGCAGCACCACGTCCCCTACCACCAGTTCTCCGGCGTGGACCTTCCGTACCTTCCCGTCCCGCCGGACCAGCACGTCGGCAGGCAGCAGGCCCCGCAGTTTCGCGGCGGCGTGCTGGGCGCGTTCCTGTTGGATGTGGGCGAACACCCCGTTGACTATGACGACGACGATGATCGCCACTGCCAGTTGCGGCATGTCCGCGATGAAGGCCAGCGCGGCGGCGCACCACAGCATGAGGGCGAAGAAGTGCGTCATCTCCCCCCAGAGCTTCCGCCACTGGGACGCGGGCTTCTCCGTGGGGAGCTGGTTGGGGCCCGCCTGCTTCAGGAGTTGCGCCGCCTCCGCAGAGCTCAGGCCCTCCGCGGCCCTCACACGGCGTCCGCCTCCTGTCCTACCAGCAGGACCGGACACACGGAGTGGGCTGCGCAGGCCTTGCTGACCGAGCCCATGGCCGCCTTCAGCAGGCCGCCCTCGCCGTGCCGTCCCACCACCAGCATCTGCGCCCGCCTGCTCTCCTCCACCAGCACCTTTGCCGGTGGCCCGAACTTGATGGTGACGTCGATGTCTTCGGGCCGGTCCCCGGAGAAGGCCCGGCCCAGGGCGTCCTCGACCAGGCGTCCTGCCGCATCCTCAAGCCTGGCGGTGAACTGCCGGTCCGCCCCTTCCAGGCGTGACATCACCAGGTAGTCAGGCATCCCGACGCAGGAGATGACTTCGAGGCGGGTGCCCAAACGGGCTGCCAGTGTGCCCGCGTAGCGGAGCGCGGCGGAGGAGTATTCAGAACCGTCCACACCCACGATGACGGGCTTGGCCCCTGTTTCTGCATTCATGGGAACCACGATCCCGGCCGGGGAATGCCGGGGTAAGGGCCAAAGGTCATGCCGGCGCTCCCGGCCGGAAGTGGCCGGCCCTTGGCACTGCGCCGCAGCTTTCCGGTCGGGCAGGTCTGTCCGGTCAGCGTTGCTTTTTGGGCTCGGCCCCGTGCAGCGCGCGCAGGCCGTTCAGGATAGTGGCCAGGTCCACAAATTCCTGCAGGAGGGCGCCGGCGACGGCGGGTATGTATCCCGTCATGGCGATGGCCATCAGTACCAGGCTGAGTGCTATCCCTGTCCAGATACTGACCAACGCCACGGATACTGTCCGCTTCCCAATGGCCACGGCCTGCGCAACTTTCGAGACGTCGTCGAGCATGATCACCACGTCAGCGGACTCACTCGCCGCCGTGGCTCCCTTGGCGCCCATGGCGATTCCCACATCGGCGGCGGCAAGGACGGGCGCATCGTTGACGCCGTCGCCCACCATCAGGACAGGCCGTTCCTGGATGCCGGCCACCGTGTTGACTTTGTCCTCCGGAAGGCAGTCCGCCTGGACGCGGCCGATTCCCGCTTCTTCGGCAATATGCGCGGCGGTCGCTTGGGCATCACCGGTCAATAGCATGGTGTTCCGCACGCCCAGGCCGTTCAACCGGGCCAGCGTATCCACGGCGTTGCGGCGCAGTGGGTCCTTCATGATCAGGGCACCTGCGTACCGGCCGTCCACGGCCACATGGACCGCCAGCTGCCCGCTGTGGACGGTGGCCTCCTGGAATCCGGTTGAGGAACTCCGCACCAGGCCGGCCTTGCCCACCACAACCCGCCGGCCGTCGCAGACGGCTTCCACGCCGTGGGTGGCGTTCTCCGTAGCCTGCTGCACGGGAAGGAGCGTCAGTCCGGCGGCCGCGGCGGCTTCGATGACGGAGCCTGCCAGCACGTGCGAGGAGTACTGCTCGGCGGAGGCAGCCAGTTGCAGGATCCTCTGGCTGCCCAGTGCCTCGCCTTGGCCTTGCGCCACCTGGATAGCGTCCAGGACCGGGCGCCCCGACGTGAGGGTTCCGGTCTTGTCGAACACCGCTGTCTGCGCCTTCGCCAACTGCTCGAGGGTCCGGGTGTTTTTGATGATGATGCCCTTGTGGGCGGCCTGGCTGGTACCGGCGAGGAAGGCCACGGGCGCGGCGATGAGGAGCGGGCAGGGCGTGGCGACCACCAGCACCTGGGCAAAGCGGAGGGGTTCGCCGGACAGGAACCACGCGGTGCCGGCCATGGCCAGAGCCAGGATGGTGAAGGGAACAGCGTAACGGTCAGCAAGGCGGACCACCGGCGCGCGGCTGTTGGATGCCTCTTCGACCAACGCGATGATCCGGCTGTACTGGGAGTCCGCGGCGGTGGCTGACGCGCGCATGCGGATGGCGGCCACCCCGTTGACAGAGCCGCTGAGCAGGTTATCCCCCATGGTGTGCTCCACCGGCAGGCTTTCCCCGGTCAGAGATGACTCGTCGAGGCTGGCAGAGTCGGACAGGAGTTCGCCGTCCACGGGTACCAGTTCGGAGGGGCGGACCACCAGCACGTCACCCTGGGCTACGTCGCCGATTGGAGTGTCCTCGAGGACCGCACCAGCACCTTCGCGGTGGGCAAAACGCGGCGCCCGGTCCAGCAGGGAGCGCAGTTCACGCGCGGCACGTCCCTGGGCAAAGTCCTCCAGCGCTTCGCCGCCGGTCAGCATCAGGATGACCACCAGGGCAGCGAGGTATTCGCCCACCACCACGGTACTGGCGATCGCCGTCAGTGCCAGGAGGTCGATCCCCCAGCGTCCCTCCCGCAAGGACCGGACCATGCCGGCAGAACGTGCCAACACGATCACGGCCGCATAGGCCGAGGCGAGGACGCGGACCTGCAGTTCCAGGTCGAATTGGAGCAGCACCAGCACCGCTGCGAGCACTGCACAGGTCAGCGCGACGAC
Source organism: Pseudarthrobacter sp. 05T312 (assembly GCF_056396685.1). Lineage (NCBI taxonomy): Bacteria > Bacillati > Actinomycetota > Actinomycetes > Micrococcales > Micrococcaceae > Pseudarthrobacter > Pseudarthrobacter sp. 05T312. The sequence goes on from NZ_JBFTLY010000004.1 coordinate 170,716, forward strand.
GGGATACCGTTTCACGAAGCCCCAGGCCCTTTCGACGGGCGACCCCGCGGATTCCCCGGCGTCAAAGCTGCCGGGGCTGCCGCCGGTGGCCGCAGGCGGGGCGGCCTGCTTCCTCATCCAGGACTCTTTGGCAGGTGCTGGTTGCGGTCATCAAGCATGAAACCGAACCTACCCTGCTGCCGACGGCCGGGCTAGGGCATTTGGCCCCGGCCAGCATGGCCTTTAGAGTCCTAAGGCCCTGTCATGCCGGGGCCAGGACCGCGAGGCTGGTGCCATGACTGAACATGGCCCGCAGCCGCAAAAGGTCCACATCACCGAACAGCCCGTGGCAGTGGTCCGCGAACGTGTTCCCATGGACTTGCTCACCGGTTTCTTCGGGCGGGCCTTTGGTGCCGTGATGGCCGCGGTCCAGGTGCAGGGCGCCAGCCCGGCGGGTCCGCCGTTCGCGAGGTACCACGGAATGCCGGGGGAAACGGTGGACGTCGAAGCCGGGTTCGCTGTCGCCGGGGACTTCCACGGCACCGGCGAGGTGGCCAGCGGCGTGCTTCCCGATGCAGATGCCTTTGAAGCCATCCACACGGGCCCCTACGACAGCTTGGGAACCACGTACGACGCCATCCGGCAAAGCATGGAAGCGGACGGCGCCACCCCGGCGGACTCCATGTGGGAGTACTACCTGACCGATCCCGAACAGCAGCCGGATCCGGCCACCTGGCAGACCAAGGTGGTCTGGCCGATCGCCTGAGGCCCGGATCAGGCGAACCAGAACCGGCCGGAACCGTGGCCGGCCATGGAAACCCGCCAGCCGCCAAGCACAGCGGTCAGGACCCCCGGCAACGGCTGTAGGTCACCTCCCAGGGCTGCGTGCCGCGACTGGTTTCTAACCATCCGTCCCGGACGATCTCCTGCCGCAGCCGGGTAAGGCTCGCCTCCAGGCCAGGTGCCCACGCCTCCTCGGGAGGCGTTCGGTTCAGGGGCGGCCCGGGGAACGTGTCACCGGTATAAAGCCGCCGGCCGTCCTCAGCCTTTCCCACGAACCGCAGCTGTGTCCGCCCGTACTGTGAACCAAGCGTGTACAGGATCCGCGCCCACCACTTCACGGATGCAGCATCCTCCAGCTCTATCCGAAGCTGCTCCTCCGTGCCGTGGCCTGAATGGGGGCCATTTGTCGCCATCTCTGCCTCCTGGTGCGGGACCATGATTCAATTCAACAAGCTTCCCAGACCCCGCTGAAGGGCCAAGGGCCCTTGGTCACGGAACCCGGAAGAACCTGAAGCCCGTCGGGCCCTACGGCACTATCCGGCCCGCGGGTCAGGTAGCAGAGTCGGGGCATGACCAGGAACCGTTCCTCATGACTGGCAGTCCGAGCGTCCGGCGCACGCCGGGGGCCGCCGGTGCCCACGTCCAGGCCGGCGACCACCACGGCTGGAAGCTCCTCTACCTTGTGGCGGGCGCGTCGTCCATCCTGTTCGTGCTTCTGCTGATAGCGGCCCTGGTGCTCGACTTCATGGCTCCCCCTCCCGTTCACGGCGGAGCCGCCACCCTTGACTTCATTGCGTCGCACAAGGCGGGCTATGTGGCCGAGCAAATCCTGTGGATACTCCCGAACATCTTCCCAGTCCTTGTTTTTACTGCCCTCTTCGTTGCCCTCTCGGCCTTCCGGAAGAGCTTGCCCCTAATGGCGCTGGTCGTCGGCGCCCTCCCTTGGGCGCTGCTGCTTGCCGTTCCGGTCAGCAGCCGCGGAGCCCTCAACCTGGTCTATCTCAGCGACCGCTTCGTGGCCGCCGGGACCGAGGAGGAACGCAGGACCTATGCCACCGCCGCCGAAGCCATCATCGCCGAAAACAACACCCCGGCCATTGTCGGCGTCCTCTCCGCCCTTGGGATTCTGCTGATGGGACTGGCCATGCTCACGTCCGGCAAGGCAACCTTCCCGCGGTACCTGGCGTGGTTGGGCATTGCCACCGGCGCACTGGGGGTCGTCAGCGAGCTCCTTCGCCACGCAGCCCCCGGCTTCTATTGGGGGTACGGCATTTTGCTGTGGTCGTGGTTCATCGCCACCGGAGTTGCGTTGATCCGTTTGTCGCGCGTAGCGGCCTGAATACCCCGGGCACCTGCGATCAGGGACCTTGGTCCCTAAAAGCGGGGACTTGCCCTCTGAGATGGTGGTTTAGGTCGAAAGGCGCACCACGATGGCGTAGTGCGCCTTGGGTTTTGCCGTGCCGTGCCGGCAGGGCATGCAGCCTCACCAATGGAGGCAGGACGATTGAGGAGAACAAGGCTTATGGCAGGTACGTTCGAACTGTTTGTCGATGATGATTCACAGATTCGGTTCCGGCTTGTGATGCCCGATGGACACGTGCTGGCGGTTTCCGGACAATTTACGGACAAGCGGGCGGCGGCCGCCGCCATCGAGGAGGTCCGCGAGTGCGCGGGCACGGGCTTGATCCAAGACGTGGTACCGTCGCATTCCGGTGTTGTCCGGGTGTCCCCGCAGCACCCACGTTATGCCGTCCACCGTGCGCCCCGGAGGCTGAACAACCTCGGGGCCGCCTGAGCCCGGCGGCGCGGGTCCACAGTCAGAAGCTTGAGGAACTGCCGGATCCGGAGAAGCTGCCGCCGCTGCTGCCGTATCCGGTGGTTCCGCCACCGCCCCTGGCCGAATTAACGCTGCTGACCCCGGTGTTGAAGCCGGAATTGAAGGTGGCCACGGAGAAGAACGTGTAGGACGGGTACACCGTCCCCAGGATGCTCGGTTCGTAGGTACGCTGCCTGCGGTGGTCCGTACCGCCGTGGGCAGTTTCCATCTGTTCACGCATCAGCCGTGCCTCACGGCCTGTCCGGGCGAAGCCCTGGATCACGGTTTCGGCGTGGTTTTCCAGCAGCTCCGAGAGCCGGGAACGGGCGCTGTACAGCCGGTCCAAAGCCTCCTCCGGCGTGATCCGCCGGTCAGCGAGTCCGGCCGTCCAGCGCTCAATGTCCCGCAGGCTTTCGTCCCGGAAGGACCGGAGCGCCGTTGCCGTTGCGGAGTCTCCCTGCCCATGGCGTTTGGCCAGGAGCTGCTCCAGCCCCGCAAGGTCTTTGCGGAAGGGCGCCAGCTGCCGGTCCCAGGCCGTGGGCCAGGAATCGGCGCGGTTCAGCAGGGCATTGCTGTCCGAAATGACGTCATCCAGGGCATCCAGCTCCGCGGCACTGTCAGCGAAGCGGCGGGCCAGCTTGAGGTTCTTCCTGCTGCTCAATGCCCGCTTACCCAGTGCGTGCACCTGGTTGGACAGCTCCGTGGCAGCGGCATATTTGTTGAGGAATGTCCGGTGCTTCTCCAGCACCTGGCTGCCGTAACGGGATGATTCGGGAATGGTGCCGGCGTTCAGTTCGGTGACCTCCAGGTCCATGCTGACGCTGGAGTAGCTGCGGTCCCCGCGTTCGATCTGCCTGCGGCACCGGTTCCTGGTCACGGCGCGCACAACCAGCCATGCCGCTGCCCCCAGGGCGGCGGTTCCGGCGAGGACCCAGGCGGTGACCAAGAACGCCGCCGAGCGGTACCAGGGCTGGTTAATGAGCTCTGCCCCGCGGCGGATGCCGGCAACGGTGCCGTCGGTCCACTGGGCGTCGCGGAACAGGTCCTTGGACGCGTCCTGGATGTCGCTGCGCTGCTCGAGCGACACTTTCCGGTCCTCGCCCATGTAGGTCCCCACGTGCCGGCCCTGGGGGTCGAGGGCGAAAATGAACAGTCCGTCGGCCCATTTTTGGCCGTCCGGGCTGATCCACTCCGGATGCGTGGACCGCGCGAATTTCAGGACCTGTTCGTTGAGGTTGTCCGCCGCCGTGCCGTTGTAGGTGAAGACGGCGACGCGGGTGGGCTCGTAGAACTGGATGCGTTCGACGGCGGGCACCAGCGTGTTCTGGTCAAGCACCCCTGCGGTGTCCTCCACAATGACAGCCACAGGTGCCACCGCGGTGCCGGGCGCCGCGGCGCCCACCAGCAGGGCGGCGAGGGCAAGCACCACCACGGCTATCCGGCGCACGATGCTGCCCATGTTCCTCCCCACTGTTTAGAATCAGGATGAAACCAGGGAGCAGGGCCGCCAAAGGGCCTAAGGTCCTGTGAAGATCGTGTTGGTCAGGAGCGCAGTGCCGTGACGCAGGGTGCAGGATCCATTGTTGCCGGTTTTGACGGTTCGGAGGAGTCGGCGGCCGCGGTCCGCTGGGCGGCACGCCACGCGCACGCCATCGGTTGTTCCCTCCATGTTGTGCACTGTTCGCTGTGGCCGCTCCTGACCCGGCACCTCGGTCCCGTCCCCGGTGTGTCAGGAAGTGGCCTGGAACAGTCCGCCCGGACCATCCTTGATGACGGCGTGGCGGTGGCCACCGCTGAGGTACCCGGGCTTCAGGTCAGGAGCACCCTGCTCCACGGATTTCCGGCGCAGCTTCTTGCTGAAATTTCCGCAGGCGAACGCATGCTGGTTGTCGGCAGCCGCGGCCTGGGCGGCTTCCTTGGCCTCTTGGTGGGCTCGGCGGGCCTGGAGCTGGCAGCCACTGCCACCTGCCCTGTTGCCGTGATCCGGGAGGAACACCACCCGGGCGGCCCCGTCGTCGCCGCCGTCGATGACTCGGGTTCCCCGGCCGCGCTGGATGACGCCTGCGCGCTGGCAGCAGCGTGGCACGCCCCTCTCAAAGTAGTCCACGTCCGGCACCGGCCTGCCGGCTACCAAGTGCCGGAAGGACAGGATGCGGCGCCCGGCGCCCGGGCGGTTCTGGCGTCGGCTTTGGACCGTGCAGCGGCTGCGGCGCCCGCGGTCCATGTCGAGACCGAATTACTAACGGACAGCTCGGTCCCGCACGCCCTCCTCAAAGCCGCTGAAGAGGCCCGGATCATCGTGGTGGGCACGCAGGGCCGCGGGATGCTCAGGGAGACCATCGGTTCAACGGCGCACGCGGTATTGCATCACGCCCGCGGACCCGTCCTTGTCTCACGGCGCGGCGGCTGATGCAGCAGACTGCGGGTGTCAGGCCGCACGACTTCCGCCCCTCCGCCTAAGCTGATCTGGTGACCCCTGTTCCCTCCCCCGGCCCGCTGGACGTTGTGGTCCATTCCGGACCGGCGGACTGGTGGGTCATCCTCGCCGGGTTGGGGCCCCTGGCCGTTCTCACAGCTGCCCTGCTGGCCTTCTACATCAACTGGCGCACGCTCAAGCAGCGCACCGCCGCCGACAAGACAGCGCTCGACCAGAAACGCGAGGCCGACGCCAACGCGCTGCAGCAAAGGACCGAGGCGGACAGCCGCGCTGAGTGGTGGCGCCGGACCCAGTGGGCGCTGGACCGGGCGCTGGATCCTGATGAGGGCACCAAGGCGCTGGGGCTGGCGACGCTGGAAGTCCTGGCCAGGAGCGAACTGGCGCGCAACGAGGAACTCGAGCTGTTCGACATTGCCTGGAAGAGCGTGTCCGGCGACGAGAACGGGGACGATGCCGGGCCCGGGCCAGGTTCCGCGCAGGAGGCCGGGGCCTTCGTGGACGACCGCCTCAACTTAAGCGAGAATGGAACAACGGATGAAGACAGCAGCAAGGAGGTTGGACCATGAGTGCAACGTCGCCTGAACACCGGTACGTCCACGCTCCCCGCAGCAGCGCTGCCAAACCCGTCCAGAAGAAGGCCACCCCGGCCGAGCACCGTGTGCAGGTTGCCGCCGCGCGGCTGCGCGTCACGCTTGATGAGCGGCTGGGACGCGAGACGCCCGCAAAGACCAAGGCGCTGGCCAAGGAACCGATCTAGCGCGCCTTGCGTACGCTTGGGGGTCGACGGCGCGTGGCGGGTTTTGGTGGTCGGCCGTCCGGGGGACGTGTGCAGCCGCCTAGCGCGAACGGATGTGAACAGTGGCCGCCGTAATTCTCGGGTGTGACGCTGACGTGCTGCGCCGCTGGAACTACCGTGCCGTCGTCGAGAAGGTGGCCGGATCGGGAATGTTCCTGGATCGCTGGCGCACGGACGGTTATCCGGGCGTTGTTGGTCCCGGCAGCGAGGCATGGCTCCTCGTAGGGGGCAGCACCGAGGCCGCCAGCGGCCTGATCGGCCACGGGTTCGTGACGTCCCAGCCGTATCAAATTGCGGCTCTTGCGGATCCCGGACCCGCTCGCTGGTTCTTCTGGGTGGCCTGGGATTCACTTCTTCCGTTCGGAGAGCAGGTACGGCCCGGAATCCTGGGCGAGGCACTCCCCGACGACCTTGCGTTGAAGGCGGACGTACCGTCCCTGGTGACCGTGCCGCCGTCGTCCGTTCCTGTATTGCGCCGGCTGTGGAGGGCCCACGCCCGGTCCACGGGGAATCCTCTCGAGGTGGCGGGCGGAGCCTTGCCGCCGGAGACCCTCAGCACCGTCCACGTGAACCGGTACGAGCGCGACCCCGACGCACGGCTGGCCTGCACCGCGTTCCACGGCACGCAATGTGCCGCGTGCGGCTTCTCGTTCGAGTCCACTTACGGTGTGGCGGGGACGGGAGCAATAGGCGTCCACCATGTTGTGCCGCCGGAAATGCTCGACAACACCTATCAGCTTGACCCCATTGCGGACCTTGTCCCGCTCTGCCACAACTGCCATGCCATGGCACACAGCGCGACCCCGCCGCTGACCGTGGGTGAGCTCAGAAGCATCATGTCCGCGGCCGGCCACCTGAAAGGTGAGGTGGTCACGGAGGTGGCCCTCCAGGCGCAGGCAGATGCGCGGCGGATCCTTGATGGCGGCCCGATGTAGGGTTGCTGGACTATCTTGGGACCATGGCGGAGCCGGGCCGGAAAGAGTACGGGGTTGACCCCGAGGAGTTCGGTTCTGCCCAGGTGGATGCAGCCGCCCTGCTGGACGCCGGATTGGGCGACGTCGATTGGTCGGTCCCGCCAGCGGGCGCCGTTCAGTTCACCATCGACGTCCCCAGCGGGAAGCTCGCCGCCATGGCCTTAGGGAATCCGGATGATCCCTGCGTCGTGCTGGTGCCCGGCGCCACCGGTTCGAAAGAGGATTTCTCGCTGATGATGCCTGACCTCGCCGGGGCCGGCTACTACGCCCTGACGTACGATCTGGCGGGCCAGTACCAGTCGGCCGGCGCCGGCCCGGAGAACCTGGTGCCAGCCAGAAAGCACTACGACTACGAGTTGTTCGTGGACGATTTTCTGGCAGTCCTGGAAACCACTGCCACGCCGGCACACGTTGTGGCGTATTCCTTCGCCGGCATTATCGCCCAGCTCGCCTACGTGCAGCGGCCTGGACTGTTCCGGTCCATCACGTTCCTGGGGTGCCCGCCGGAACCCGGCCAGAGTTTCCGGGGCGTGAGCCGTATTGGCCGGTTCAGCACGTGGGTGAACGGCCGCGCGGGTGCAGCCCTCCTGATTTGGAGCATCCGGAGCGGCCGGGTGGCGCACGTGCCGCCGGGACGGCAGCGGTTCGTCAACTACCGGTTCCGTTTCACCCGCCGCGCCTCCGTGCGCGATATCTACACCCTGATGCAGAACGTCCCGGACCTTCGGGCGGAACTGGCGGAGGCGCCGCTGCCCAAATTCGTGGCCGTAGGCGAACATGACCTGTGGCCGCTCCAGCTGCACCGGCTGTTCGCACAGGCAATCCGGGCCCGGATAGGGGTGTACCGGGGCGGGCACAGTCCGTGCGAAACATCCCCGCACGAGTTCAGCCGCGACCTCCTAGCCCTGTACGCCAGGGACGGGGACGCATAACGGGTCCTGTCTGGACGGTGTCCCGGACGTCGTCGGTGCGGTTGAACTTACGACGCCGGTGGGCACCCGTTGCAGATCCACCGCACCCCCGCTTCCCGGGACCATGCCCCCAGGACTAGGATCTTCCGGCACGCCCAACGCCAGGGCGTGGGTCAGGTCAGCGGCAGAGGAAGGACACCGACATGGCCGGAAGCGCAGGAATGAACGGTCCGCATTGGCGGCGGGTGCTGGCAACGCTTGGCAACACGGACGCGAGGATCGCCTACGCGCAGATCGTGCTGGGAGCCGCTCCCGGCGATGTCCTGCCCGGTGTGAAGGAGCAGCGGCGGCAGCGGGCCCTGGCGGCCCTTCTTGAGTCCGGGCTCGTGGGGCGGCAGGCGTCGGGTGTGTTGATTGCGCAGGACTCCGTGTTCAGGGACCTGCTCGCCCAACAGCCGCGCCGGCAGCAGCGGACCGGGCTGGACAAATTCATGCGGCTGGGGCGGATCGAGCGCTACCCAGCCAACGTGGCCGAGCGGCGGGCCCTCTTGGCAAAGATCGCCAACGAGATCATCAAACCCGGCGAAAAGCTCACAGAGAGGCAAATCAACGAGCGGCTGCTCAGCTATACCGACGACGTCGTCCTGCTCCGCCGCTACCTGATCGACTTCGGCCTGCTGCAGCGCACGCCCACCGGCTCCTCGTACTCAGTGGCGGAATAGCCTGCTCCTTGACGGAATAGCCTGCCGCCTGCGGTGTCATGGAGTGCAGTAGCTTGGAAAGTATGAGCGAGTCGCCAGGATTGAAGGCTGCAGGCAGTCTGCGGGGAGCCATGGCTTTCGGCGTGGTCGCACTGATTTGTGTTGTCGCAGGCGGGCTGGTCGCGGCGGTAACCGGTCCGCTGCATCTTGAGCATGGGTCGTGGGCCGCTGCCTACCTGGTACTGGTCGGAGGAGTAGCCCAGGGCGCTTTGGGCATCAGCCAGTACTTCCTGGCGGCGCAACGCTTTGTGGGGTGGAAAGTCATTGCGGAGCTGGTTGCGTGGAACAGCGCCTCCGCCGCAGTCATCGGTGGCACGTTGGTTGGTAACCCCTGGGTTGTTGATGCCGGCGGGGCGCTGCTGGTTGTTTCGCTGGCACTGATGTTCCGGACCGTTCAAGGGCGGGGCGCGATGTCTGGTTGGGTTCTCTGGGGATACCGGGCCCTGCTGGTGGTGATCGCCGTCAGCATACCCGTCGGGCTGGTGCTGGCTCACTTGCGTGCTTCGTGAACTCCCCTGCGGCAGGGCAGGCCGCGCCGCGGATGGGATCTCGCCTAGAATTCTGACATGCCTACACTTGTTCACGAGTTTGCCTGGCCGGACCGGGTCGTCATCGGCACCGTCGGAGCTCCGGGGGCGCGCACGTTCTACCTGCAGGTACGCGCTGGAGCGCAGCTGTTGAGCATCGCCATGGAAAAGCAGCAATCGGCCCTGCTCGCGGAGAAAATCGATGAAATCCTCGACCAGCTCATCACGCTGGACGGCAACCCGTTCAGCGTTCCCACCGGCACGCCCGTCGAGCTGGTTGACAATGATCCGCTGGAGGCGGTTGAGGAGCAGTTCCGGACCGGCGCCATGGGCCTGGGCTGGGACCCGGCAACGGCGCAGGTGGTGATCGAGGCTTATCCCCTCACCGACGCCGATGGTGATCCGGACGACGAATCCTTCGAGAGGGACGACGTCGAGGCCCCCGAAATGCTGTTGGTGCGGATGCCGGTGGGCACCGCCCGAGCATTTACCAAGCGTACGCGTGAGGTGGTGGGTGCGGGCCGTCCGCTGTGCCCGCTCTGCGGATACCCGATGGACCCCGAAGGGCACGTCTGCACTCCTCCCGAGCTGTGATTCCGGCTATCCGGCGGCCACAGACTACGAGGATGCTGGCCCTATGGCGTCCTGGATTTTCTGGAGGGTAGCCGGGCCGGCCGCGATTTCAACGACGCCGCCGTCTGAGTCCAGGGTGATGATCCGGAAGTCGAACGGTACGTCCTGTTGATTGTCGTGGCGGTCAGCTTTCCGCACCGGAATGTCCGCAAGCCCAACTCCGGTGAACGTCATGCCGCGGCCACTGGGCGTCAACGAGTCGTCGACGATCGGCTGGAATTCGATCCTCTGCGCACCAGGGACAGCGATCCCCATCCTCCAGACGCTGCTCAAAGAGCCGGGCGATGAACGCGGGAATCGCAGGAAGACCACCAAGTCGCCATGTTCATCGAGTCTCTCCGCGGCCGTTTGGAACCGCTTCGTCATAAAGAAGACGCCGCCACCGATCATCAGCCCGTAGAAGATGGCGTTGGCCATGGCGTCTTCGAGACTTTGCCCGGCGAAAAGACTGGCAACCAGGATGACAGCGCAGGCCACTGCGCCAACCAGGACGGCCCGGAGCGCGGGATGGATCTCGCCCCACTTCCTCATGGCCACATCCTAGGGGCAGGAGTTTCCCACAGCTACGGCCGCATCACTGGGAACTCTAAGTGATGACGGGCCCGCTCTTGAGCGAACCTTGTGCCGGTGGTGGGTTGCCGTTCAGCAACGGGTCCTATGGTTGAGGCCAGGATCCGGCCGCTGGGGCAGGGTCCTGGAGATGGACAGGGCCGGCGGCTGGAGCATCCCGAGACCGGATGCAGCCCCCCCAAACCGCCGCCGGCCCACACCAGTTGGGTGCGGAAGCCGCAGTTCGCCTAAATATAGGCGTGACAAAAATTTGCGGCAAAAAGTCCTGCCCGTCCACCATCCGCCCAAAATGTCAGACCCTCCCTTCATTATTGGTACATGGGACAGGGCACCGCAGCACGGGCGTTTGAGGCGATCGACGCTGCCCTTTCCGTGCTCCGTGGCGAGGTCGCCAGAGCCGTCTATGGGCCGCCCGCAGACGAAGATCCGTTAGCCGCCGTAGCCGATGAATGCCTGGACATCCTGGCCGGAGTGGCCCGCACCGAGGCCCGCGTCGCGGCCCTGAAAGCCGAGGCAGCGGCCAGGTTTGCGGAGTCAGCGCGGACTATGGCTCCGCCGGACATGCCGGTGCAGGCGCAGGAAATGGCCGTCGCCGCGGAGGTGGGCTGCATCCTGGCCATCGGTGACCGCGCCGCCAGTGCACTTCTGGCACAGTCTTACGCTCTCACCAACTCCCTTCCCCGGACCTTGGAAGCGCTCACGGCGGGAACCTTGTCGTGGCAGCACGCCCGCGTCATGGTGGACGAAACCGCCACCCTCAACCCGGAGGCCGCGACCGCATTGGAAGCCCACTTCCTCGACCCGGAAGCGCCTAACGCCGCCCGGGGGTGCCCCGCCGGGGAGATGCCGGCGTACCGGTTCCGGCACAAGGCCCGCGTTTGGCGCGAACGTCACCACCCGGACAGCATCGAGAAACGGCACGCAAAGGGCATCGAGGAGAGGTGCCTCGAATTCTCTCCGGAACAGGACGGCATGGCGCGCTTGTCCGCACGTCTGCCCGCGGACAAGGCCACGGCCATCTGGAACCGCTACACCGCCATTGCCCGGGGCCTCCAGGGACCCAACGAGGAGCGCACACTCACCCAGCTCCGGGCGAATCTGTTCGCCGCCACTGCACTTCGCGGGGGCACTGGCTGCACCGGTTGCTGCGGACGGAACGGGGTCGGAGTGGACGAGGTCGGGGGCCCACCGAAGGGGCTCGCCGACGTCCCGGTTCCCCGCGCGGAAGTGCTGGTCACCGTCCCCGTATTTTCCCTCCTCGGAGCCACCGACGAACCCGCCATGCTTGACGGGTATGGTCCCATCCCGGCTTCCGTGGCACTGAATCTGGTGGCCAACGGCGCTGAGTCGTTCTACCGGGTGCTTGTGGATCCCCGCGACGGCGCACCGCTGGAGATCGGACGGACCAGTTACCGCCCCGGGAAGGCCATGCGACGGTGGCTGCGGTTGCGGGACGGCAAGTGCCCCTTCCCTGGCTGCAACAACAATTCCCTGGACAACGAAGCAGATCACCTGCTCGCCTGGCATCACGGCGGGACTACTGGGATCAGCAACCTTGGCCAACCATGTCCAAAGCACCATCGGTTGCGGCACATCAGCAGGTGGCGTCCAACGGTTCCATCGAAGAATGAGCCACCCGGCTGGGTTTCGCCCTTAGGACGCAAATACAGGAGTGAGCACCAGGACTGGGAACCGCCGGAGTTGCCTCCGCCACTGCAGGCGCGCGCTGGCATCCTGACTCGACCAGGCCGCAAGGCAATGGTGCCGGGCAAAGGCACAGTGGACTACTTCCGCCTGCCACGGTCCCACGTAGAAGACAGCCTGGCCGAGTACCTCGCCGCGCGGTGAGCTCGGTGGTGTTCTGGAGATTCGTCCCGGGAAGCACAATGGACCCCGCACAGAACGTGCGGGGTCCATTGAAACTGGCTGTCATGAGCCGCCTAAGTACGTTTCAGAGAAACAAGCAGTTAGAAGTCCCAGTCCTCGTCCTCGGTGTTCACGGCCTTGCCGATCACGTAGGAGGAACCGGACCCGGAGAAGAAGTCGTGGTTCTCGTCAGCGTTCGGGGACAGAGCCGAGAGGATGGCCGGGTTCACATCGGTGACGGACGCCGGGAACATGGCCTCGTAGCCCAGGTTCATCAGAGCCTTGTTGGCGTTGTAGTGCAGGAACTTCTTGACGTCCTCGGCCAGGCCCACACCGTCGTACAGGTCGTGGGTGTACTGGACCTCATTCTCGTACAGCTCGAAGAGCAGTTCGAAGGTGTAGTCCTTGATTTCCTGGCGGCGCTCCTCGGACACGGTCTCCAGCGCGCGCTGGAACTTGTAGCCGATGTAGTAGCCGTGCACGGCTTCGTCGCGGATGATCAGGCGGATCAGGTCGGCCGTGTTCGTGAGCTTGGCGCGCGAGGACCAGTACATCGGCAGGTAGAAGCCCGAGTAGAAGAGGAAGCTCTCCAGCAGGGTGGAGGCCACCTTGCGCTTCAGCGGGTCGTCGCCCTGGTAGTAGTCCATGACGATCTGGGCCTTCTTCTGAAGGTTCTCGTTCTCGGTGGACCAGCGGAACGCCTCGTCGATCTCCTTGGTGGAGGCGAGGGTGGAGAAGATCGAGGAGTAGCTCTTGGCGTGCACGGACTCCATGAACGCGATGTTCGTGTAGACGGCCTCTTCGTGCGGGGTGAGAGCATCCGGAATCAGGGAAACGGCGCCCACGGTGCCCTGGATGGTGTCCAGCAGGGTGAGCCCCGTGAACACGCGCATGGTGAGCTGCTGCTCGACCGGGGTCAGCGTGTTCCACGACTGGACGTCGTTGGACAGCGGCACCTTCTCCGGCAGCCAGAAGTTGTTCACCAGGCGGTTCCAGACATCCACGTCCTTGTCGTCCTGGATCCGGTTCCAGTTGATGGCCTCGACGTGGCTAAGCAGCTTGACCTTCTCGGTCATGTCATCCCCTAAGCGTTGGGTGGGTTTCTCTAAGTTAAAGCGTACGACGGCGGGCGGGCACCCGCCGTCGTACTCAACCTCTGGTCTCGACAGGCTCGACCAGCGGGGCTACAGCATGCAGGAGACGCAGCCCTCAACCTCGGTCCCTTCCAGCGCGAGCTGGCGGAGACGGATGTAGTAGATGGTCTTGATGCCCTTCTTCCAGGCGTAGATCTGGGCCTTGTTGATGTCGCGGGTGGTGGCGGTGTCCTTGAAGAACAGCGTCAGCGACAGGCCCTGGTCCACGTGCTGGGTGGCGGCAGCGTAGGTGTCGATGACCTTTTCGTAGCCGATCTCGTACGCGTCCTGGTAGTACTCCAGGTTGTCGTTCGTCAGGTACGGCGCCGGGTAGTACACGCGGCCCAGCTTGCCTTCCTTGCGGATCTCGATTTTGGACGCCACCGGGTGGATCGAGGAGGTGGAGTTGTTGATGTAGGAGATCGAGCCGGTGGGCGGGACAGCCTGCAGGTTCTGGTTGTAGATGCCGTGCTCCATGACGGAGGCCTTCAGCGCCAGCCAGTCAGCCTGCGTGGGGATGTGCACGTCCTTGAAGAGCTCGCGGACCTTCTCGGTCTGCGGCACCCACTCCTGCTCCGTGTACTTGTCGAAGAACTCGCCGGAGGCGTACTTGGACTTCTCGAAGCCGCCGAATGTCTGGCCGGTTTCGATGGCCAGCAGGTTGGAGGCGCGGATGGCGTGGTACACCACCGAGTAGAAATAGATGTTGGTGAAGTCCAGGCCCTCTTCGGAGCCGTAGTGGACCCGCTCACGGGCAAGGTAGCCGTGCAGGTTCATCTGGCCCAGGCCAATGGCGTGGCTCTGGTCGTTGCCCCTGGCGATGGACGGCACCGAGGTGATGTTGGACATGTCGGACACTGCGGACAGGGACCGGATGGCCGTCTCGATGGTGAGGCCGAAGTCCGGCGAGTCCATGGTCTTGGCGATGTTCAGCGAGCCCAGGTTGCAGGAGATGTCCTTGCCGGTCTCGTCGTACGACAGGTCATCGTTGTACGTGGTGGGCTGGGAAACCTGGAGGATTTCCGAGCACAGGTTGGACATGATGATCTTGCCGTCGATCGGGTTGGCCCGGTTAACGGTGTCCTCGAACATGATGTAGGGGTAGCCGGATTCGAACTGGATCTCGGCGAGGGTCTGGAAGAACTCGCGCGCCTTGATCTTGGTCTTCTTGATCCGGGAATCGTCCACCATCTCGTAGTACTTCTCGGTGACCGAGACGTCGGAGAACGGCATGCCGTAGACGCGCTCCACGTCATAGGGCGAGAACAGGTACATGTCCTCATCCTTCTTGGCCAGCTCGAACGTGATGTCCGGGATGACGACGCCCAGGGAGAGGGTCTTGATGCGGATCTTCTCGTCCGCGTTCTCGCGCTTGGTGTCCAGGAACCGGTAGATGTCCGGGTGGTGCGCGTGCAGGTACACGGCACCGGCACCCTGGCGGGCACCAAGCTGGTTGGCGTAGGAGAAGCTGTCTTCAAGGAGCTTCATCACCGGGATGACGCCGGAGGACTGGTTCTCGATCTGCTTGATGGGGGCACCCACCTCGCGGATGTTGGTCAGTGCGAACGCCACGCCGCCGCCGCGCTTGGACAGCTGCAGTGCGGAGTTGATGGAGCGGCCGATCGACTCCATGTTGTCTTCGATGCGGAGCAGGAAGCAGGAGACCAGCTCGCCGCGCTGCTTCTTGCCTGCGTTGAGGAAGGTGGGGGTGGCCGGCTGGAAGCGGCCGTCGATGATCTCGTCCACCATCTGCATGGCCAGCTGTTCGTTGCCGCGCGCCAGGTGCAGCGCAACCATGCAGACGCGGTCCTCGTAGCGCTCCAGGAAGCGCTTGCCGTCGAACGTCTTCAGCGTGTAGGACGTGTAGAACTTGAACGCGCCCAGGAAGGTCTCGAAGCGGAACTTCTTCTTGTACGCGCGGTTGAAGAGATCGCGGATGAAGTTCATCGTGTACTGGTCGAGCGTCTCACGCTCGTAGTACTGGTTCTTCACCAGGTAGTCGAGCTTCTCTTCCAGGTCGTGGAAGAACACGGTGTTGTTGTTAACGTGCTGCAGGAAGTACTGGTGGGCTGCCTCACGGTCGGCCCCAAACTGGATTTCGCCGTTGGGACCATAAAGGTTCAGCATGGCATTCAGCTCGTGATAGCCCAGCCCCTTGTAGGCAGCCGGCATCTCAGGCTTCTGGGCCCTGGTTACTTCTGTGTCTGCGACAGTCGTGTCCAAAACGTGTCCAATCCTTGGTTGACCCGGGTGACGTCTTCCGGCGTTCCCATAAGTTCGAATCGATAAAGGCGGGGTACCTGGCATTTGGCGGCGATGATGTCCGCTGCCATGCAGTAGTTGTCCCCAAAGTTAGTGTTGCCGGCGCCTATGACACCGCGGAGCAGCTGCCTGTTCTGCGGGTTGTTCAGGAACCGGATGACCTGCTTGGGCACGGACCCCTCTCCCCCGGTGCCGCCGTAAGTGGGCACCACCAGCACGAACGGCCGGGTGGCGAGGAGGGGTGCGTCCTTTGCATGCAATGGGATCCGGGCCACCTCACGGCCAAGCTTCACAACGAAGCGGCTGGTGTTCTCGGATGCCGAGGAAAAATAGATAAGCCGGCTGTCCGTGACAACCTGCTCTGGCTGGTGGTGCGAAGTGGCCGGCGGGGACACCTCCACGCGCTGAGCCGCGTGGCGTTGCGAAGTACTTTGCTCTGCTGTTGGTGCTGCCATGGGAGTCACCTCAGCTGCTTGTTGGTTGCCGGCAGGAAAAGCTGTGGCTCCTAGGCCACGGAGGAAACGGCTGACAGCGCGAGTTCCTCGATCTTGTCGGGGCGGAAGCCTGACCAGTGGTCCTGGTCGGTGACAACAACGGGAGCCTGCATGTAGCCCAGTGCCTTCAGGCGCTCGAGTGCCTCGGCGTCCTGGGAGATGTCAACGCTCTGGTAGGTGATGCCCTTCTTGTCGAGCGCGCGGTAAGTGGCGTTGCACTGAACACAAGCAGGCTTCGTGTAAACCGTTACGGTCATTATCCCTGTCCCCTTAGTTGAAATCTTTGGCTGGGCCGGTGTCCCCGTCCAGCTGTATGTAGATACTACATGTAGTGCAGACGCCTCTTTGGAACCCCAAGATGATGTATTACAAGTATGTCATTTAATGCACCGTTAATCCACAGGCAAGGGCTGGAAAAATGCCCGGGATCCCGGGATTTTTGCGGCCTGGGTCCACACCCTGTGGATGGGGTTGAACACATATGCACAGTCCGCGTGTCGTGATTATCGGCGTGTCGCCCGCCCGTCCGGCCACGCGGAAAAGGGTCCCTGACCACTACATGTAGTGGTCAGGGACCCTTGGGACCTGCAGCACACCCGAAGGAAGCTGAACCGGCAGCCCTTCCGGCTATGGCCTGGCGGGATTGAGCCGGGCGATGGCGCTGGACAGCACAGTGGCGAAACCGCACCAGGCCGCGTACGGAGCCAGGGACGCTCCGGCAACCCGGTTCAGCCGGTACGTCCGCCGCACCAGGTCCGCGCTGCTGGCCGCCAGAACGGCTGCCTCGGCAGTGGCCAGCCAGGGCCGGCGGGAGCGCCAGAAGAACCAACTCCAGGAAGCGTTGAGGACCAGGTTGGCGGCCAGCGCGCCCCGGTAGGAGCGCAGTTCCCGGCGGTGGTCCTTCCTGGCCGGGTCCGGACTGTTGGCGGCCCTGTCGTGCTCCGCCGCGCTGTCGAGTGCGGCGGCGGACGTCACGGCAAGGTCCGCATACAGGGCCGTCCACACCAGGGGAAAGGCAATCGCGGGCGGCTGCCAGTCCGGCTTGCGCAGCTTCAGGTACCAACTGCTCCGGGGGTCCGTTGCCGCTCCGCCCGCGGCGGCGGTGGCTACCGTCGCCGCGGCGGTCCATGCCAGGGTCTTCAATTTCATGCGTCCTCCCTTTCCCCGAATGGATACACGGTGCAACCTACAGTTGCGCCTCCCGGCGGTCCAGCACAATCTGCTGCACGTCCAGGTAGCCGGACTGGAAGCCCGCCCGCGAGTAGCACAGGTAGAACAGCCACATCCGCTGGAAGACGGCATCGAAGCCCAGGTCCCCCACCTCGCGGGAACGGGCAAGGAACCGTTCCTCCCACAGCCGCAGGGTGGCGGCGTAGTGGTCGCCCATGCCCATCCGCTCCCGAACCCGCAGGGTGGTGTGCTTCTGGGTCACGCCTTCGATGGCCCGGACTGACGGCAGGAAACCGCCGGGGAAGATGTACTTGTGCACCCAGGTGTAGGCGTTCCGGGTGGCCAGCATGCGCCCGTGCGGCATGGTGATCGCCTGGATGGCCACCTTTCCGCCCGGGGCCAGGACCCGGTCGATCGTCTGGAAATAGATGGGCCAGTACTCATACCCCACGGCCTCGATCATTTCGACCGACACCACGGCGTCGTACTCCCCTTCCACCGCGCGGTAGTCCTGCAGGGCCACTGTCACGCGGTCCGCGAACCCGGCCTCCGCAATGCGTTCCTGCGCCAGCGCCTGCTGCTCACTGGACAGCGTAACGCTGTAGACGGTGGCGCCACGGGCAGCGGCACGCAGTGCAAGCTCACCCCAGCCGGTCCCGATTTCCAGCAGCCGGGTACCCTCGCCCACGCCGGCCTTGTCCAGCAGCCGGTCGATCTTGGCCCGCTGGGCCTCCGCCAGGGAATCCCACGCCACCGAGGACAGCGGGCCGGCCCCGGCGGGAAAGAGCGCCGACGAGTAGCTCATGGTGGAGTCCAGGAAGTTGGAAAACAGTTCGTTGGACAGGTCGTAGTGCCGCGAAATATTGCTGCGGGTGTTCTGTTCGGCGTTGCGCTCCTGGCGCGGCGTCCGCGGCAGGTACAGCGAGCGCAGCTTCTGCAGCGGCATGGGGATCAGCGTGTCCACGGAGGCTGCAAATACCTCGAGCACCGCGGCCAGGTCGGACGCCTCCCAGTCGCCGGCCATGAAGGATTCGCCCAGTCCGATCAGCCCGTTGTCGCCGATCCGCGCCTCGAATGCCGCGGGCCGCAGCATGGTCATCACGGGGGCGTCCGCGCCGCCCATCCCGAGGACCGAACCGTCAGGGTATTCAACGCGCAGCGGCAGCCGCTTGACTGCACCCCTGAACATCAGGCCTGCAGCCTTCCCTGCAACATCGGCCTTCAGGCCCGACGGGGGCTGGGCAACACCGGGCCACAGGGCAGGATCGATGGTGGCGGGCGCAGCCGGGACCCCGCCGGCGGTCCAGGCTGCGGGCGTGTGGGTGGCGGCCGGCCCGAGGGTCTTGTTGTCGACGGAAGCTGAAGCAGTTCCGTTGTCGTCAGTCATTGTCATTGAACTGCCTCCTGTGAGGGGTGATGTGGTCTGGCAACGACGGGCAGGCGTCTTGCCCAGAGTTTAACGCCCTGGACCCGGATCAGGGCGGATACCAGCAGCGGCGCGGCAGGCACCGTCAAAGCAGCCGCGAGGATGTTGGAAATGGTGGCTGGCCTGCGGCGGCCGTCCATGGTGGCCACGAAGGGGCGCTGCCCTTCACGCTCCAGCACAATGGACACCGCAAGCCTGTCCCCGGGCGCCGGGAGCTTCATCCGGTACTGCCCGTCAACGTCGTTGAAAGGTGAAACGTAGAAGGCTTTCGGCACCGAGGCGCGGCCGCCGGGATCGGTGTGCAGCAGGTAGCAGTGCCGCTCGCCATAGGTGTTATGGACCTCGGCCACCACGCACTGCAGTTCCCCGGTGGAGCGGTAGCACCAGAACAGGGTGAGCGGATTGAAGACGTAGCCGAAAACCCTGGCGCTGGTCAGCATGTGGATGGCGCCGCCGTCGGGCTCAATGCCCTGGGTCCGCAGGTACCGCTCCACGTTGGAGCGGATGTCCGCGTCCGGATCGCCCAGATGGTCTCCGGCGCGGAACACCGCGAGCGGCCGGAGCAGCCCGGGCAGGCGCGGCAGGTTGTCGACGTCCACGAACCAGCTGTAGCTCCGGTACATGAACGCATTCTTCAACGGGGTACGCCGCACATGGGAAATGGACGTGCGGTAGATCGAGGCATCCATGGTCATACAGGTTCCGCTGACAGCAGTTCCCGCTCCCCGTCGCCGGTGGAGTCCGCGGAATCGGCGCCCCTGGCAACCGGCCAGGTGCGGCCCAGCTTCTCCGCGGCGCGCACCCCGGAGAGGGCCCCGTCCTCGTGGAAGCCCCAGCCAAGGTAGGCCCCGGCATACGCGATCCTGCCGTCGCCCAGCGCCGCGATGGCCTGCTGCGCTTTGAGGGATTCCGGGGTGTACTGCGGGTGTTCGTACACCATCCGTTCCAGCACGGCGTTGTCCGAGATCAGTTCCGACTCGCCCAGGCTCACCAGGTAGGGGCGGCCGTCCGCGGGCTCGAGCCGCTGCAGCCGGGTGAGGTCGTAGCTCACCAGGACCTTGTCCGGCCGCGCGTCGCACGCCGGAAGCCGGTAGTTCCAGGACGCCTTCGCGTTGTCCGCCGCCGGCAGGACCGCAGGGTCCTGGTGGAACACGGTGTGGTTCACGGAGTAAGGCATGCCGCCCAGCGCCTCCTTCTCCTCCGGGGTGGCATCGGCCAGGAACCCGAGTGCCTGGGCGGGATGGGTGGCGATCACGACCGCGTCGAAGTCTTCCAGCCCGTTCGCCGTTGCGAGCTCCACGCCCCCGGGCAGGCGCCGGATGGCAGTCACGGGAGTGTTGAGGCGAACGTCGGGGAGGGTGGCGGCAAGTTTCTCGACGTATCGCGCCGAGCCGCCTGTTACGGTGCGCCACTGCGGCGAGCCCTTGACGCCCAGCATGCCGTGGTGGCCAAGGAACGTGAACAGGTACCGCGCCGGATAGGCGAGGGCGGTGGTGGGATCGCAGGACCAGACGGCGCTGACCACCGGGGTCATGAAGTGCGAAGTGAAGTAGCTGCTGAACTTTTCCCGCGCCAGGAACTCCCCCAGCGTCAGTTCGGGCACGTCGACTTCGTCGCTGACGGACGACGGCGGGGCGGTCCTGAGCAGTTCCCTCGCCTTCCTGTAGAAACGGGTGACCTCCAGCAGCATCAGCAGGTAGCGGCCGCGCAGCAGGCTGGATGGCTTGGCAATGATGCCGCGGGCGCCGTCGCGGGCGCCGGCGTATTCCAGTCCACAGCCATCGCAGCGGATGGACATGCTCATCTCCGAATCCTGGGTTTCGACGCCAAGTTCCGCGAAGAGCCGCAGCAGGGTGGGATACGTCCGTTCGTTGTGCACGATGAACCCAGTATCCACGCCGATGACGCTCCCATCGGCCTGGGGCAGGTCATGGGTGTGGGCGTGGCCGCCCAGCCGCGAATCGGCCTCGAACAGGGTGACATCGTCCTGCCGGTTCAGTACATAGGCTGCCGTCAGTCCGGCCACTCCGCTGCCGATCACGGCGATGCGCCGTTGGCCGCCTGCATTTCCTGCTGGGTCAAGTGACACTTGCTGCTCCTCTGCTGAACATTTGCCGCTGTGCTGGTGATACAGACGGCAATTCGGCGCGGTCAGGGCATTGGATGGGTGCAGTACTGTGAACTGGTGGTAAATCCCGTGCACCTGAAGACCCTCCTGGAGGTCACGCGGCTGGGCTCGTTCGCTGCGGCAGCCGCAACGCTCGGCTACACGGCCTCCGCCGTCTCCCAGCAGATGTCCGCGCTGGAGCGGGAAACGGGCGTAACCCTCTTCCAGCGCTCGGCGCGCGCCGTGATCCCCACGGAAGCCGCCGTCGTCATGACCCGGCATGCCGCCAAGGTCCTCACCGACATCGAGGCACTCATGGCCGCGGCGTCAAGGACGCAGGACACCGGAAGCCAGGAACTGCGGCTGGGGATCTTTCCCAGCCTGGCCACCTATGTCCTGCCGCGGATCCTCAAGAATCCGGCGTGGAAGAAGCTGGGCATTGACCTGCGGGTTTCCGTGGCGGAACCGGGCCAGACCATCCAGGGGCTGCGCACCGGCGGGGACCTGGACCTGGCCGTGGTGTTCCAGGTGGGCCAGACCGGTTTCGCGTGGCCCAACACCATTAATCGGCAGTGGATCGGCGACGACGACTTCCGGGTGGTGCTGCCGGCCGGGTGGGGTTTCCGGGCCGACGCGAAGGTCGCGGCGGACCACTTGTCGGAGATGCCCTGGATCATGCACCATCCCGGCACCAGCGACGCCATGGTGATTGAGCGGCTGTTTGCCGGCTGCAACCTGCACCCCCGGGTGGTGGCGCACAGCGACGACTTCCACGCCAGCCTGGAGATGGCGGCCGCGGGCCTGGGGGCCGCCCTGGTTCCGGAACTGGCGCTCCGGAACAAGCCAGCGGGGGTGGTGGTGTTGGACGTGCCGGAAATCCGGCTGGCCCGGAACGTCTTTGCGCTGCTGATCAATGACCGGAAAACGGCCCGGGTGCAGCTTTTCGTTGACCTGCTGGCCGAGACTCTCGCCGGAATGCGCACCGCGGTGAATTAGGCGCGAACGCTGGAATGGTCTGCCCTTCGGGTCTATGTTGAGACTATGAACAAGGTAGCGAGCCAGCACTTTGGGGAGATTGAGCTCAACCACGGCATGGATCATCTCTTCGCCGCCAAACATGAGCTGCGCGGCCATCCGCTGGAACTCGACCTGAACATCAACGCCCACGAGCACTTCGATGAAGCCGCACTGCGCAAGGTCGAATACCGGCTCCGCTTCCTGCCTGAACTGGTGGACGAGGTCCGGGAAATGATCGCCGAGGAGCTGGAGCAGGAGGGCACCAGCCCGCAGGAATACCTGCACTTCCACTGCAACGCGCTCAAGGACGAGCAGCTGCACAAGGTCTTTGGCGTCCAGGACCGGAGCCAGCTCACCAACGAGGTGTTCCTCAAGGCCCTGAAACTGGGGCACGTAGCCATCTACCCCGGCCAGCCGGAACGCTATTTCGTCCTGGACTTCACCCTCGGGGAGCACTTCACCGACGAGGTCCTGGTGGCATCCGCTGACCAGGACGGCGTGGTGGACGACGAAATCGTCTGGGAGTCCTAAAGGGGCCTTTGGCACTGGCCCTCCCCCGGGCCCGGTTCCAGCATGAACCCATGAAAGATGTCAGAGCCCGGACCTGGCGGCTTTCGGCCATACTCCTGCTCGCCGGCGTGGCCGTTTCGATTGTCGCCGGGGTGTTCCACGCCGAATCCCACGACGCAAACGACCACGTTGCCTCATTCACCGCCTACGCCGGCAGCGGCACCTGGACCGCCGTCCATCTGGGCCAGTTCATAGGCGTGGCCCTGGTGTGCGCCGGCCTGGTGGCCCTCTGGCCCACCGTCGACGTCCAGCAGTACGCCGTGTCCTGGACTGCCCGCTTCGGTGTTCTCTCCGCGGCTGCCGCCCTGGCGCTTTATGCGGCCCTGCAGGCGGTGGACGGCGTGGCCCTGAAGCAGGCGGTGGATGCGTGGACCGCTGCGCCCGAGCCGGAGAAGGCGGCGCGGTTCGCCACGGCAGAGGGTATCCGCTGGCTGGAATGGGGAATGCGCAGCTACCAGAACTTCCTGCTGGGCGCCGCACTGGTGCTGTGGGGTGTGGCTGTCGCAGCGGCGCGCGACGTTTCCCGCGTGATCGGCTACCTCATGGCGCTGTCCGGACTGGCCTATCTGGTCCAGGGCTGGATTATCGGGGCCTCGGGATTCTCAGCAGCGAACACGCTTCCCACCCTGGTGGGCATTGTAGCCATCCTCGCCTGGACCGTGTGGCTGCTCATCTCCGCCGTGAGGATGAAAGAGACGACGACGGCGGGTCACCGAGAGTGACCCGCCGTCGTCGCGCGTTGTCTTACTTCGCCGTTTCGAGCAGGCCGGCGCGCACGGCCTGGGTGGCCTTGACCAGGTTGCGCAGGGACTCCTCAGTCTCGGCGTAGCCGCGGGTCTTCAGGCCGCAGTCAGGGTTGACCCAGAGCTGGCGGGACGGGACGTGCCTGACGGCGGTGCTGAGCAGCTCGGTGACTTCCTGCTCGCCGGGAACGCGCGGGGAGTGGATGTCGTAGACGCCCGGGCCCACCCCGCGGCCAAAGCCGTGGGCCTCAAGGTCGTGGACCACCTCCATGCGGGAGCGGGCGGCTTCGATGGAGGTCACGTCGGCGTCCAGGCCGTCGATCGCGTCGATGATCACGCCGAACTCCGAGTAGCAGAGGTGCGTGTGGATCTGGGTGGAATCGGCGGCGCCGGCCGTGGCCAGGCGGAAGGAGCCGACGGACCACTTCAGGTAGTCGGCCTGGTCTGCCTTGCGCAGCGGCAGCAGTTCCCGCAGGGCGGGCTCGTCCACCTGGATGACCTTGATGCCGGCGGCTTCGAGATCGGCAATCTCGTCCCGCAGCGCCAGGCCCACCTGGTTGGCGGTTTCGCCCAGCGGCTGGTCGTCGCGAACGAAGGACCAGGCCAGGATGGTAACCGGACCGGTGAGCATGCCCTTCATCGGCTTGCTGGTCAGGGACTGCGCGTACTCCGCCCATTTGACGGTGATGGGGGCACTGCGGGTGACATCGCCCCAAAGGATGGACGGGCGGGTGCAGCGCGACCCATAGGACTGGACCCAGCCGTGGACGGTGACGTCGAAGCCCTCCAGGTTCTCCGCGAAGTACTGCACCATGTCGTTGCGCTCGGGCTCACCGTGCACCAGGACGTCGTAGCCCAGCTCTTCCTGCAGCTCCACCACGCGCTTGATCTCGTCCTTCATGAGCTGCTCATACTGACCGTCGCCCAGTTCGCCCTTGGTGTTGCGCGCACGGGCGGAGCGGATCTCTGACGTCTGCGGGAACGACCCGATGGTGGTGGTGGGCAGCGGTGGCAGGTGCAGCGCCTCGTCCTGGGCCGCTTCACGGACCGCGTAGTCGGACCGGGTGAAGTCCGCTCCGGTCAGGGCTTCGGTGCGGGCCCGTACGTCGTCGCGGTGGACGCCTTCGGCGGCAGCACGGGATGCGATCACGGCCGTTGCCTGGTCGATGGCGGCCTTGGCGGCGGCAGGGTCTGCCAGGTAGGTGGCAAGGGTGGTGACTTCGACGGCTTTCTGGTCCGCGAACGCCAGCCAGCTGCGGAGCTGCGCGGGCAGCTGGGTCTCCTCGTCAACGTCATGCGGGACGTGCTGGGTTGAGGTTGACGTGGAGACTGTCACCTTCCCGGCAGCTGCCTTGAGGTCATCGAGTTTCGCGGCGGAAGCAGCAAGGTCGTTGCGCCAGATGTTGTGGCCGTCCACGACGCCGGCAACCAGGGTCTTGTTGCCCAGGCCCGCCAGTGCTGCGGCGGAGGGAACGGCGCCCTTGAAGACGTCGATGTGCAGGGCGTCGATGTTGGTGGCGGCAAGCGTCCCCAGCTGGCCGGCGAGGGACCCGTACGGGGTGGACACGAGAATCTGCGGGCGGTTGGCCGCCGCGGTGAGGACGTCATAGGCGCGGGCAACTGCTGCTTCGACCTCTGCAGCGGGGGTGTCCTCGTCGACCACCAGCGCGGGTTCGTCGAGCTGCACCCAGCCGGCGCCGGCGGCGGCCAGCTTCTCCAGCAGCTGGACGTACACCGGCAGGATGTCCTCGAGGCGGGACAGCGGCGCGAAGCCGGCCGGGGCGTCGTCGGAGGCCTTGGACAGGAGCAGGTAGGTGACAGGGCCGACGATGTAGGGGCGGGTTTCGATGCCGTGGGCCAGTGCGAAGGCGAACTCGTCGACCTTGGCGGTGGACGCCAGGGTGAACTCGGTTCCGGGACCGAGTTCCGGAACCAGGTAGTGGTAGTTGGTGTCGAACCATTTGGTCATTTCCAGTGGCTGCTGCTCCTTGGTGCCACGGGCCAGGGTGAAGTAGCCGTCGATGTCCAGCTGCCCGGCGGCGTTGAGGAGCCTGCCGAAGCGGGCGGGCACCGCACCCAGGTGGGCGGTGGTGTCCAGGACCTGGTCGTAGTAGGAGAACGTGCCGGGGACGGCCGCGGCTTCGGTCAGTCCGAGGTCCTGGAGGCGCCTGGCGGTGGACAGCTGGATGTCCTTGGCGGCGGCGTCCAGCGCGGCGGCGTCGATCCGGCCGGCCCAGTAGGCTTCGACGGCCTTCTTGAGTTCGCGGCGGCGGCCGATCCTCGGGTAGCCGAGGAGTGAGGCGGACGGGAAGGGAGTGTTGTTTTCAGGCATGGCAAAGTTCCTCAGGTCGGAGGTAGGTCAAAAGGGCGTGGGTTAGCGCTTTAATGCGTGAAGGGGTGCCGGGACGGCGTTCAGCTGGCCAGCTGGGGCCGTGCAACGGCAGCCCGGGCGTGGCTGCTGCGGTGGTGGCGCGGCAGGGCAAGCTTGTCCAGGACTTCCAGCGCGCTTTGGTGCTCGTTGAAGGTGTAGAGGTGGAGTCCGGGAGCTCCGGCATCGAGGGCGGCGTTTGCCAGGTCGACGGTGGCGTCGACGCCGATGTGGAGCCGTTCAATGTCGTTATCGGCAGCCGCGAGGCGATCCATCAGCCTGGGTGCCGGTTCGACTCCTGCCAGCTCTCCCAGCCGCTTGAGGCGGCGGAGGCTGGTGAACGGCATGACGCCGGGGATGATGGGAATGGTCACGCCGGCACGGCGGGCACGGCTGAGCAGGTCCTCGTACTGCGCGGCTTCGAAGAACACCTGGGTGATGGCGAAATCGGCGCCGGAACGCTGCTTGGCGAGCAGCACTTCGACGTCGTGGTCCTCGCATGGTGACTCCGGGTGGCGGGTGGGATAGGCGGCCACGCCAACGGCAATCTTCCCGGCACAGAGCAGGGCCGAACGGCGCTGCTCCACCCGGCGGATGAGGTCGATCAGGTCCTGGGCGTACCGCAGGGACCCGGCCTGCGGCTGGGCGCCGTCCTTGGGGAGGTCGCCGCGCAGGGCGAGGATGCCACGCACCCCGATGTCCAGCAGGTCGCCGATGATCGCAGCGAGTTCCTGGGGGGTGTTGCCCACGCAGGTCAGGTGGGCCAGTGGCCGCAGCGTGGTTTCAACCAGAAGCCGGTTGATGAGCTCGAGCGCGGTGTCCCGGTTGGATCCGCTGGCGCCGTAGGTGACGGAGACGTAGTCGGGCTCGGTGGTCTCCAACTCGCGGATTGTGGTCCACAGGGTCTCCGCCGCCGCGGGCGACCGCGGGGGGAACAGTTCATAGGAGAGCGCCACCGGGGCGGTCTCGGATAGCTGGGGATGTGCGTCAACAAGGCTTGGTGGTGACATTTGCGTCCTTGGCTTTTGGGCCATTGGGGCTGCCTGCCTGAAGAGGCGGACAACCGGCAATGAATTTGAGTTTGGGAACACGGAGGGACTCCACGAGGACGCAGCCGCGACTGTTACGCCTGGAATGAAGTAGTCCGTGAGCAAATGTCAGGCCCACATGGGGGCACCCACACCCTCCGGAGCGGAGGATCGCTGACACGTTACCGCGGTAACTTGTCTACGACTCTAGGGGGCCCGGCGGGCCGGGGACAAGTCGGCGCCGAATTAAGACGCAGTTTTACAGGTTGTTTCTTCCGGCAACAGAATAATGTTCGTCCGGGGCCGCCCTACCAAGGTTGCTCCGGGGCGGCCCCGCCGTTGCCGTCCAGGTACTCCTCCCGTTCGCGCCCGCTGTTCCGCTCCCGTTCGGCCTGCCGGGCACTGTCCTGCAATTGGTCCAGCTGGCCCTGCCGGTTCTCATTGGACGGGTCCGGGGACGTCTTCCCCGCCGGCGCAGGTTCCTGCGGCGCCTTGTTTCCGGCAGCGCCCAGCTTGTCTTTCAGCCGCCCTTCAGCGTCCGACAACCGGCTGCCCGTTCCGCCCTCCGCGTCGTTGGACCGGCAGCTTTCCGGCGCCTGCCCGGCAACGTCCAGCGCCTGCTTGAAGAGGGGAACGGCCGACGCCGGGTCCCCGGTTTGGAGGCGCTGGTCACCCAGGCGTTCAATCACCAGGACCAGGTTCACCCGCACCTGGCATTCGTCACCGGATCCGCCCGCGACCATCGCCAGCGACTGTTCGAACAAGGTCCGGGCAGCCTGGTCGTCCCCGGCCAGCACGGCGGCGTCGCCGGCGGCGAACGGCGCCTTGTGCGGCTCCGCCAGGTTGGCTATTCCAAGGCCGCCGGCCGCACCGCCCACGGCGGATGCGTTTCCAGCCTCGAAACCGGCGGCGGCCTGACGTGCGAGGAGCCCCAGGCTGAGGAGCTTGGCGGCGACACACAGCGCCAGGAGCACCGGCAGGGCGGACCACAGCAGCAGTCGGCGCCTTCGGATGTTGGCGTTCACCGTTTACCCCCGTTGCGGGACGCGGGCCGGAGCCCGTGGAGTTGACGGATGATACCCACCGCTTCGGGCAGTGCCAGCAGGAAAGCTCCGGCGGCGAAGATCCAATAAAGCTCAGTGGCCGCGGCCAGCGAACCGTCCTGGTCTGAACGTTCGGCCCTGCCGGGGCGCGCCTGTTCCATCATGTCCGCCACCGGATCGCCGGATGCACGGTGGAGGTAGGGCACGCCCAGCTGGGAGGCGATGGTCCGCAGCCGTCCTTCGTCGATGACGGACCGCGCGTCCCCGGAGCTGCCGGGCCGGGTGTCCTGCACGTAGGTCGCCGGTGGTGCCGGGGCGCCGCTGCCGCCCGGTCCGCGGGCGTCGGCAGCCTGTCCGGTGTTCTCTTTCATCCGGCCGCCCCCGGAGGTTCCGTAACCCAGCACCGCACCCCCGGCCACCAGCCCGCCGTCGACCTTCATGGCCTCCGGTTCCCTGCCGCTGGTCTGTTCGCCGTCCCCCAGGTAGTACACCAGCCGGGGCCGGTCCGGCCGGCTGTCCCGGGCGGCGGCCAGCCGTTCGGAGAGAACCTGCCTGGCTGCGGTGATGCTGCTGCCCCTGGCGTAGGCGGTCACCTGGGGTTCCATGACGTCCGTGATGGTTTCCAGCGCCAGGGTGTCGGTGCTGAGCGGCATCCGGACGTGTGCCGTGGTGTCGAAGGTGATGACGGAGAAGCGGGCGCCGGGCAACTGTTCGGCGATGGCCATGATGTCCTTGCGGACGCCGTCCAGCCGCGGGGACCCGTTGCCGTAGTCCTCGGCCACCATGCTGGTGGTGGTGTCCACCACGAAGAACACGTTCAGGTCGGCGGTGGCGGATTGTACCGACCCGCCGGGCATGGTGGGCCGGAGGGCTGCCACCAGGACCAGCAGGACGATCCCGCCCCGCCGCAGCGCCTCGCGGCTGGGCAGTGGTGTCCGCTGCAGGGGCCACAGGACCGCGCACAGGATGAGCCCGGACAGCAGCGCAAAGCCCAGCGGCAGGCCCGGCACTTCCGAGAACACGGCCCGCGGTGCTCCCTGGATCGCCGCTGTTTCGGTCTGCTCCACGGCGGTGACAATTCCCGGCACAGCGTCGGGACTGTCAAGGGCGTGGTACGAACCGCCGGTGGACTCCGCAGCGTCACGGAGTTGGGCACCGGGCTGGCCGGCACCGCTGCCGTAGTCAAGGTCGCCCGGATTCAGTGCGTAGACGTGCACGGACCGTTCCTTCGCCAACTGTGTGGCCTGGTCCAGGGTCATGATCGGCTTGCCGGACAGGAAGTTGTCGGTGGCCAGGATGACGGAGCGGGGGCGCGCGGGGGCAGTGTTTCCGTCTGCCGCGTTCCCGGCCGTACCGGAAGGTCCTCCGGTGGCTCCGGGGAAGCTGTTGAGGCAGGATGCCAGGCCGTCACCGATGAGCGAGGATCCCCGGCCGCTCCAGGTGCCGTCCAGGAATCCGGAGCTGCCGGGTTTGCCGTCGAAGGCGTCCTTGGCGGCCTGCAGCTGCTCCTGGGCGTAGGCGTAGTCGTCGGTCAGCGGAAACACCTGGATGGCGCTGCTGTCGAAGATGGTCAGGCCGATCCGCTCGCCGTGGAAGTTCTTCGCCAGGCCGGCGAAGACGTCCACTACTTCAGCGTCGGCGCTGCTCATGGAGCCGGAGGCGTCCAGGCAGAGCATGATGTCGCGGTTGTGCTGCTCCGGACGGATGGTGGTCACATCGGCCGGCCGCGCTGCCGCAACGGCGGTGGCGGCCAGCAGCACCGCGCAGGCGGCCCCGGCGGCTGCCAGCCGGCGGCGGTGCCGGCGGAGGGCTGCCTGGTATTCCGGGAGCGCGGTGAGCCTGTCGGCGTGCGCCACGGGCCGGCGTCGTGCGTTGAATCCCTGGCGACGGCGCAGCGCAACCCACGCCGCTGCGCCGGCGGCCAGAGCGGCGGGCGGCAGCAGCCACCAGAAGATCAGCTCCACGCGCGCACCGCCTCGGAAGCTTTTGCTGCCGATGCGCCCACGGAAGGCAGCGGTCCGGGACCGAATTCGGCGGGGTACAGGGCCTCGATGACGTGTGCTGCCGCCGGGAGCGGGTGCCGGGCCAGGTCCTCGTGCGTCATCCTGGTGGCGTCGACTCCCGTTGCGTCCCGGACGAACCCGCGCAGCAGGAGGCTGACCTGCTGGTGCGCTGCCCGTGCGTCAAGGTTTCCCGCCGCCGCCTCCTGCTCCACATCGCGGATCCGTTGCAGGTACGCCGCTTTGAGCCCGGGCAGGTCCGTCAGGGCGGACCGGGGGCTGGGCCGGCCGGGCGTGGAGCGCGCACGGGAACGCGTGGTGGCGAACGCGACGACGTACCATCCTGCCACCAGGGCCAGGAGTGCCGCTCCGCACCACGTCCAGGCCGTACTGTATTGCAGCGGCCCGTAGAATCCCGGGTCAGCCTGCACGCCGGTGCCTCTCCAGGAGGGCGAACAGGCCGGTGATGACATCCCCGCTGCCGGCTACCTCACCTTCGGTGATCCCGGCCGATTGCAGCATGGCTTTGCGGGCCGCGCCACGTTCCGCGGCGGCTGTGGCGTAGGCAGCCGCCACCACGGAGGATGTGGCCGGCTGCCAGGCCAGGAGGGAGGAATCGGCCACGCTGTAGGAGTCGCCGGCGCACTTCGACTTTGCGTCGTCCAGGGGTGGGGGCACCAGTTCGGCATCCCTGACCGTCAGCCACAGGATCTCGTGCTGGGCGCGCAACCTGCGCAGGAGGCGTCCGGTGGCATCATCCGCAGCCAGTTCATCGGCGACGACGAACAGCAGGTGCCGTCCGCTGATGTTCCGCGCTACATAGTCGAGCTGGTCCCGGATGCTGCTGCCGGGCGCGTCGAGGCCCGTGTGTGAGTCCACGTGCCGGAGCAGCCGTTCAAGGTGTGCCTCTCCGCTCTTCGCCGCGAAGGACCGGGTTGCGGCCGAGTCACCGCACACCAGTCCCACCACGTCGCCGTGGCGGAGGGCCAGGTAGCCCAGGACCCCGAGGGACAGCACGGCGATGTCTTTCTTCACTTCCCCGGACCGCGCCTCCGCCGCCATGTTGCGTCCGGTATCGGCGACCAGGAGGACTGTCTGCCTGCGGACGGCCACGTAACGCCGGATCAGGGGCGAGCCGTGGCGCGCCGAGGCCTTCCAGTCAATGTCGCGGACTTCGTCACCGGGGACGTAGGCGCGCAGGTCGTCGAAGTCCAGGCTGCGGCCCCTGAACACGGAACCGTATTCGCCGTCGAGCATGCCGCGGGCTTTGCGGTGCGCGAAGATGGCAAGCTTTGATTTCACGCGCTGGAGCAGGGTGGCCATGCGGGGTCAAGGAGTCTGGACGGCGGCAACGATGGCATCGATCACCAATTCCACGGGAACCTGCTCGGCCACCGCGTCAAAGTTCAGGATGAGCCGGTGCCTGAGCACCCGGTGGGCCAGCGACCTGACGTCCTCGGGAATCACATGGTCCCGGCCGTTCAGCAGGGCCACCGCCCGGGCTGCCTGACTGAAGGCAATGCTGGCCCGGGGGCTGGCCCCAAACTCGATGAATCCGGCAAGTCTCGCATCAATGTACTGGGACGCGTTCCGGGTCACGTACACCAGCCCCACGATGTAGTTGATCACCGCCGGATCAATGTAGATGCGGGCAGCCAGTTGCTGGACCTCGGTGACGGCGTCCAGGGAGGCCGCAGCGGCAGGCTTCTGCTCCGGGGTGTAGACGCCGGCGTCGATCCTGCGGATGATCTCGGCCTCTTCCGCCGGGCTGGGATAATCCAGGACGTCCTTGAGCATGAACCGATCCATCTGCGCCTCGGGCAGCTGGTAGGTCCCCTCCTGCTCGATGGGGTTCTGGGTGGCCAGTACCAGGAACGGGGAGGGCAGCCGGTAGTCCTGGCCGCCGATGGAGGTCTGGCGTTCCTGCATCGCCTCCAGCATGGCGCTCTGGGTCTTGGCGCTGGAGCGGTTGATCTCGTCCAGCAGCACAATGTTGGCGTGGACCGGGCCGAGCTGGGTGTGGAAGCTGCCTTTGGCGGCATCGTAGATCTGGGTTCCCACGATGTCGCTGGGCAACAGGTCCGGGGTGCACTGGATCCGGCGGAATTCACCGCTGACGGCGTCGGCCAAGGTCTGCGCGGCGGTGGTCTTGGCCAGTCCCGGCACACTCTCCAGCAGGATGTGGCCGCCGGTCAGCAGGCCCACCAACACTGATTCCCGCAGCCGGGACTGTCCAACCACCTTCGCGTCGAAACTGCGTGAAATGTTGGCGGCCACCTGCTGCGCCCTGGCCAGCTCCGCAGGCTGGATTCGTGCGGGCACGCTGGTCGAAAGCACTGGTTTCCCCCTGATGACGTTTTTGGGCGCGCGGTCCGGGCCGGCCGTGTCCCGTCCGCCATCCTATCCAAGCCGGGCAGCCCGGGTCCGGCAATGGGCACCCCTCCCCATGCGGGTCCGGCAGGTCTATCCTTTTGCCATGATTGAGCTCCCAGCCAGTTACAAGGAATATCTCGCCGACAAGAGCCAGGTGGTCATCGACACTGTCAGGCCCATCCTGATGCAGTCCGCGGCCGAAAAGCTGCACGGCGTCCGCGTGGTGGACACCCACCACGGCCACCAGGCGCACCTGGACGACACCCTGCCGTTCGGCGTGGTGCTCGAGGACATCGACTAGCCCCGGACAGCTCCCGACAGGGCCAGCGAATTGCCGGACCCGCGCGCCACGATGGCGTAGAGGGCCAGGACCGGAATTGAATAAAGGATCGAGAATGCGGCCAACTGGCCGTAGGCAACTGCCCCGTGCTGGCCGAAGAAGCTGAAGATCGATACGGCTGCCGGCTGCCTGGCTTCGGAGAGCAGCAGCACGAACGGGACGAAGAAGTTCCCCCAGGCCTGGATGAAGACGAAGATGAACACCACGCCAAGACCCGGCCCCATGAGCGGCAGGACGATTGAACGCAGGCCCGCCAGCCGGGAAGCGCCGTCCACCCAGGCTGCCTCCTCCAGCGCCAGGGGCACGGCATCCATGAAGTTCCTGGTCATCCAGATGGCCATGGGCAGGCTGGTGGCTGCCAGGAACAGCACCGTGGCCGGGAGGGAATCCAGCAGCCGGAACTGCACGAACATGCCATAGACAGGCACCATGATGGCCGTGACGGGCAAACAGGTGCCGAAGAGGATGGCTGACATGAACGGGGTGTTGAAGCGGGAGCGGTAGCGGGACAGAGGGTATGCGGCGAGCACGGCGGCCGCCAGCGTCACGATCCCTGTCCCTGCCGACAGCAGCAGGCTGTTCCACAGTGGCCGGAACAACAGTTCCGGCGTGAGGACGGCGGCGAAGTTGTCCAGGCCCGGCTGTTGGGGGACCTTGACCGCATGGCCGGCCGCAGGATCCAGCGAGCCGAGCACCAACCAGAGAAGCGGCAGCAGGAAGCACCCGCCAATCAGCAGCAGGACCACATCCGCCAGGGTGCTGCGTTTACCGGTCATGGCCTCTGCTCCCTCAGCAAACGAAGGTACGCTCCCCCGAACACTCCGCCGATGAGGATAAGGACCGTAGCGACGGCGGTTCCGTAGCCGATGTCTCCGAACTTGAAGGCTTCCTGGTAGGCCAGGACAGGCAGCGTGGTGCTGCCGTTGGCTGGACCGCCGGCGGTCATGACCCAGATCAGGGTGAAGACGGCCAGGGTCTGCAGCGTGACCAGCATCAGGTTGGTGGCGATGCTCCCCCGGATCACCGGCAGGGTAATGAACACCAGCCGCTGCCAGGCGCCGGCACCGTCCATCTGGGCAGCTTCGGTCAGCTCGCCGGGGACTCCGCCAAGCGCGGAGCGGTAGACCAGCATGGAGAAGGCAGTCCCGCGCCACACGTTCGCCAGGATCACGGCTGCCATGGGAACAACGTAGAGCCAGTCGGTTTCCGCCAGCCCCAGCCGGCCCAGCAGCTGGTTGAGCGTCCCGTCGCGGCTGAAGAAGGCGTAGGCCGCGAACGCCGCCACGATTTCCGGCAGGACCCAGGCGGCGACGACGGCGGTCCCAACAATTGCCGAAACCACCGGGCGTGCGCGCCGCATCAGGACCGCGAGGGCGAGCCCCAGCACGTTCTGGCCCAGGATCGCAGATCCGGCGACGAAGAGGACGGTCAACGCCAAGGACAGCGGAAAAGTTTGGTCCTGCAGCAGCCGCTGGTAGTTGTCCAGGCCCACCCAGTCGGGGTTCCTGGCGTGCCGCCCGGTGAGGCCGGCGTTGGTCAGCGAGGCGTGGAAGGCCCACAGCACCGGGCCGGCGAGGAACACAAGCAAAAGCACGACGGCGGGCAGTACCGGCAGGTACCGGACCACCTGCCGTGTGCGGTGGCTGGCGGGCACCGCTACTTCCGGATGGTCTTGTCGCCGCCCACAATTCCGGCCACGGCCGCGTCGTAATCGGCTGCCGCCTGTTCCGGGGTCCTGTTACCGGTGATCACGGCCTCGGTGGCCTCCTGCACGGCAGCGGAGATCCGTGGGTAGTCGGACGTCGCTGGCCGGTACCGGGTGACTGCGACCAGGCTGGACACGTCCTTCACGAACGGGTTGGCCGACTGGTAGCCGGGGTCGGCAGCGACGTCGGTGCGGACGGCGATCTGCGAGCTGGCCACCGTGAACGCCAGGGAGTTCTTTGCGTTCAGGGCGGTGGTCAGGAAATTGAATGCGAGGTCGGGCTGCTTGGTTTCCGCGCCGACGGCCAACGTCCACCCTCCGGACATGCTCACTGCGCCGGGCGCACCCCCTGATTGGGTGGGGAACGGGGCTACTCCCATGTCCTGCTTGTATTCCGGCCAGGCGTAGCTTCCGCCGTCCTGCCAGAACGACGGCGCATAGGAACCTTCCACGGTTGCGCCAAGTTTTGCCTTGGGGAACCATTCGCCGAAGACTTTCTTCCAGATGTTCGGGTCCAGCGCCTCGGCCGGGGGAACTGCGAGCTTTTCCCCGTAGAGGGTGCTGAGGAACGCCAGCGAATCCTTGAAGCCGGCCGAGCCAACGACCCACTTTTTTGAATCCGGGTCATAAAGGGTCGCCCCCGTACCGTACAGGAGCTCGTAGAAGCCCTGCATCACGCTTCCTTCGCCAGTGCCTTTGCCGGCATACATATTGAAGGGAACCACGTCGGGGTTTGCGGCCTTGATCTCGCGGGCTGTGTCCAGGATGTCCTGCCAGCTGGACGGCTCCCACGGCAGGTCAATGCCGGCCGCCGCAAAAACTTTCTTGTTGTACCAAATGGCGCGCGTGTCGGTGCCCAACGGCACCGCGTACGTGCCGCCGTCGTCCGCTTTGCCTGCTTCCTTGGCAGCGTCGTCGAACTTGTCCCAGTCCCTCCACCCCTCCAGGCGGCTGTCCAAATTCAGCAGGTACCCGGCGTCCACGTCGGAGCGCACCTTGAACGTGTCCTCGTAGAAGACGTCCGGGGCTGTCGAAGGTGACCGCAGGGCCAGGGCCAGCTTGGTGCCGTAGTCGTCATCATTGGCCTGGATGGGCTGCAGTTCGATCGTGACGCCCTGGTTCGCGGCTTCGAACTCTTTCTTCGCATCCTGGAACATGGTGTCCAGTGCCGTGAACGAGTCTGTCTTCTGGTACGCCACCTTGATGGTCCGGTTGCCGCCCGCAGGATCGGCAGGAGTGCACGCTGTGAGGACTAAAACTGCTGCAGCCACCAGCGATGCGGCTTTGGATGCCCGGCGAAACATGGCGCCGTCAGCTTTCCAGCAGGAGCCGCTGGGCGCGGGGCGCGAGCGTATGTTCCAGGACCAGCGAGGCCGCGCCGATGGCGCCCACGTCCTCCCCCACTCCCGTGCCCACCACTTCGATCGGGTGGATCAGGCGGGCGGCGCTGTTGGCGTCCAGCAGCGGCGGGACCAGTTCGAGGTAGCGCTGCGACAGGCAGGTCCAGAACGGGCCGCCGAAGACCACCCGTTCAACATCCAGGGTGTTCGTGACCACGGAGACCGCCCGGGCAACCAGGACAGCGGACTTGTCCAGGATGGCGGCGGCACCTTCGTCCCCTGCGTACGCACGGGCGCACAGCTCGGAAAAGCTTTGCTGGATTTCGGCCGCGCTTCCGGACGGGGCGCCCTCC
Source organism: Pseudarthrobacter sp. 05T312 (assembly GCF_056396685.1). Taxonomy (NCBI): domain Bacteria; kingdom Bacillati; phylum Actinomycetota; class Actinomycetes; order Micrococcales; family Micrococcaceae; genus Pseudarthrobacter; species Pseudarthrobacter sp. 05T312. The sequence continues at coordinate 206,241 of NZ_JBFTLY010000004.1, forward strand.
AGGATGCCCGTGGCGACCGCTTCCGCCACCAGGACCTGGGGAATGGCGGAGGATTTGACGCAGCCGCGCTGTCCGCAGTCGCAAAGAGGTCCGCCCGGGTCCACGATGATGTGGCCGATCTCGCCGGCGTTGCCTGACGTCCCCCGGACAACTTCATCGTTGAGGACGATCCCGCAGCCGATGCCGGTCCCCATGTACATGAACACGAAGCTGCCGGCGCCGCTGGGGCCGCCCGCCCACGTTTCCGCGACGGCGGCGCTTGTCACATCCTTGTCCACCAGCACGGAGTAGCCGGTGGCCTTGGCCAACGCGTCCCGCAGTTCCACGCGGTCCCACCCGGGGAGCAGCGGCGGGTCCACCACGGTGCCGTGGTCCAGGTCGATGGGACCGGGAGCGGCCACTCCGAGTCCCGCGACGCGGGCCTGGTCCACGCCGGAATCCTCCACGAGCTGGGCCAGTTCCGCGGCGATCGTAGCGATCACTGCGGCAGGATCGTTTCCGCCCGGGGTCTTGATCCGGGAGTGCCGCACCACAGCACCCACGAGGTCAAGCACCACGAATGTGGTCACGGCCGGGTCCAGGTGGACCCCGAGGGCGTACATGCCGCCGGGGTTCAGGCGCAGGATGGTGCGGGGCTTTCCGGGGCCACTGCCCTCTTTGCCGGCTTCCACGATCAGGTTCTGGTCCAGCAGGCGGCGGGATATGTTCGAGATGGTCTGCGGCGACAGGCCAACGATCTGGGCGAGTTCCACCCGGCTCAGTCCGCCGGACGTCCTGCGGATTGCGTCGAGGATGACGGTGAGGTTGAAGTCCCCCATCCTGGGCAAGTTGGTTCCGCGCCTCGGAGAGGATTGGCGGATCTCAGACACTGTGTCCCCTAAACGTCTTCGGCTACCCGGCGGTGGTGATGCTTTGAATCGTACGTCAAGCGTCCGCCGCCGCCCACATGTCCGGGCAGCGGCGCGGCGGATGTCGTGGCCGGTGAGGGGCAGGATGGGGTCAGCGGGACCTGCGGGTGCTCCGGGTGACCGTGAACTTTGGGTTTCGGCCCTCCACCACGGTGGGCCCTACGGACCGCTCCAGGGCAGGCAGGTAGGCCAGGTGCCGGTTGTAGACCGTCCACAGCTCGCCCCCTGGAGCCAGGACCCGCCCGGCGGCTTCAATCATCTTCAGCCCGGCGCCGGCGTGGACTCCAGCTCCGACATGAAAGGGCGGATTCAGCAGGACCGCGTCGACTGTCCCGTCGGGAAAGGTGCTGAGCGCATCGTCCTGCAGCACGGAGATCCGGTCCGCCAGCCCGTTGGCGCGGGCGGTGGCCAGCGCGGACTGGACGGCGGCCGCAGACTGGTCGGTAGCCGTTACCGCGGCGTCCGGGAACTGCCTGGCATACATTGCGGCGAGGATGCCGGTGCCGCATCCGAGGTCGACGGCGCGGCGTGCCGGCTTCATGGCGGGCAGGAACGTCAGCAGGAAGCGCGTGCCGATGTCCAGCCTGGCGCCGGCGAAGACAGCGCCGTGCGCGGCAACGTCCAGGTCCAGTTCCACGAGGTGCTCCACCACCGGAAAACGCGGGGAGGCGGCGGCGGTTTTGGGACCGGCCGCGAGGAGGACCCGCGATTTTTGCCGTGCCAGCTGCGGCTGCACCGACACGAAATACCGTTCAAGGACGGCGTTCATGCCCAGTGACATGTGCTTCACCCGCCCGCCTGCAAGCAGCCGGACGCCCGGCGCGGCGTACCTGGCAACGGCGGCGGCGATCTCCTCAAGCTCGGCGAGGGTCTTGGGGAGCTGCAGCAGGACGGTGTCCGCTCCGGCCAGCAGTTCGGGCCCCAGGGGCAACTGCACGAAACCGGACCCGGCGCTGTCCGCCGGAAGCCCGGCAGCCTCCCGCCTGGCGGACAGTTCGGCCGCGTTCAGCCGCAGGGCCCGCTCCCCGGTGATGAGGTCCTGGTGCACGCGCAGCGAGGCCGGGGCCAGGGCCTCGGCGGCGCCGAGAGTGAGCGCTCCATAGCGGTCTCCGATGACTGCCACGGCGCCGCCCGCCCGTCCCAGCTGGACGGCAGTTTCAAGCAGGAGCCGGTCGGTGGCGTCCCAGGCCTGCAGGTTGGGGGCTTCCACATCAGGCCGCCGTCTCAGCCCGTCGAAGATGTCCGCCAGGGTGTTTGCTGCCACCGGTGTGCTGCCGCCTTCTGTCGCCTCTGCCGTCCCCGGCACCCGGGGCATCACCTCCACGTTACCGGCTCGGCCGCCGTCGCCATCGCCGGCAGCTTCAGGATCGCTGCCACTGCTGCCCGTCCGGCACGGTTGGCACCAATGGTGGACGACGATGGGCCGTACCCGACCAGGTGCACGCGGGGCTCGGCCGCCACTTGGGTTCCGTCCATGGCGATCCCGCCGCCCGGACCCCGCAGGTGAAGTGGCGCCAGGTGTTCCAGTTCCGCCCTGAACCCTGTGGCCCAGAGGATGACGTCGGCCCTCAGCAGGGTACCGTCGGCGCGGCGTACTCCCCCGGGTTCAATGGCGGTAAACATGGGCTGCCGCTCCAGCGCGCCCCGTTCCTTCGCCGCACGAAGGGCAGGCGTCCAGATCAGGCCCGTCACCGAAACGACGCTTTGCGGTGGAAGCCCCTTGCGGACGCGCTCCTCCACGAGCGCCACGGCGTCATGGCCAGCCTTGGCATCAAACGCCTCGTCGCGCCACACCGGCTCCCGGCGCGTGAACCAACTGGTCGAGGTGACGCGGGAAATCTCCTCCAGCAGCCCCACGGCAGAGATCCCGCCGCCCACCACGATCACGTGCAGGCCGCGGAACTCATCCGCGGACACGTAGTCGGCCACATGCAGTTGCCTGCCGCCGAACGAGGCACGGCCGGGATAGATGGGCCAGAACGGGCGGGTCCACGTACCCGTGGCGTTGATGAGTGCCTTGGCGCTCCAGTCGCCGTCGGACGTTTCGATCCGCAGCCGGCCGGCCGGATTGCTGTCCTCACGCCTCACGGCACGCACCTTCACCGGCCGGTGGACGTTAAGCCCCAGCTCCGCCTCGTAGCCGGCGAAATAGCGGGTCAGGAATTCCGAGCTTGGTTCCGCGGGGTCCACATCTGGTTTGGCGATTCCGGGAAGGTCGCTGATCCCGTTGACGGTGGCCATGCGCAGGCTCTTCCACCGGTGCCGCCACGCGCCGCCGGGACCTTCCTCGGCGTCAAGCACGGCGAAGCCCAGCCCGCGGCGCTGGAGGTGGTACGCAGCCGACAGGCCTGCCTGGCCGGCCCCGATGACCACCACATCGGTTGGGTCAGGAATCACTCCCCCATGATAGTCGCGGAGGGCTGCCCGGCCTTAGGGTGGGCGCATGGACACTGAAGATGCCGGACAAAGCGGAACCGGAGCGGGCGGGCACGCCGCCAGGCTGGAGAAAGCGCTGGGGGTGGTTTTGGGCACCAGCGACGTCCCGCTGCGGCTGCGGGCATGGGACGGCTCGGAAGCAGGCCCTGCCAACGCACCGGTTCTTGAGTTCAAATCCCGGAAGGCACTGCGACGAATGCTCTGGTCACCGGGGCAGCTTGGCCTGAGCCGGGCGTATGTGGCAGGTGACATCGACGCCCCGGGTGACGTCTTCGCAGCCTTCGCAGCGTTGAGTTCGGCCGGGAAGTTCGCCGAGCCCGGACCGTTCCGGCCGCTTTCCGCCAGCGAAGTCTGGCTGCTGCTGCGCACCGCTGTCCGGCTGGGCGCTGTGGGACCCAACCCTGCCCCGCCGCCCGAGGAGGCGCGGATCGCCAGGAAGGGCAGGATGCATTCCCGGGGACGGGATTCGGCCGCCATCTCGCATCATTACGACGTCGGCAACGATTTTTACGCCCTGGTGCTGGGACCATCCATGGTCTACTCCTGCGCTGTGTGGCCGGACGAAGGCGTCCCTGCCGGCGGAGGGCCGGACAATGGTCTGGACGCGGCGCAGGAAGCCAAGCTGGACCTTGTCTGCCGCAAGCTGGGCCTCCAGCCGGGGACACGGGTCCTCGATGTTGGCTGCGGGTGGGGCAGCTTCGCCCTCCACGCTGCCGCCAAGTACGGCGCCACAGTGGTGGGCGTGACGCTGTCCACGGAGCAGGCCACCCTGGCGCGGAAGCGTGCAGCCGAGGCCGGCCTCACCGACAGGGTGGAGATCCGGGTCCAGGACTACCGGGACGTGGACGACGGGCCCTACGACGCCATCAGCTCCATCGGCATGTCCGAGCACGTGGGACGGGCCCAGACCCCTGCCTACGCAGCAGCACTCTTTGGGCTGCTCCGCCCCGGCGGCCGGCTGCTGAACCATGCCATCTCCTGGAACGCCGGCCCCACCGACCCCGATCCCGACTCGTTCATACCCCGCTACGTCTTCCCGGACGGCGAAATGATCAGCCTGGGCGAAATGGTGTCCGCCCTGGAGACTGCACGGTTCGAAGTCCTCGACGTGGAAGCACTGCGCCCCCACTACGCGCTGACTCTCCGTGCGTGGGTCGGGCGGCTGGAGCAGAACTGGGCGGAAGCGGTGCGACTGGCCGGAGAAGGTCGCGCGAGGGTGTGGCGTCTGTACATGGCCGCCAGCGCCATCGGATTCGAAAACGGACTCACCGGAGTCAACCAGGTCCTGGTGCGCCGCCCGGGCGGGGAGGAACCGCCGTTGCGCCGCACTGGCTGGCTGTGACGAAAGCGCTGTGACGGAAGCGCCCTCCTGCCGGGACGCAACCCGGCAGGAGGGCGGCCTGGTGACCCTGAGGTCAGGCCACTTTACGGCTAGGCCACCGGGGAGGGTCCGCCCGGCTGGGTGAAGTGCTGGGTCTTTTCGATCTGCACCACTTTAGGATCCGTTTCGTCGGCGGCGTAGTCCGTGGGCCGGGTAAGGTCTTCGCCGGTCCGGACCTTGAGGGCCCGCATCACCAGGGTCAGCACGGCGGCGACCACCAGGTTCAGCGCGAACGCCGATACGGCGATGTAGACGCTGAAGTCCGTGCCGGGTATGGGCGCCACCGAGCCACCGAAGTGCGCCTTGGTCACTGGGTTGACCACGTTGTAGGCGGAGACGGTACCGAAGATGATGCCCACGGCCCAGCCGATCAGCAGGGCCCAGCGGTCGAACCAGCGGGTGTAGAGCCCGGCCACCACTGCGGGGAAGGTCTGCAGGATCCAGATGCCGCCCAGGAGCTGCATGTTGATGGCTGCCGACTGGTCCATGGCGATCACGAAAACCAGGGCGCCCACCTTCACCACCAGGGAGACGATCTTGGACACCTTCGCCTCCGTCTTTGGATCGACGTCCGGGCGGATGAAGTCGCGGTAGATGTTCCGGGTGAACATGTTGGCGGCGGCAATGGACATGATCGCTGCCGGCACCAGGGCCCCGATGGCGATGGCGGCCAGTGCGATCCCGGCGAACCAGGCCGGGAAGTGGTCAAGGAACAGCTGTGGGACCACCAGCTGCGGGTTGACGGATCCGTCCAGGTCGATTGGCTTGGTGCCCGCCTTGATGGCCACGAAACCCAGCAGGGCCAGGAAGCCGAGCATCAGGGAGTACAGCGGCAGGATGGCGGCATTGCGGCGGATGGTGTTGCGTGCCTTCGAGGCCAGCACCGCGGTCACCGAGTGCGGGTACATGAACAGCGCCATGGCCGAGCCCAGCGCCAGCGACCAGTAGGCGGAGTAGTTGGCCGCGCCCGGGACGAAGACACCCGCCGGTTTGCCCGTGGCCTGGTTTACTGCGCCGAGCTTGGCCTGGGCTGCACCGAAAATGGTGTCCCAGCCGCCGAACTTGATGGGCAGGTAAATGACGGCCACAATCACGGCAAGGTAGATCAGGAGGTCCTTGACGACGGCGATCATCGCCGGGGCGCGCAGTCCCGAGGTGTACGTGTAGGCGGCCAGCACCACGAAGGCGAGGATCAGCGGCAGGTCGGTCAGCAGGACGTTTCCGGAGCTCCCCAGGCCAAGGACGGTGAGCACAGCCTTGATGCCCACCAGCTGCAGCGCAATGTAGGGCATCGTGGCGACGATGCCCGTAACGGCGACGGCCAGGGAGAGCCAGCGGCTGCCGTAGCGGCCGCCCACGAAGTCCGCCGAGGTGACGTAGCCGTGGCGGTGGGATACGGACCACAGCCGGCTCATGATGATGAAGATGATCGGATACAGGACGATCGTGTACGGGACCGCGAAGAAACCGCTCACAGCGCCGGTGGCCCACATGGCTGCCGGCACCGCCACGAAGGTGTACGCGGTGTACAGGTCCCCGCCCAGGAGGAACCAGGTGATCCAGGTGCCGAAGCCGCGGCCGCCGAGTCCCCATTCGTCCAGGCTGTGCAGCCCCTCCACGTCGGTACTCCGGCGCCATCTGGCTGCGAGGAAGCCCATCACGGCCACGATGACGAACAGCAGCACCACAATGATCAGGGCTGTCCAGTTGATCTCGCGGGTGTTCATGGCCGGTCCCCTCCCAAACCGGCCCCGGCGGTGCCAGTCCCCGCCTTGGGCGGACCACCTGCACGCGCCTCGGCCCGCCGTCGTCGGTCTTCCTTGGTGACCAGCCAGTACGCGCTGCCGGTCAGGACGGCAGAGATCGGCACCCACAGCAGCTGGTACCAGTAGAAGAAGGGCATCCCGGCCAGCCGCGGTGCGTCAAAGGAGTAGAGCTGCGGCATCAATGGGAACAGGATGGCGGCGGCCAGCAGGATACCGGCGCCGATATACGGGCCGGGCCTGGCTGGTCCGCGGATGGCGGTATCGCGCGTCAGGCGCGGTTCATCGGGAAAAGCTCCGCCGTTGCGGCTGTAGCCGTCTGCGTGGGACATCTGTGACCTCCTCGTCAGCCTGTCCCGCTGCCGCCGCTTTGGATGAAAGCTGTCCGGAGGCGGGACGATGTGCCCTCAACCACAGTTGTACCGCGCTTTGACCTGCGCCGGAAGGGTTTCCGGCCAGTATCGGTTGCCGGTGGCAACAAAAAAGGGAACCATCACATGTGATGGTTCCCTTTCCGTATCGGTGGAGCTGAGGGGACTCGAACCCCTGACCCCCTGCATGCCATGCAGGTGCGCTACCAGCTGCGCCACAGCCCCGTACTTTTGTTTTTCCGATCGAATTCCCCGGAGCAACCTGACCAGAGTAATGCACTTTTCCGCTGGACGCCAATCGGCCGTCACCGTCCGCTGTCCACGCCCTGAATGCACCCGCGCTTGGACAGATCACCGGGGAACGCGGGGGTGCAAGGTCCGGGCGCCGGTGCAATCCGGAGCAGCCGGGATGCGGGCACAAAAAAGTCCGCCGGAACCAAACGGTTCCGGCGGACTTCTCCGGTGGAGCTGAGGGGACTCGAACCCCTGACCCCCTGCATGCCATGCAGGTGCGCTACCAGCTGCGCCACAGCCCCGGATTGCTGCTGCCCTTGCGGGCTTTCTTCAGGGTCTCCCCCGAAGCAACTCAAATATCTTAGAACAGCATTTCCGAAAATTCCAAATCGGGAATATTCGCCCCTACTCGCTGTCGGAAACGGCGCCGGCCTTGGCGGACGCGTCGTCACCGAGCTGCAGGTCGACGACGGGGCAGTCCTTCCAGAGACGCTCCAGCGCGTAGAACACGCGGTCTTCCTCGTGCTGGACATGGATCACGACGTCGGCGTAGTCCAGCAGGACCCATCGGCCGCCGGACCGGCCCTCGCGGCGCACGGGCCGCAGGTCCTGCTTAGCGAGCTCTTCCTCGATGCCGTCCACGATGGCGTTGACCTGGCGTTCGCTGGGCGCCGAGGCGATGAGGAAGACGTCGGCGAGGGCCAAACGTTCGCTCACGTCCATGGCGACGATGTCCTGGGCGATCTTGTCCGCGGCGGCCTTGGCGGCCGTACGGGCTATGGCGATGGACGATTCTGTTGCAGTCACGGGACTCCTTGTTTTGGTTAAGTGTTGGTGCCGGCCGGCAGGTCAGCGGGACATGCCGCTGGCGATCAGGATGATGCCGGCGACGAGGGCCAGGATCCCGAACGCGAGGATGCAGAACTGGAGAATGCGGTTCCGGCGGGCCCTGGTAAGCCCGGCGGTTGCGGCATCCAGGGGGTCGAGCCCGTAGGCGGACCGGGCGGGAACCCTGGGAAGGTCTTCGAAAAGATCCTCCGACTGGTCTTCCGGGCGCGAAACCGGCTTTGGACGGCTGGCGGCCTTGGCAGCCGCTTCGGCGCGTGCGATGACCTGCGAGCGGCCGGTAGCCGTATCCGGGGCGGGCGCCTTGGGACGTGTGGCGGGCCTGCGTTTCCCGGCACCCGGTACCTTCGTGCCGGGCACCTTGGTACCGGGCCGGGTGGTGACAGGAACGTGGGAGGTGGCAGGCGGTTTCATGACCGGCCGCTCCACACCCGGAACCTGGACGAACTCAAGGGGCGTCACCATTGCGAGGTTGCTGGCCGTAGACGGGCCCGCGTTGTCTTTTTGCGCCGGACCGCTGCCAGGGGCGCCGGCCGGGCTGCCGGCCTGCTCGGCAAGTTTCTGCCGGGCCATGGCGCGGCGGTTCATGACAGCGGCCCGTTCGGCCAACGCAATCTGCTCAGCCAGGATTTCGGGATCCACGGCTTCCGGATCCAGGGAAGCGATGTGCTCCATCTTGGCAATCTGGTTCCTGGCCTGCGCGGCGATGAGTGCGCGCGCCTCCAGGGCCTGCTCCACCGTCATGCCCTCCGGGGCTCCGGCGGGGGCCGGCGTGGGATTGTCCGCGTTGGGATTGTCCGGGCCTTGTCCTGCCCCGCTGGCGCCTTTGCCCGGCGTGGCGGGCTTGGCGGTACCTGGATTGGCGGTACCTGGCGTCGCGGGCTTGGCGGCCGGTTTGCCGGCGGGAGCAGCGGTGGCCGGAACGATGGGGTTGGCGGCCGTCAGGGCCTGCTCCTTGAGCTGCTGCAGCCGCAGCTGGCGCCGGGTGGGGGGCCCGCCGGCAGCAAGCTGCCCTTCCTTTTCCTCAAGTTCCTTGATGGTGCGCAGCGCCGCCCGGTCGCGGGCGCGGATCTGGGAGGAGCGCTGAGTGGCCGGCTGGTCCGCCGGCGCCTGGGGGCGAACCGCGGGGGCGGCTCCCCCGGCGGAACCGGTGCCGGGCGCAGCGTCCTGGCCGTCCTGCGCGGGCGCGCTGCCAGCCGGCCGGTCGGCGGCTGGCGGGCGCTGCTCCGTGGCAGGCGAGCTGGCCTGCTGGGCGTCCCTGGCCTTCCGGAGTTCCCGGCGGCTGCGGATTGGGGGCTGTTCCTGACTCATTGAGAACTCATTCAGTACTGGCTGGTTCGCGTGCTTCGGACGTTGCGTCATCCACGACTTCCGGTGCGTCCGAGTACAGGCCGTACTTGGCGATGTACTGGACCACCCCGTCCGGGACCAGGTACCAGACCGGGCTGTTGGAGGCTACCCGGGCGCGGCAGTCAGTTGACGAGATGGCCATGGCGGGCACTTCCAGCAGGCTGACATCGTCCCGGCCCATGCCGTCCAGGACGTGCCCCGGCCGGGTCACACCAACGAAGTGGGCGAGCGACCAGAGTTCGTCGATGTCCTTCCAGGACAGGATCTGCGCCAGGGCATCCGCGCCGGTGATGAAGAAGAGGTCGGCGTCGGGGCGCTGCGCCCTGAGGTCGCGCAGGGTGTCGATGGTGTATGTGGGACCGGGGCGGTCGACGTCGACACGGCTGACGGTGAAGCGCGGATTGGAGGCCGTGGCGATGACGGTCATCAGGTAGCGGTGTTCGGGCTCGCTGACCTGTTTATGGGACTTTTGCCATGGCTGCCCGGTGGGAACGAAGACCACCTCGTCGAGGTCGAACTCCGCTGCGACTTCGCTGGCCGCCACAAGGTGGCCGTGGTGGATGGGATCAAAGGTCCCGCCCATCACGCCCAGCCGCAGCCTCCCCCGGGCCCCATTGCGTTGCAGGTTGTGGGAAATGTTAGTGGCCCTGCCCGCGATCGTGCTTGTTGGGGTGCTGGCGGTGCGGATCTGCGTGCTCATCCGTGGCGGCGTGCCGGTTGCCCAGGTTGTTGTAGGACCAGGCAATGAGCATCAGCACCACCAGGATGCCGAACATGGACACGCCGAAGACCCACGGTTCGGCCCACAGCGGCGCGAGCTCCTCGTGGCCTGATTCGCCTGCGGCGGCGACGGACGTGGCAATCTGCTGGAGCAGCATTTTCTCCCCTTGTTCAAGGATTTTCAGGCAGCGGAACCTTCCGCTGCTTTCCGGGTTCTGGTCTATGTTACCGCGTTGCTACCCGCGGACCTGGCCTTCGCCCTGGACGATCCACTTCGTGGTAGTGAGTTCGGTCAGGCCCATGGGACCACGGGCATGCAGCTTCTGCGTGGAGATGCCCACCTCGGCACCGAGGCCCAGTTCGCCGCCGTCGGTGAAGCGGGTGGAGGCGTTGACGATCACGGCCGCCGAATCAACCTCCGCGATGAAGCGCTCGGCGTTGGCGAGGTTGTTGGTGAGGATCGCCTCGGTGTGGCCGGTGGACCAGGTACGGATGTGCCGGACGGCTTCGTCCAGGCTGTCCACCATCGCGACGGCGAGGTCCAGGTCCATGTACTCCGTTCCCCAGTCCTTATCCGTCGCAGGTTCGGTTTCGATCGTGGCGGGCAGTGCGGCGCTGATGCGCCCGTCCACGTGGAGGCGGACACCGGCACTGCGGAGGGCGGAGGCGACGGCGGGCAGCACCGTTGAGCCGGAATGGACCAGCAGTGTCTCCACGGTATTGCAGACACTGGGCCGCTGCGTCTTGGCGTTGAGCAGGATCTCTACGGCCATGTTCTCGTCGGCGGACTCATCGATGAAGATGTGGACGTTTCCCTCCCCCGTTTCGATCACCGGGACGGCAGAGTTGGTGACCACGGTCTGGATCAGGTCGCGGCCGCCGCGGGGAATCAGGACATCCACCCTGCCCCGGGCCTTCATCAGGACGGTGGCGCCCGCACGTCCGTACTGGTCCACGGTCTGGACCGCGTCGGCGGGCAGCCCGACGGATTCCAGGGCCTCGCGCAGGATGCGGACCAGCACCTGGTTGGTGGCTTCGGCCGCGCTGCCGCCGCGGAGGATGACGGCGTTGCCACTCTTCAGGGCAAGTCCTGCGATGTCGACGGTGACATTGGGCCGTGCCTCGTAGATGGCAGCAACCACCCCCATGGGCACATTGACCTGGCGGAGGCGAAGCCCGTTGGGGAGGGTCTGTCCGCGTACCACGTTGCCCACGGGGTCCGGGAGGCCGGCCAGGTTTTCAAGGGCCGCCACGAGTCCGGCGACGCGGGCGTCGGTGAGGGTGAGCCGGTCCAGGAGGGCAGCGGAGGTCCCGTTGGCCTTGCCCCGCTGCACGTCCATGGCGTTGGCGGCGAGAATGGCGGGGACGTTCTCCTGCAGGGCGGCGCCCACCGCACGGAGGGCACGGTCCTTCCAGGCCCGGTTGGCGGTGGCCATCTTGCGGGCGGCGTGGCGGGCGCGGTCGGTGATGGCGTGGACCGCGGACTCCACCTCGGCGACGGACAGGGGTGCCTGGGCCGATGCCGGTTCAGCTGCGGGACCCGGCTGCGCCTGCGCAGCGGTGGGTCCGGAATGTTCAGCAGCGTGGATCAGGGCGTCAGTCATGATCCAAGTTTAGGCGAGGTGGCAGCTCAGACCAGCACCAGGTCGTCTACATGAACAACTTCACGGTTGTAGCCGCTGCCCATTTCCTCGCCCAGCTCATGCGTTGACCGTCCCAGCATCCGCGGCAGTTCCTCGGATGAGTAGTTCACCAGCCCGCGGGCAATGATGGTGCCGTCGGCTCCGGCCAGCTCAACGGCGTCGCCGGCTTCAAAGTCGCCATGCACCGCGGAGATGCCAGCCGGCAGGAGGGACGTGCGGTGGTGCCGCACAGCGCGGACCGCCCCCTCGTCCAGGACCAGCCGGCCCTGCACCGACGCAACGTGCGCCAGCCACAGGAGTCGGACAGGTTTGCGGGAGCCGTTGACGGAGAACCAGGTGCCTACGTCCTCGCCGTTCAAGGCCGCGGCTGCGTTGGGCGTGGACGTCACCAGGGCGTGGATTCCCGATCCTGCCGCCATGCCGGCAGCCTCCACTTTGGTCATCATGCCCCCGGTACCCACGCCGGCCTTGCCGGACTTGCCAATGGACACGCCCTCGAGGTCGTGCGCGCCGGTGACCAGCGGAATGCGCCGGGCACCCTGGGCGGGCGGCCCGTCATAGAGGGAGTCGACGTCGGACAGCAGTACGAGCGCATCGGCGCGCACCAGGTGGGCCACCAGGGCGGCCAGCCGGTCGTTGTCGCCGAAGCGGATCTCGTGGGTGGCTACGGTGTCGTTTTCGTTGACTACCGGGACCACCCCGAGGTTCAGCAGCCGGTCCATGGCGCGGAGGGCATTGGTGTGCTGGCTGCGCCGCATCAGGTCTTCTGCCGTCAGCAGGACCTGGCTGACGGTGACGCCGTGGGCACCGAAGGCCTGGGTGTACCGGGCCATCAGAAGCCCCTGGCCCACGCTGGCCGCGGCCTGCTGGGTGGCCAGGTCCCGGGGCCGTTTGGCCAGGCCAAGCGGCGCAAGGCCTGCCGCGATGGCCCCTGAGGAAACCAGGATGATCTCGGCGCCGGCATTGCGTTTCGCCGCCAGGGCGTCAGCGAGGGCGGTCAGTGACTCCTCCGAGATGCCGCCCTTGATGCTGGTCAGCGAGGAGGAGCCTACCTTGACCACGATCCGGCGGGCCCCGGCCAGCGCGCTCCTGTCCCCCGCAGGCACGCCGGGTACTGCTGTCATGCCCCTAGAGGTCATCGTCCGCTTCCAGTCCGCTTTCCTTGACGGTCTGGGCGGCACGGCGGCCGCTGACGGACTCGGTCCAGATTCCGGCTTTCCGCTCCGCTTCGAGCTCCGCGCGGGCGGCAGCCTTGGCGTCGCGGCGCTCCTGCTGCTCTTCGCGCTTCTGGCTGCGGGTGGGGCGGTCGCCGATATCGGCGAACCGGACGTCGGTGCCGCGCGGCGAGGCCAGGAGCTCAGCTCCTGCCATCATGGTGGGCTCCCAGTCGAACACCACGCCGTCGTCCTCGCCAATGACCACCGTGTCACCGGGCTTGGCGCCCTGCTTGAACAGTTCGGTTTCAACGCCCAGCCGGGCGAGCCGGTCCGCCAGGTAGCCGATGGCCTCTTCGTTGGTGAAGTCGGTTTGCTTGACCCAGCGCACGGGCTTTTCGCCCAGGACGCGGAACAGCGGTTCCAGGTTCTTTTCCTCGCGGCGGATCTTGAACCCGGTTTCGTTGACGGCACGCGGCCGCAGCACGGCCGGCTGCACCTTGGGCGGGGCCGCAGCCACGGCATCCCGGGCCGCCTTGACGATCTCCGCCATGGCGAAGCCGAGCTGGCGCAGGCCTTCATGGCTCGTGGCGGATACTTCGAAGACGCGGTATCCGCGGGATTCGAGTTCCGGACGCACGAACTCAGCCATGTCCTTGCCATCGGGCAGGTCCACCTTGTTCAGCGCGACCAGCCGCGGGCGGTGGTTCAGGGGAACCACTTCCCCGTCCTGGCCGGCATAGCTCATGTCGACGGCGTACTTCTCGAGCTCACCTTCGATGATGGCGAGGTCCGTGAGCGGGTCACGGTCGGATTCCAGGGTGCCGCAGTCGAGTACGTGGACCAGGGCCGCGCAGCGCTCAACGTGGCGCAGGAAGTTATGGCCCAGTCCCCGTCCCTCGCTGGCGCCTTCGATGAGGCCGGGAACATCGGCGATGGTGAACCGCACTTCGCCGGCCTGCACCACGCCCAGGTTGGGAACCAGGGTGGTGAACGGGTAGTCGGCGATCTTGGGGCGCGCAGCGGACATGGCCGCGATCAGGCTGGACTTGCCGGCGGACGGGAAGCCCACCAGGGCGATATCGGCAATGGACTTCAGTTCCAAGACGACGTCCCGGGAATCCCCTTCGATGCCGAGCAGCGCGAAGCCCGGGGCGCGGCGCTTCTGTGAGGACAGGGCAGCGTTGCCGAGTCCGCCCAGGCCGCCGGCGGCTGCCACGAACTCGGCGCCTTCTCCCACGAGGTCGGCGAGGACTTCGCCGTCCTTGGTTTTGACAACCGTGCCGTCCGGTACGGGCAGGATCAGGGTCTCGCCGTTCTTGCCGCCGCGCCAGTCGCCCATGCCGGGGCCGCCGTTGCTCGCGTGCCGGTGCGGTGCGTGGTGGTAGTCGAGGAGGGTGGTGGTCTGGTGGTCCACGCGAAGGATCACGTCGCCGCCGTTGCCGCCGTTCCCGCCGTCGGGACCGCCGAGGGGCTTGAACTTCTCGCGGTGGACGGAGACGCAACCATGGCCGCCGGTTCCGCCGGATACATGCAGTACTACCCGGTCTACAAAGCTGGCCACGTGGATCTCCTCAGATGCTGTTTATGGGGCGCCCGGGGACGCCACATCGATTGTAATGCTGTTAAAAGAACAGTGGAGCGGACCCTCAGGCCCGCTCCACCGCTTCAGAACTGGTTGTTACTCTGCAGCTGCAGCAGCAACGATGTTGACCACGCGACGACCGCGGCGGGTGCCGAATTCAACGGCGCCCGGGGTCAGTGCGAACAGGGTGTCGTCACCGCCACGGCCAACGCCGGCGCCGGGGTGGAAGTGGGTGCCGCGCTGGCGGACGATGATCTCGCCTGCGGAAACGACCTGGCCGCCGAAGCGCTTGACGCCGAGGTACTGAGCGTTGGAATCGCGACCGTTGCGAGTGGAGCTCGCGCCCTTTTTATGTGCCATCTGAAATGCCTGCCTCTAAATTCTGGGGAATCTGTTGAAATACCTGAACAGTAACCGGTGGTTACTTAATGCCGGTGATCTTGACCTTGGTCAGTTCCTGGCGGTGACCCTGGCGCTTCTTGTAGCCGGTCTTGTTCTTGAACTTCTGGATGACAATCTTAGGACCACGCAGGTCCTGGAGGATTTCAGCCGTAACAGTTACCTTGGCCAGGTCAGCGGCGGCGGAGGTGACCTTGTCACCATCAACCAGGAGCAGTGCGGGCAGCTCGATGGTGCTGCCGGCTCCACCGGCGACGCGGTTCAGGGTAACGAAGTCTCCAACGGAAACCTTCTCTTGGCGGCCGCCTGCGCGGACAATCGCGTACACCACTTGGGAACTCACTTCTCTCGACGTTTATTACAAAATTTGCGTGCGGAACCGACTCAAAAAAGTCAGGGTTCCCGCTGTGCCTCAACGCCGTGGGGTCATAACCCAAGTGTTGGCGTAAGCACCGAAGATCTAGAATACGCTAAATCCATCTACGGCCGCAAATGAGGCTGGTTCCGGCGGCCCGGGTGTGGTAGTAACCACACTCCGGCAGGCAGCACCGCAACCATGAACTCCATCATAGCGGCGGTGCTGCCCGCAGGAGTCAGGAATGGAGCCTCGGCGCGTCGAAGAATTCCACTTCCAGGCGGCAGGACTGCTTGAACGCGGTCACCATGGCCTCCCGCTCGGCGTCCGAGGCCTTCCGGCCAGCTGCGTCCACGATGGCGATGGCGCGGCGCGTTGCTTCGGCAAATCCTTCGTCGGCATACGTCCGCAGCCAGGCCGCGTAGGCGTGCCCCTCCGGCTCCAAGGAGGCAACAAACTGGCCGTGCAGCTTTTCGCCCACCTCGGCGTAGAGCCAGAAGCAGGGAAGGACGGCGGCGGCCAGGACGGCGTAGCTGCCCGACGCCGACGCTGCGGTGAGGTGGTCCACGTAGGCCTTGGTGACGGGGCCGAGGCCGTTCTGGGCGGGCCGGGTGCTGAGCCAGGAACGGTGCAGTTCCGACTCCACCTCCAGGCACTGCTGCGAGGACCCGGCCCAGAACAGCTGTTCCGCTTCCGAGGGAGCCAGGGCGCTGGCGCGGGCCAACACCCGGGAGTATCCGTTCAGGTACAGGGCATCCTGGGCCAGGTAGTAGGCGAAGTCCTTCTCGGGAAGGTCCCCGGCGGCCAGGCCGTGAATGAAGTCCAGGGCGTAGATGTCCGCGAGGTCCTGTTGGGCTTCTGCCCAGAGCCGTGCAGCGAAGCCGCCTTCCGCGGGGGCAGGCCGCACATGGTGGAAGTGGTGCACCGGCCCGTTTCCCTGGCCCACCTCGAGCTGCTCCGAGTTTTCAAGGGCGCCTGCCAGCCATGGCTTGACCGTCCGGAGGGATGCCTCCCAGTCGCCCAAGCGAGCCTGGACGGTGGCCATCGCGGAAGACAGGGAACAGCCGGTGCCGTGGCTGTTGCGGGTGTTGATGCGGTTTCCCGGCACCTCCACCACTTCCTGTGCGAGGAGGCCAGCCGTATTGACCAGCGCATCCGGGCAGTCCGCACCCGCCAGGTGACCGCCCTTGACCAGGATGGTGGCGCCGGTGGCGTCCGCCAGGTGCCGCCCCTGCTCCAGCGCGGCCGCCCAGCTGTCGGCAGGGTCCGCACCCACCAGCATGGCAAGCTCCGGCAGGTTGGGAGTGATGAGGTTGGCCAGGGGCAGCAGGTCCCGGAGCGCGGCCTCGGCGGACTCCTCCAGCAGCCTGTCGCCGCTGGTGGCCACCATGACCGGGTCCAGGACCACGACGGCGGGACGGACCTTCTCCAGCCAGTGCCGGACGGTGCGGATCACGGCCTCGTCCCCCAGCATGCCGATCTTGACGGCGTCGATCGAGATGTCATCGCTGACCGCGTCCAGCTGCTGGGCGAGGAAAGCCACGGGAGGAACGTGGACGGACTGCACGCCGCGGGTGTTCTGTGCCGTCAGGGCGGTAATGGCAGCCATGCCGTATCCGCCGTGGGCGGCAATGCTTTTCAGGTCGGCCTGGATGCCTGCGCCCCCGGACGGGTCGGAGCCGGCGATGGACAGGACCCGCGGGACGTCCCGGCCGGTGGGCAGCCCGGTGCGGACGGAGGAGGCAGCTGGCAGGGGCATGGAAAGGGTCGAAGACAAGAGACATCCCTTCGCCGGTACTAGCCGGACAGGTTCAACGGGTCTGGATCTCAGCCGGCCTGCTGCGCGGCACCCCGTGTCGGTTCCTACCCTAGCCCGTGCGCCGCAGCCGGGGAAAAGGGTGACAACGGCCGCCGCAGAATAGACCGCCCCGGAACAGCAGGAATCCCCGCCCCGCACGGTCCACCCGGAAATCCCGGTGGACCGATGCGCAGGACGGGGATTCCTGGCTGGACGCTCCTGTGGCTAGAGTTCCGAGGCAGGCACCCCGACGCCGAGGATGATGGGTTCCTCGGCCGCCTTGCGCGGTTCCGGCTGGTCCTTCGCCGGTTCGGGGGCCTTGGCTGCGTGCGAGTGCCCACCGGCATCAGCCTGGACGTTTTCATGGTGCTGGACAGCGGTCTCGTTGGCGGAACCCTGGGCACGGCTGGCGGCCCGGTGGCGCCGGGGCCGGCGTTGCCGGGACTGCTCCAGCGTGTGGTCCGAATAGTCCTTTTCAGGCGACGCCTCAGGAGCGGCACCGGCGCGGCCTTCTGCCGTCCCGCCGTCGGCCTGCCCTTCCGGCGCGACCTCTCCTGCTGCCTGCACGGCCTCTGCCTGCCTGGCAGGGGCGTTCTCCACGGGGGAAGCCGGCTGGCCCAGGTGGGCGAATGCTTCCGCAAGCCGGTCCAGCGTCAGGGCAGGCTTCGGATGCTGTTCCCCGGCGTGCTCCACGAACGGAAGAGGGACTTCCTCGCCGCCGAACGTGAGGACGGCTGCGGGACGTGCCGGGGCATCGGCGTCGTGCGTCTCCTCAACGGGTACCGGCGCAGGCTCCACGGACGGCACCTGCCGGGCTGCCGCCACCTCGTCGTCGTGCAGGTGGGCTGCATGGGCGGCAGCGGCGATGTTTGCGAGGGCAAGCCTGGTGGCCTCCGCCTTGGCGTGCCGCTCGGCGTCGGACGGGTCCGGCTGGACGGTGTGGACATGCACGGCAGGTGCCGGGGCAGCCTCGGGCTGCTGGCCGCCGCGTCCGCGCCGCCGCTTGCGTTCGGTCCGGACACCGGGCTGGCCGTTGTCGTTCCGCTGCGCTTCCGGGCGCGTTTCCGCCCGGGCTTCGGGCCGGTTGTCGGTGCGCTGGACGTGGTGCTCGGCCGCCACGATGTTGGCCCGGCGGTGCTCCACGGGATCGTCATGGGTCACGACGCCCCGGCCGGCGCAGGCCTCGCACTGCTCGCCGAACACTTCGAGCAGGCCGGTGCCCATGCGCTTGCGGGTCATCTGGACCAGGCCGAGTGAGGTCACTTCGGCAACCTGGTGCTTGGTCCGGTCCCGGCCCAGGCACTCCACCAGGCGGCGCAGGACCAGGTCGCGGTTGGATTCGAGCACCATGTCGATGAAGTCGATCACGATGATGCCGCCGATGTCGCGAAGCCGGAGCTGGCGCACCACTTCCTCGGCCGCTTCGAGGTTGTTCTTGGTGACGGTTTCCTCAAGGTTGCCGCCGCTGCCGGTGAACTTGCCCGTGTTGACGTCCACAACGGTCATGGCCTCGGTGCGGTCGATCACCAAGGAGCCGCCGGAGGGCAGGAAGACCTTCCGTTCGAGGGCCTTGTGGATCTGCTCGTCGATGCGCCAGGCCGAGAAGATGTCCTGGTCCTTGGTCCACTTCTCGAGCCGCCCCACGAGGTCCGGCGCCACGTAGGTGACGTAGGCCTCGATGGTGTCCCAGGCTTCCTCACCGGAAACGATGAGCTTGGAGAAGTCTTCGTTGAAGACGTCGCGGACCACCTTGATTGTGAGGTCGGGTTCGCCGTAAAGGAGCTCGGGGGCCAGGATCTTGGTGGACGTGGACTGGCTTTCGATGCCTTCCCACTGTGCGCGCAGCCGGTTGATGTCGTGCGTGAGCTCTTCCTCGGAAGCGCCCTCGGCAGCGGTGCGGACAATGACGCCGGCGTGTTCGGGCAGCCGGTCCTTGAGGATCCGCTTGAGCCGGTTGCGTTCGACGTCGGGCAGCTTGCGGGAGATGCCCGTCATGGAACCGCCGGGGACGTACACCAGGTAGCGGCCGGGCAGGGAGATCTGGCTGGTGAGGCGGGCACCCTTGTGGCCCACGGGGTCCTTGGTGACCTGCACCAGCACGGTGTCGCCGGACTTCAGTGCGTTTTCGATGCGGCGCTGCTTGCCCTCGAGGTTGACTGCTTCCCAGTTGACCTCGCCCGCGTACAGGACGGCGTTGCGGCCGCGTCCAATGTCCACGAACGCCGCTTCCATGGACGGCAGCACGTTCTGGACCTTGCCGAGGTACACGTTGCCGATCAGCGAATCCTGCTGGGTCTTGGACACGAAGTGCTCGGCCAGGACGCCGTCTTCGAGGACGCCGATCTGGATTCTGTCATCGCGCTGGCGCACGATCATCTGGCGGTCCACGGACTCGCGGCGCGCCAGGAACTCGGCCTCGGTGATGACAGTCCGGCGCCGGCCCGTGTCGCGGGATTCGCGGCGGCGCTGCTTCTTGGCCTCCAGGCGGGTGGAGCCCTTGACGCTGGTCACGCGGTTGCTCACGGGCGCTTCAGTGACAGCACGCGGCGCGCGGACCCGGGTGACCGTGTTGGGCGGATCATCGTCCCCGCCGCCCGTGAGCTCAAGGTCCTGGTCCCCGCGGCGGCGGCGACGGCGGCGGCGCGACGTCACGCCGTCTTCCACCTGGCCGGCTGCGTCTTCGTCAGACTCGTCCTCAGCATCGGAACTGCTGTCCTCGTTATCCTCCTCCGCCGTACCACCGATACGGCTGCGGCCCCTGCGGCCACGGCTGCGGCGACGGCGGCGGCCGGAGGAATCCTCGACGTCTTCGGATTCTTCTTCCTCGGGCTCCGCGGCTGCGGGCGCCGCGGGCCGGACTACAGTGCTGAGGTCCGGCGCCTGGAAGAGTACTGACGTGGGGGAAGCGGGTTCCAGGAAGAGGGAACCGAAGGGGCTGGCGGCAGCGGCGGCCTCGCCGTCTTCCACTGCCGGCGCTTCCGTGGGCTGCTCCTGTGCGGGGGCGCCTGCCACCGCAGGACCTGCTTCCTGCCCGGCGGATCCGTTCGCCTGCTCCACGTTCTGTTCCGCGACTTGGTCAGCGGCTTCCGGCAGCACGGCTTCCGGGGCTGCGGCAGCTTCAGGGGCTGCGGCTGCAGGTGTTTCGTCAGCCGTTGCCGCGGAGTCACCTGTGGGGGCGGCGACCGGGGAGGCAGCCTTGCGGGTGGCTACCCGACGGCGGCGGACGGGCTTGGTTTCGGGATCTGCCGTTGCATCCTGGGCAGGAACGGCAGGGCTTTCGGCGGCAGGGTCCTGAATGGCGGCCGGTGCGTCAACGGCCGCCACTTCGGCAGCAGGCTCCACGTCAGCGGCGAAGGCAGGCAGCGGTTCGGCGGTGTCGGCCTTCTTCCGGGCCCGGGTTCGCCGGGCGGGGGCCTTCTGCGCGGTGCCGGCTTCTTCGGCAGCGGTTGCTTCCACGGCGGTTGCTTCGACCGCGGCTTCTTGACCGGCCGGGTCTTCACCGGGGGCCGAAGCGGCGTCCGGTCCGCTGGTCATGGCATCCGCGGGAGCTTCCCCGGTTTTTGTTGCCGCTTTGCGGCGGGTCCGCGGAGCCCTCTTGGGCGCAGCAGCCGCTGCTTCGTCGTTAACGGCCAGTTCCTGATCATTGTCCATATGTGGCAACACTCCTGCCCCTGACGTACCGCCACATCCGGCACCCATTGGGGCACATATTGTCAACACCCGCAGGCATTGACAGAAGTCAAGTGGATACTCCCAGGTTCGCACCGTCATTGGGGTGCGGCAGCCCGTGGGAGCCGGCGGATGTTCTGAAAACCCGTTGTTCTGCGTGCTACAACCAGGTGCCGCCCAATGGAGTCGCGGGTTTGCCGGAAGAATCCGAAGCCTGCCCTGCTCATCATTGGCGGTCTTGGGAACAAACCACCGGACCGGAGTCCGAATGTGGATCGGCTTCCAGCCACGTCCATTCTCTCACACCCGCGCCGGATCGCCGCGGAAGCGGGCGTTGCTGTTCCTTTGCCTGTGTGGTGGCTCCAGCCGCCGGCGTTACAATCAGGCACAGGAGCACCGGACGAAAAGGACGCAACACCCATGCCCAGCATCTCCCCCGTCAGCGCCCACGAGCAGGAACGGGCCGCCGAGCCGCAAACCAGCGCCGCCGGAAGCCTTCCGCGGATGGCCCGGAACCGGCCCTTCGGCTGGCTGCTGGTCATCACCGGCATCGTCGGCTGGTTTGCCTCCGGAACCCTGGTCCTGGAAAAACTCGAAGTACTCAAGGACCCCAACCACACCACTGTGTGCGATGTGAATCCCTGGATCTCCTGCGGCCAGGTCATGCAGACCTGGCAGAGTTCCCTGTTCGGCTTCCCCAACATGTTCATCGGAATCGTGGCCTTCGCCATTACCATCACGGTGGGCATGGCCCTGCTGTCGGGTGCGGCCTTTGCCCGCTGGTACTGGCTCGGGCTGCAGGCCGGAGTCACGCTCGGCTTCGCGTTCGTCGTATGGCTGTGGTCCCAGGCCCTGTACTCCATCCACATCCTGTGCCCGTTCTGCATGATCGTCTGGGCTGCCATGATCCCGCTCTTCGTGTGGACCACCATCCGGAACATCACGGCCGGCGTCCTCCCCATGCCGGCGGGTGCGGCCCGCGTCCTGGGCGATTCCGGCTGGATCATCACGGCGCTGCTGTACGTGGCCGTCATCGCCACCATCTTCTTCGCGTTCATCCAGGTGTTCGCAGGGACCTCCGGGTTCTAGCAGGCTGCTCCCCCGGCAACCCCGCCGTCACCTGCTCCACCTGACAGCTAAGGCCAATGTTCAAAAGAACATTGGCCTTAGCTGTCATTTCACCTGGCTTACTGGAACCAGATCTTGATCTCCCGGTCCGCCGACTCAGTCGAGTCGGAGCCGTGCACCAGGTTCTGCTGCACCTTCAGGCCCCAGTCCCGGCCGAAGTCGCCGCGGATGGTGCCGGGAGCCGCCGTGGTGGGGTCCGTGGTGCCCGCCAGGGAGCGGAAACCTTCGATGACGCGGTGGCCTTCGAAAATAGCCGCCACTACGGGGCCGCTGAGCATGAATTCCACCAGGGGCTCGTAGAACGGCTTGCCCACGTGCTCCTCGTAGTGCTGCTCGAGGAGCTCACGGGTGGCGTCAACCTTCTTCAGCTCGGCAAGGCTGTAGCCCTTGGCTTCGATACGGGCCAGGATGGCCCCGGTCAGGTTACGGGCGACGCCGTCGGGCTTGATCAGGACGAGGGTGCGCTCAGTGGTCACAACTGCTCCAATGCGTTGGTGGGGTTTCGGGTCAAGTCTACGGGGACAGGCTTACGGGGTCTGCGGTTGGCCGGGACCCGCGGCCTGGTCCGGGTGGGTGGCTTCCCATTCGGCCTGTTCGCGGGCGCGCTGGGCGGCTTCCCGGTCCAGCCGGATGCCGGTCCGGATTCCGTACCACCAGGCCAGCGCAAAGAGGGCGCCCACCAGGAACATGGCCGGCTCGAAAATGCCGGTGAGGATCAGGACAAGCTGCAGGATCCACCCCAGGCCGATGCCCCAGGGCTTGTTGAGGACTGCGCAGGCGAAGATCATGACCACGCTGAGGCCGATGCCGACGCCGAGGATCAGGGCGGGCGGGAACTCCCCGCGGCGCAGGCCGAACACCACCAGGGTGGCGAAGAACATGACAAACGCCTCGAGCAGCAGCACGGTTGAGGCGAACATGACCTTGGTGGAACGCCGCTTCTTGGGCATGCCGGGCCGCCACTCGCGCTGGGCTTTTGTCAGTCTGGCCATGGTCATGCCTCCGTTTTTCCGAGCAGGATCCGGGCCTCGGCCACCAGGGTGATCGATCCGGTGACCAGGACGGCCCCGGAGAGGTCATCATTGGCTTCAGCCCGCTCCACGGCCCATTCCAGGGCGTCATCCAGTTTCTCGGCGATGTGGACGTTGTCCTCGCCGAAGCCGAGGTCGATGGCAAGCTCTGCCAGTTCCGCTGCCGGTACGGCGCGCGGTGAGTTGGACTGGGTGAAGCAGTACTCCACGGCCACGTCCCCCAGGGATTCCTTGAGCTGGCGGAGGATTTCTTCGGCGTCCTTCTCCTTGAGCACCCCGACCACTGGAACCAGCCGGGTGAAGGTGAATGCTTCGTGCAGGGCGGCAGCCGAGGCCTTGATGCCGTCGGGGTTGTGGGCAGCATCCACGATGATGGTGGGCGCGGTCCGCGCCACTTCGAGGCGCCCGGGTGACGTCACTGCGGCGAAGCCTTCCTGCAGGACCTCGAAGTCGAGTTCCTTTTCGCCGCCGAAAAATGCTTCCAGGGCTGCCACGGCCACGGCGGCGTTCTGCGCCTGGTGGGCGCCGTGCAGCGGTACCAGCAGGTCCGGGTAGCGGCCGGCGATCCCCTGGACGGTGACCATCTGCCCGCCCACGGCCACGGTCCGTGACTCGACGCCGAACTCAACGCCCTCGAAGCGGAAGGGCACGCCCACTTCCTTGGCCTTTTCCAGCAGCACCTGGGCCGCGTCAAGGGGTTGCGCTGCGCTGATGAGGTAGCCGCCGGGCTTGATGATGCCGGCCTTTTCGTAGGCGATGTCCTCGGTGGTGTCGCCCAGCAGGTCCGTATGGTCCAGCGAAATCGGCGTCACCACCGATACCTGGCCGTCGCCCACGTTGGTGGCGTCGGTGATGCCGCCAAGGCCCACTTCGATGATGGCCACGTTGACGGGCTGGTCGGCGAAGATGGCGAAGCCCAGGATGGTGAGGCACTCGAAGTAGGTCAGCCGGGGCTGCCCTTCGGCTTCCAGCTCGGCGTCCACGATCTGCAGGTAGGGCCGGATTTCGTCCCAGATCCTGACGAACGTCTCATCGGACACGGGGTGTCCGTCGATGCTGATCCGTTCGGTGACCTTGGACAGGTGCGGGCTGGTGTAGCGTCCCGTGCTCAGGCCATGGGCGCGGAGCACGGATTCGATCATCCGCGACGTGGAGGTCTTGCCGTTGGTTCCGGTGACATGGATGATCGGGTACGCCTTGTTGGGCTCGCCGAGCACGTCCATGGCGCGGAACAGCGGCGCAAGGCGGGGCTCCATCTTGTTTTCCGGCGCCCGTCCCAGGAGTTCGGCGTAGACGCTTTCCACGGAGAATTCGTCGGTCATGTCTTAGGCCTCCACTTTTTCGACGGCGACGGCGGGTTCGGACACGTCGCCCGGCCCGGCGGCCAGCTCCACCGTCAAGGTTTCGCCCTTGACCAGTTCAGCATTGGCCAGCAGGGCATCCACCACGTTCTGCTGCGCCGTGACGGTGGTCCGGATCCGGTCGCTGACGTTGAGTCCGGCGTCCTTGCGGGCCTGCTGGATGGCGCGGACCATGTCGCGTGCCAGGCCCTCGGCCTCCAGTTCAGGGGTGACCTCGGTGTTCAGGACCACGAAGCCGCCGCCGGGCAGCACGGCAACAGCGGCAGAACCGCCCTCGGACTCTGCCACCACCGTCTCCAGCGTGTACTCCTGGGGCTCCAGTTGCAGCCCACCCGCGGTGACCACACCGGCGTCGTCCACGGACCAGTCGCCGGACTTGGAACCCTTGATGGCCACCTGGACGTTCTTGCCCAGGCGCGGGCCGGCGGCACGGGCATTCACCACCAGCTTCTGCTGGATGCCGAATTCCTCAGGGGAAGCGGTGGCTGCGTCGAGCAGGCGGACGGAGCGGAGGTTGAGCTCATCGGCGACGACGGCGGCGAAGCCTTCCAGCGCATCCGCCCCGGGTGCCACGACGGTGAGTTCCTGGAGGGGAAGGCGGACGCGCAGGTTGGCTCCCTTGCGGAGCGAGGACCCGGTGGAGCAGATCTGCTGGACCCGGTCCATTGCCTCCACCAGGGCCGGGTTGGCCGGGAAGAGGTCAGCCTCCGGCCAGTCAGCCAGGTGCACGGAGCGGCCGCCGGTCAGGCCGCGCCAGATCTCCTCAGAGACCAGGGGCAGCAGCGACGCAGCAGCACGGGTGACGGTCTCCAGCGCTGTGAACAGGGCGTCGAAGGCGTCCTGGTCCTCGTCGAAAAAACGCTGCCGGCTGCGGCGGACGTACCAGTTGGTGAGCATGTCCAGGTAGCTGCGCAGCGAGTCGCAGGCGCCGGAGATGTCATAGGTGTCCAGCTGCACAGTCATGTTCCGCACCAGGTCGCCGGTGTTGGCCAGCAGGTACTGGTCCAGGGTGTCCGCATACCCGTCGTAGCGCAGCTTCGCATCGTAGCCCTGTCCTGCGGCAGCAGCGTTGGTGTACAGGGTGAAGAAGCTGTACACGTTCCACAGCGGCAGGATGACTTGGCGGACGCCGTCGCGGATGCCCTGCTCGGTGACGATCAGGTTGCCGCCGCGCAGGATGGGGCTGGACATGAGGAACCAGCGCATGGCGTCGGAGCCGTCGCGGTCCAGGACCTCGGACACGTCCGGGTAGTTGCGCAGGCTCTTGGACATTTTCTGGCCGTCGGAACCCAGGACGATGCCGTGGCTGATGACGTTGCGGAACGCCGGCCGGTCGAACAGCGCCGTGGACAGGATGTGCAGCATGTAGAACCAGCCGCGGGTCTGCCCGATGTATTCGACGATGAAGTCAGCCGGGTTGTGGGTGTTGAACCAGGCCTCGTTCTCGAACGGGTAATGCACCTGGCCATACGGCATGGAGCCGGAGTCGAACCAGACGTCCAGGACGTCCTCCACGCGGCGCATGACGGACTGGCCTTCTTCGGGCGTGCGGGGGTCGTCCGGGTTGGGCCTGGTGAGCTCGTCGATGAACGGGCGGTGCAGGTCCACTTGTCCGTCCTTGTTCAGCGGCAACCGGCCGAAGTCGGCTTCGATTTCCGCCAAAGAGCCGTAAACGTCCGTGCGGGGGTATTCGGGGTCCGTGGACTGCCACACCGGGATGGGGCTGCCCCAGTAGCGGTTGCGGCTGATGGACCAGTCGCGGGCGTTGGCGAGCCACTTTCCGAACTGGCCGTCCTTGACGTTGCCGGGGATCCAGTTGATCTCCTGGTTCAGTTCGGACATGCGGTCCTTGAACTTGGTGACCTCCACGTACCAGGAGGACACCGCGCGGTAGATCAACGGGTTGCGGCAGCGCCAGCAGTGCGGGTAGCTGTGCTCGTAGCTGGCCTGGCGGACCAGGCGGCCCTGGGCGCGGAGCACCTGGGTGATGGGCTTGTTGGCTTCGAAGACCTGCAGTCCCACGATGTCGTGGAGGTCGCCGTGCTTGAACAGGGGCAGGAACTTTGCTCCCTCGTCCACGGAGAGCACCACGGGGATGCCTGCCTCCTCGCAGACCTTCTGGTCGTCCTCACCATAGGCGGGCGCCTGGTGGACGACGCCGGTGCCGTCCGTGGTGGTGACGTAGTCGGCCACCACGAAGCGCCAGGCGTTCTCCATACCGTACTTCTCGTTGTCGGCGAAGTCGTCCCACAGCCGCAGGTATTCCAGCCCTTCCAGCTCGGCGCCGGTGTGGGTGGAGACGACGGCGGCTTCCGCTTCCTCGAAGCTGTCGTAGCCCAGGTCCTTGGCGTAGCTGCCCAGCAGGTCCGCTGCGAGCAGGAAGCTCCCGGTGACGGGGGCGTCGGCGGAGGCCGCCTTGATTCCGTTGGGGCCGGCGGGCAGCACGGCGTAGGTGATGGAAGGCCCGACGGCGAGCGCGGCGTTGGTGGGCAGCGTCCAGGGGGTGGTGGTCCAGGCGAGGGCCTGCACGCCAGCAAGCTCCTTGGAAACCTCCGACTCCCCCGCGAGGATGGGGAACGTGACGGTGACGGTCTGGTCCTGGCGGTTCTTGTAGACGTCGTCGTCCATGCGCAGCTCATGGTTGGACAGCGGCGTTTCGTCTTTCCAGCAATACGGGAGGACGCGGTAGCCGTTGTAGGTCAGGCCCTTGTCGTGCAGCTGCTTGAACGCCCACAGGACCGATTCCATGTACTCGACGTTGAGGGTCTTGTAGTCGTTGTCGAAGTCCACCCAGCGGGCCTGGCGGGTGACGTAGCTGCGCCATTCGTCGGCGTACTTCATCACCGAGGCGCGGCAGGCGTCGTTGAACTTGTCGATGCCCATGGCTTCGATCTGGGTCTTGTCCGTCATGCCCAGTTGCTTCATGGCCTCGAGCTCGGCGGGCAGGCCGTGGGTGTCCCAGCCGAAGCGGCGCTCCACGCGTTTGCCGCGCTGGGTCTGGTAGCGGCCCACGAGGTCTTTGGCGTAGCCGGTGAGGAGGTGTCCGTAGTGCGGCAGGCCGTTGGCGAAGGGCGGGCCGTCGTAGAACACGAATTCGTTGCTGCCGGGCTCGCCGCCGGGGGCGTCGGCACTGCGCTGGTCGATGCTGGCCTGGAAGGTGCCGTCCTGGTCCCAGTACTTCAGGATGCGTTCTTCGATCTCCGGGAACTTCACGGAGGCGGAAACGCCGGCGCTGCCCTTGGAAGCGGTGCTGGAGGCCGAGGCCTTGGGGTAAAACGTCATGTTCGACATCCTGGGTTGAGCGTGGTGAACCCCGGCAGGGCCGGATGTTCCGTTCAGGATGCGAGGACGGCTTCCGTGCCGTCTTTGAAAGACTTCACGCCCACCGCGGTACCACCTCACTTACCGGCGCCGCGTGTCTTCCGCAAGGAACACGCGCTGCTCCGGCCTCTCATTACTGCTGTGACGGGCTTACCCGTCCGGTTCTACTGGCGCGGCCACTCTTTGCCTGGGCCGCGTGTTCTTCCGGAAGCTCGCCGGTGATTGCCGGGTCATCGCCAACCCCGAGTCTACTATCGCCGTGGCGTCCTGTGCCATTCCGGCAGCATCGCGCCGCACCCCGTTCCGGTCCCGGGACTCCCTGCCCCGGCGCCTCCCGGGGAACTGGCGGTGACGGGGCGCGGAATTAGGGAGGCAGTTGAGGGCAGTGACCGCTGTCCGGCCAGGACCGGGCCGCCAATAATGGACAGATGCGAGCGGTGCAGCCATCCGTGCCGGGCCTGCGGCCCAGCCTTTTGCGCCGGGCGGCTTCCTGGGCCTGCTGGTCAATCGCGGCCGCCTTGTGGCTGCCCGCAGCAGGGCTGACCCTCGTGCGCCTCGCCGGCGGGGGGTCCGGTACTCCGTGGGTCCAGTTGCTGTCCCTGTTCCCCGCCAGTTTGTTCGCGTCCGTTGCCGCGGCGGCAGTCGCGCTGGCCGCCGCGGCCCTGGACCTCCGGGGGGCGCGAATTGTGCTGGCCGTGCTGGCCACCGGTCTCCTGATAGGCCAGATGTTGATAGTGGCGCCGCGTATCGTCCCCGTGTACACGGCCGGGGGGACACTCTTTGGGCGGCCAGCCCACGCCGTTGCGGCCGCAAACCACGCAGGCGTGCACCCGCTGACCGTGATGGCACTGAACGTAGGCTCCACGGGCGTGGATCCTGCCGCACTGCTGGGGCAGGCCCAAGCACGGGACGTCGACATTCTCGCCCTTCCCGAACTCGCCCTTGAAGGCCTGGCAAACCTTGAAGCGGCAGGAATTGGCGTGGACTTTCCTTACCGGGTCATCGATGTTGACGGAGCCGGCACCGGCAACGCCATCTTCTCCCGCTATCCACTCGTGCCGATGCCACGCGTGCCCGGTACGTCCTTCTACCAGACCCGGGCCGTCGCCGACGTCCCGGGCACCGGTGGTGGCATCCAGCTGACCTCGGTGCACATTGATTCCCCCCGCCCTGGACATACGCCATCCTGGCGGGCGGAACTCGACCAGCTGGCAGGCCTGCAGCGGGGACTCCCGGCGGACAGGGGCTCCGTCCTGCTGGGCGACTTCAATGCCGGCCACGACCACGCCGCATTCCGGAACCTGCTCGCCGCCGGCCTTACAGATGCCGCAGGGACCGCGGGGATGGGCCTTGTCCCCACCTGGCCCATCAATGCGCCGGTCCCCGCCTTTACAGCCATCGACCACATCCTTGTGAGCCATGGCATCAGGGTGGTGGGGTTCAGCACGGTTGAATTCCCCGGGACGGACCACGCCGCCGTTGTCGGCACACTGGACGCCTGGCGCTGAACCGCGTCCCTGTCCGTTGCCGGAGCGAGGGCTGCCACCGCCACGGCGCATTCCCTAGACTCGGCTCATGACAGCTTCCGTTCCCTCTCCCGGGCGGACGAGGGCGGCCACCGTCGGCAGGTGGCTGTTCGTACCGGTCGCGTTGCCGGTGGCAGCCGTGTCGGCCGTACGCGCCGTACCGGTGGAGTGGCCCGTCCTGGGGGTGCAGCTGGTGGCGTTCATGCCGTGGGCTGCCGTGCCTGCCGCGGCAGCCTTGCTCCTCGCATTCCTGGGGCGGAGCCGGTGGCAGCAGGTCCTGGCTGCATCGCTGGTGGGGTGCCAGGCGTTCTGGCTGTTTCCGCTGGATGTCCGCGGGCCTGCCGCCGAGGCGGCCGGACATGAGGTCACCCTGGTGGCCATGAGCATCAACGCGGAACTGGGCGGCGCGGACGCAGCGGGGATCGTGGACCTGGTCCGTGAACGTCATGTTGGCCTGCTGGCAGTGCAGGAGTACACGCCGCAGCTAGCACTGAAACTGACGGCGGCGGGACTGGACGGACTGCTTCCGCACCGGATTACCCACACCAGGGATGGCGCCGGGGGAACTGCGGTCTACTCGTCGTTCGTGCTCGAGGACTCCGGGACGCTTCCGCACACCGGGTTCAGCATGCCGGTTGTGCGGCTCGACCTGGCCGATGGCAGTGGATCCACCCTTCGGGTCGTGGCCGTGCACACCGTGGCGCCGGCGGGCAGCGCCGTGAACCAGTGGCGCAAGGAACTGGCCACGGTGGCCGGGGCCGGCGCCGGTTCCGGCCCCCTGCTGCTGGCCGGCGACTTCAACGCAACCTACGACCACCGGGAATTCCGTTCGCTGCTGGCCGGGGCTGGGGGCGGCCGGACCCTGGTGGACGTGGCGGCTTCAGCGGGCAGCAGGCTGGTGCCCACCTGGCCCATGCGCAGCTACCGCCTGCCGGGAATTGCCCTGGACCACCTGGTGACCACCCGCGACATCACCGGCTCCGGCTACTCAGTCCACCCTCTGGCCGGGACGGACCATGCCGCTGTGGTGGCCACCCTGCACATCGAGGTCCCCTAGCCCTTCCGGATCAGCTTGTGCGTGGCTGCCTGCGCCACCGGCCGGACGACGATCTGGTCAAGGTTCACGTGGTGTGGGGCGCTGACGGCGTAGCGGACGACGTCGGCCACATCCTCTGCGGTCAGCGGCTTCTCCACGCCCTGGTAGACCTTTTCTGCGGACTGCACATCCCCGAGCCGGTTGAGGGCGAACTCCTCGGTCTGCACCAGCCCCGGCGCCACCTCGATGACCCGAACGTTGTGCTCAGCCTCTTCGAGCCGGAGGGCGTTGGTCATGGCGTGCTGCCCGAACTTGGCAGCGTTGTAGCCGCCCCCGCCTTCGTAGGCGTCCAGCCCCGCGGTGGAGGTGAGGTTCAGGACGGTGCCCGCGCCGGTGGCCCGCAGCATCGGAAGGAACGCGCGGGTGAGCTTGAGGGTTCCCAGGACGTTGACGCGGTACATCCATTCCCAGTCGGCGGTGTTGGCATCACCCACCTTGTCAGCACCGCGGGCGCCGCCGGCGATGTTGACCAGCGTGTCAATGCCGCCTGCTTCGGTGACCTGGGCGAGCAGCCGGGACACGTCGTCGTCCTCTGCGATGTCTGCGGGAATCGCGACGGCGCCTGTCTCCCCTTCCAGCGCCGCCAGCCTGTCGGCCCGGCGTGCCACGGCGAAGACCGTCCACCCGTCGGCGCGCAGGGCACGCACCGTTGCCTCTCCGATTCCACTGCTCGCGCCGGTCACCAATGCTGCCTTTTTCTGCAAGTCCTCAGTCATGGCACCACCCTAGCGGGATCAGCCGCCGGGCCGTCCCTGGAGGTAATCAAGCAGGACCCGCGCGTGGTTGGCGTCCGTATTGCGGGCGGCGTAGAGCAGGGTGACCCTGGGATGTTCCCCCGCCAGTTCCAGCAGGTCCCCAACGGCCGGATTGGCGTCCAGTTCGGACCGGTAGCGTTCGCTGAAACCAGCGAACTGTTCGGGGCGGTGGTTGAACTCCTTGCGCAGCTCCGTGGAGGGTGCCACGTCCTTGAGCCAAAGGTCGACGGCGGCGTTTTCCTTGGCCATCCCCCGCGGCCAAAGCCTGTCCACCAGCACCCGGAAGCCGTCGTCGTCCGCCGGCGGCTCGTAGATGCGCTTCACGCCGAAGGTTGCCCGGAACTCTCCCATGGCCCGCATGCAACCCCTGTCCGCGTCCGCCCGGGCAAGACGGGTTGGGTGGGATGGAGCCAGCATGAAAGAATTGCCCAATGGCTGAAGACACGCAGGGTACAGACACGCCCACCACCGCCCCCATTAACGTTCCGGACAAACCGGCCCTCGAAGGCCTCGAAGCCGCGCTCACTCGGCGCTGGCTGTCCGAAGGAACCTACAAGTTCAACCCCGACACCACCCGGGAGCAGGTCTACTCGATCGACACTCCCCCGCCCACAGCGTCGGGATCCCTTCATGTGGGGCACATGTTCTCCTTCACCCAGACGGACGTCCAGGCACGCTACATGCGCATGACCGGCAGGAACGTCTTCTACCCCATGGGCTGGGACGACAACGGCCTGCCCACCGAACGCAGGGTCCAGAACTACTACGGCGTCCGCTGCGATCCGGCCATCCCGTACAACGCCGACTACCGGCCGCCCGCGCAGCCGGCCAAGAACCAGCGTGATTTTGACGTTGTGTCCCGGCAGAACTTCATCGAACTGTGTGAGGAACTGGCCGTTGAGGACGAGAAGGTCTTCGAAAACCTGTTCCAGACCCTGGGCCTGTCCGTTGACTGGGACCTGACCTACCGCACCATCGATGACACTTCCCGCGCGGTGTCCCAGCGCGCCTTCCTGGCCAACCTGGCCGCCGGGGACGCCTACATGGCCGAGGCTCCCACGCTGTGGGACGTCACCTTCCGCACGGCCGTGGCACAGGCCGAGCTTGAGGACCGCGAAGTTGCCGGGGCCTACTACCGCTACCCCTTCTTCACCGAAGACGGGGACAAGGTATTCATCGAGACCACCCGTCCGGAGCTGCTGGCCGCGTGTGCCGCACTGGTGGCGAACCCCGACGACGAGCGGTACCAGCCGCTGTTCGGCAAGACCGTGAAGTCCCCGCTGTTCGATGTTGAACTCGAGGTCAAGGCCCACCCGCTGGCCAAGGCGGACAAGGGCTCCGGCATCGCCATGGTCTGCACCTTCGGTGACCTGACCGACGTCACCTGGTGGCGCGAACTGCAGCTGCCCACCCGCGCCATCATGGGCCGCGACGGCCGCATCATCGCCGAAACCCCCGAGTGGATCACCACTGAGGCGGGCAAGGAGGCGTACGCCGCCATCGCCGGGAAGACTGCTTTTTCCGCCAAGGAAGCCGTGGTGGAACTCCTCAAGGAAGCCGGCCTGCTCGACGGTGAACCCAAGAAGATCACGCACCCGGTGAACTTCTTCGAAAAGGGCGACAAGCCCCTCGAAGTGGTCACGTCCCGCCAGTGGTACATCCGCAACGGCGGCCGCGACGAGGACCGCCGTGAACGCCTCATTGGCCGGGGCAAGGACATCGACTTCCACCCGTCCTTCATGCGTTCCCGTTACGAGAACTGGATTGCCGGCCTGAACGGTGACTGGCTGGTCTCCCGCCAGCGGTTCTTCGGCGTGCCCATTCCCGTCTGGTACCCGCTCGACGCGCAGGGAAACCCGGACTACGACAACCCCGTCCTGCCGTCCGACGGCATGCTCCCGGTGGATCCTGCGGCGGATGCCGCCCCGGGCTTCGAGGAGGCACAGCGCGACCAGCCCAACGGCTTCACCGGCGACGCCGACGTCCTGGACACCTGGGCCACGTCCTCCCTGACCCCGCAGATCGTGGGCGGCTGGAGCCGGGACGAGGACCTGTTCGCCAAGGTCTACCCGTTCGACCTGCGCCCCCAGGGCCACGACATCATCCGCACCTGGCTGTTCTCCTCGGTGGTCCGCGCCGACGCACTGCAGGATTGCGCACCATGGAAGCACGCGGCCATCTCCGGCTGGATCCTGGACCCGGACCGCAAGAAGATGTCCAAGTCCAAGGGCAACGTGGTGGTGCCCACGGACGTGCTGAACGAGTACGGTTCAGACGCCGTCCGTTATTGGGCCGCCTCTGCACGGCTGGGCGCCGACACCGCCTACGAGATCGCGCAGATGAAGATCGGCCGCCGCCTGGCCATCAAGCTCCTGAACGCCTCCAAGTTCGTCCTGAACCTGGGCGCCACCGAGAACTCCGTGCTCTCGGGCGATCTTGCCGTGCTGACGAATCCCCTGGACCGTGCACTCCTTGCCCAGCTGGCCGACGTCGTGGCGCAGTCCACCAAGGCATTCGACAATTACGACTACGCCCGGGCCCTGCAGCTCACGGAGTCGTTCTTCTGGCAGTTCACCGATGACTATGTGGAACTGATCAAGGACCGGGCCTACGGGGCCGCAGGCGAAGCGGAGCAGGCTTCCGTGCTGGCCGCGCTGGCCACCACCCTGGACACCCTCCTGCGGCTGTTCGCCCCGTTCCTGCCGTTCGCCACGGAGGAAGTATGGAGCTGGTGGCGCAACGGGTCCGTGCACCGGGCCGAATGGCCGGCCGCGCTGGAGATCCCGGACGGCGACACCACCATGCTGGCAACGGTGGGCGTGGCACTCAGCGGTGTCCGCAAGGCCAAGTCCGAGGCCAAGGTCAAGCAGCGCACCGAGGTGTTGTCCGCCACCATCACGGCGCCTGAAGCGCTGACAGCCCAGCTGCAGGCCGGGCTGGCCGATTTGAAGGCTGCGTCCAACGCCCGGGAGATCACACTGGTGGTGGGTGAGGGCGACCTCACGGTCTCAGATGTTGCCCTGGCACCGAGCGACGAGCCCGCCAAGGCCTGACGCCGGACCATAGCCACGTCGGCCTGTTTACAGGCAAAGGGGAAGCCCCATCAGCGTTTTGCCGTTGGTGGGGCTTCGACTTTTCGGCCATCCGGTGACGTGCTCTGATGGTCTGGCAGGATCCTCTGATCTTCAGGTCTTACTACCCCGTCACTGGTAGCTTGCATTCAACTTTGCCGATGGCTGCGTCAACTGACAAATCACTGAATCTTTGGTTCCTGCGTCCCCTTCTTTCGAAGTGGTAGGAACTATTGTTCTCCTGCGCCGCACCACGTGCAAGGGCCCCGGGATAACTACATTCAGGTAGTTATCCCGGGGCCCTTGCAGCGCTTCAGTGTCCGGCGTTCAGTCGAATTCCGGGCTCTCGGTGCGGCTGCGCTTCAACTCGAAGAAGTGCGGATAGGCAGCGATGGCCGTGGTGGCGTCCCAGATCCTGCCGGCTTCCTCACCGCGGGGGATGCGGGTCAGCACCGGGCCGAAGAACGCGGTGCCGTTGAAGGCCACCACAGGGGTGCCGACGTCCTGGCCCACCAGCGAGATTCCTTCCTCATGGCTGGCCCGCAGCTTCTGGTCGTACGCATCGGAG
Organism: Pseudarthrobacter sp. 05T312; assembly: GCF_056396685.1. Taxonomy (NCBI): domain Bacteria; kingdom Bacillati; phylum Actinomycetota; class Actinomycetes; order Micrococcales; family Micrococcaceae; genus Pseudarthrobacter; species Pseudarthrobacter sp. 05T312. The sequence continues at coordinate 240,710 of NZ_JBFTLY010000004.1, forward strand.
GTGGCCGCATCGGCCAGGGAGGCGGGGAGCCCGCAATCAGCGAGGGCCTTGGTGATGACCTCGGTACGGTCTTTTTCGCCCTGGTTGTGGATCAGCGTGCCCATGGCATCGTAGAGCGGCTTGATGACCTGCGGCCCATGCTCTTCCCGGGCGGCGATGATCACACGGACCATGCCCCATGCGTTGTCCATGGATTCACGGTAGCCGGGGTCCAGGTCCCGTCCCTCGTTCAGGACTGCCAGGCTCATGACGTGCCATTCGGTCTCGATGTCCCGCACGGCTTCCACTTCCCCGATCCAGCGGGAAGTGACCCAGGCGAAGGGGCAGAGGGGGTCGAACCAGAAGTCGGCTTTGTTCTTTGCGGGTGCAGTCACGGAGGTCCTCTCGGTCAGGCAGACTTACGGCGCTTGGCCACGTGCGGAATCATGGTGGGTTCGGCGCCCCGCAGGACCACGTCTTCGGTGATCACTACGCTGGCCACGTCCTCGCGGCTGGGAAGATCGAACATCACGGGGAGCAGGACTTCCTCCAGGATCGCGCGCAGGCCGCGGGCGCCGGTACCCCGTTCCAGGGCCTGGTCGGCAATGGCTTCCAGGGCGGTGTCGTCAAACACGAGCTCCACGCCGTCGATCTGGAACATCTTCTGGTACTGCTTCACCAGCGCGTTCTTGGGAGTGGAAAGGATTTGGATCAGGGCATCGCGGTCCAGGTTGGACACGGTGGTGATGACCGGGAGCCTGCCGATGAACTCGGGGATCAGGCCGAACTTGAGCAGGTCCTCCGGCATGACCTCACCATAGGAGTCAACCTTCTTGCTGGCCTCGTTCAGTGGAGCACCGAAACCGATGCCCTTCCGTCCGGAGCGGGAACCGATGATCTCTTCCAGGCCGGCAAACGCGCCGGCCACGATGAACAGGACGTTGGTGGTGTCGATCTGGATGAATTCCTGGTGCGGGTGCTTCCGTCCGCCCTGCGGCGGTACCGAGGCTACGGTCCCTTCGAGGATCTTCAGGAGGGCCTGCTGCACGCCCTCGCCGGACACGTCGCGGGTGATGGACGGGTTTTCGCTCTTTCGGGAGATCTTGTCGATCTCGTCGATGTAGATGATGCCCTGTTCGGCCTTCTTGACGTCGTAGTCAGCGGCCTGGATGAGCTTGAGGAGGATGTTCTCCACGTCTTCGCCCACATACCCCGCCTCGGTGAGGGCGGTGGCGTCGGCCACGGCGAACGGCACGTTCAGGCGGCGGGCGAGGGTCTGCGCCAGGTAGGTCTTGCCGCAGCCGGTGGGGCCAATGAGGAGGATGTTCGACTTGGCGATCTCGACGTCGTCGTGGTGCCCGCCGTCCCCGAGGTTTCCGGACTTGGGCGCGTGGCCTGCCTGGATGCGCTTGTAGTGGTTGTAGACCGCGACGGCGAGGGAGCGCTTGGCGGGCTCCTGTCCGATGACGTATTCCTGCAGGAAGTCGAAGATTTCGCGCGGCTTGGGCAACTCGAAGCTGCCGAGGTCGGCGACTTCCGCGAGCTCTTCCTCAATGATTTCGTTGCACAACTCGATGCATTCATCGCAGATGTAGACACCGGGGCCGGCAATCAGCTTGCGCACCTGCTTCTGGCTCTTTCCGCAGAAAGAGCACTTCAGCAGATCCGTGCTCTCGCCAATCCGAGCCATATATGAACCCCTTAGTATCCTGCTGCCTGGCAGCCCTGCACCATTGCTGAAATCTTTACCGGCCGGCACGGCCCGGTTTGTGACAACATCCACTCTAGGTCACATTCGGTCCCAAGGGTGGAATGAAAAGGCCGGTGCGGCCAAATGAACTGGACCGCACCGGCTTTCGGTACTGCTACCTCGTGATTGCCTGGGGCTTGATCTTGCGGGAGTCAAGAACCTGGTCGATGAGGCCGTATGCCTGGGCTTCTTCGGCGGTGAGGATCTTGTCGCGCTCGATGTCGTTGTTGACCTGCTCCGACGTGCGTCCGGAGTGCTGGGCCAGGGTGTCCTCCAGCCAGGAGCGCATGCGCATGACCTCTGCGGCCTGGATCTCCAGGTCCGAGGCCTGACCGCCCTGGCCGCCGGACAAAGCCGGCTGGTGGATGAGGACGCGGGCGTTGGGCAGCGCCAGGCGCTTGCCGGGCGTGCCCGCAGCCAGCAGGACCGCGGCCGCGCTGGCGGCCTGGCCCAGGCAGACCGTCTGGATCTCGGGGCGGATGTACTGCATGGTGTCGTAGATCGCCGTCATGGCCGTGAAGGAGCCGCCGGGCGAGTTGATGTACAGCGTGATGTCGCGGTCCGGGTCCGTGGACTCCAGGACCAGCAGCTGGGCCATGATGTCATCGGCGGAAGCGTCATCCACCTGCACGCCGAGGAAGATGATGCGGTCCTCGAAGAGCTTGGTGTAGGGGTCCTGGCGCTTGAAGCCGTAGGGGGTGCGTTCCTCGAACTGCGGCAGGACGTAGCGGCTGGACGGAAGATTCCCGGCTGACCACCCGAAGTTGTAGTTCATTGTGTTTGCTCCTGATCGAAAGGGGTTCTGGATGCCGGTTAGTTCTGGGAGGCTGATTCGCCGGAGGAACCGTTGGACGTTCCGCCGCCGCCTGAGACGGAGCCGGCGTGCGCGGCGATCTTGTCGAAGAAACCGTATTCGAGTGCTTCGGTGGCTGTGAACCACTTGTCGCGGTCGTTGTCCTTGAGGATGGTTTCAACGGTCTGGCCGGTCTGCTCGGCGGTGAGTTCCGCCATGACCTTCTTCATGTGCAGTATGAGCTCGGCCTGGATCTTGATATCGGAAGCGGTGCCGCCGATGCCGCCGGACGGCTGGTGCATCAGCACGCGGGCGTTGGGGGTGGCGTAGCGCTTGCCCTTGGTGCCGGAGGAGAGCAGGAACTGTCCCATGGATGCGGCCAGGCCGGTGGCGACGGTCACAACGTCGTTCGGAATGAACTGCATGGTGTCGTAGATGGCCATGCCTGCCGTGACGGAGCCGCCGGGAGAGTTGATGTAAAGGTAGATGTCCTTCTCCGGGTTTTCGGCCGAGAGCAGGAGCAGCTGCGAGCAGATCGCGTTGGCGTTGTCATCACGCACCTCCGAGCCCAGCCAGATGATCCGCTCCTTGAGGAGGCGGTTGTAAATGTAGTTGTCCTGGGCTGCAGGATCGACGGTCGCCATCCGGGGGGCCTCTGAGTGCTGTGACATGTTTACTTACCTCTCACTGGTGACGGTGACATCACTGAAAATCACTACTTGGACACTAACCGGTTTCACGGGTGTTTTGTTCGCGCACCGACGGCTGTTCGCTGACGGCGCACGATCACCGAACCGGCAGCGGGCTGCTTCCCGCAGAACGCGAACGGCCCCCGGATCGAAGGGATCCGGGGGCCGTTGCTGCGGTTCAGGAAGGACTATGCCTTGGCGTCAGCCGTGGTGTCCTCGGCTTCGACAACCTCTGCCTCGGCGGCTTCGGTCTCAGCAACCTCGGCGTCGGCCGCGGGAGCCTCTTCGCCGGCGGGGCGCACGAAGTCGCTCAGGTCAACAGCCTTGCCCTCCGTGTCGGTCACCGTGGCCTGGCCCAGGACGACGGCCAGTGCCTTGCGGCGGCGCACCTCGGAAACCATCATGGGGACCTGGCCGCTCTGATCGATGATCTGGGCGAACTGGTTGGGGTCCATGCCGTACTGGCTGGCGGTGGTGACGATGTAGTCGATCAGCTCGCTCTGGCTGACGTTGACTTCTTCCTTCTCCGCGATGGCGTCGAGGATGATTTCGTTCTGGAAGGCGCGGGCCGTGTTGGCGCGGACCTCTTCGCGGTGCTCTTCGGTGTCGTGCTCGCCGTCACCGTGGCCGTTGCCCTCCTGGAAGTGGGCTTCGAGCTGCTCTTCGACGACGGAGTCCGGAACCGGAACCTCCACGAGTTCCACCAGCTTGTCCAGGACCTTGTCGCGGGCTTCAACACCCTGCTCGACGATCTTGGACTCGGCGGCCTGCTTGGCCAGGTCTTCGCGCAGTTCGGCGAGGGTGTCGAACTCGGAGGCCAGCTGTGCGAAGTCGTCGTTCGCCTCGGGCAGTTCGCGTTCCTTGACGGCCTTGACCACTACCTTGACCTGGGCGGCTTCGCCGGCGTGGTCGCCGCCCACCAGGGTGGTGTCGAAGATGGCGTCTTCGTCGGCGCTGAGGCCGGTCACGGCTTCGTCCATGCCCTCAAGCATGGTGCCGGCGCCTACCTGGTAGGACAGGCCGGCAGCGGAGTCGACCTCTTCGCCGTCGATCGTGGCGGTGATGTCGATGGTGAGGAAGTCGCCGTCGGCAGCGGGGCGGTCAACGGACTTCAGGGTGCCGAAGCGGCCACGCAGTTCGTCCAGGGCCTTGTCCACGTCGGCGTCGGAGGATTCCGCAGCGGCGACCTGGACCTCGAGGCCTGCGTAGTCCGGGAGTTCGATTTCGGGGCGGACGTCGACCTCGGCGGCGAACTTTAGGCCGCCGTCGGTGGCGGAGGGGTCCGGAACCTCAGTGATTTCCACCTCGGGACGGCTCAGCGGGCGGATGCCGGATTCCTGCACGGCAGCCTGGTACCAGCCGTTGAGGCCGTCATTGATGGCGGTCTCCAGGACGTAGCCACGGCCGACGCGCTGGTCGATGAGCTTGGCGGGAACCTTGCCCTTGCGGAACCCGGGAACCTGGATCTGCGACGCGACGGTCTTGTAGGCCGAGTCGATGCTGGGCTTCAGTTCCTCAAAGGGGACCTCAACATTGAGCTTGACCCGCGTGGGGGTGAGGTTCTCGACAGCGCTCTTCACGGTCTAAGTACTCCTGGGTTGTGGGATGGGTTTCTGCAACGCAATGTGTGTCCAGGCCGGCTGGTCCTGGCCGCAGAGTCGGGGTGACAGGATTTGAACCTGCGACTTCCTGCTCCCAAAGCAGGCGCTCTAGCCAAGCTGAGCTACACCCCGTAAGTGCACAGGCAAGTCTACGGTGATACGCGTCGCGAATGCACATTTGACACGTAGGCCATGGATTAGGTTTAGTTGTATCCGGCTTGGACAGCCAGCCCGGAGTTTCCGCGAAAAACGGATCTTCCTCCGGGGACGTAGCTTAATGGTAAAGCCTCAGTCTTCCAAACTGATTACGCGGGTTCGATTCCCGTCGTCCCCTCCATGACAAAAGGACCCCTCAGTTGAGGGGTCCTTTTGCGTTTGCCCCTAGCCCTGCGGCTGCTGGCAGTAGGGGCACCAGTAGAGGTTCCGCCCGGCGAGGTCGGCCATGAGCACGATGGTGCGGCATACCCGGCAGGGCAGCCCGTGCCGCTTGTAGACGAAATGGACGTCGTCGCGGTGCGGGAAGTGGGCGCTCCTGGCCGGCACCGGTTCCCCTGCCGCGGCAACCTTGGCTGCCGTGGTGCCGTTGAGCGTCCAGTATTTCGGCGGGGTGGTGATGATCCGCCCGTCCGCCACACCGTCATTCATGACGGCAACGACGTCGCGCCACAGCATGCGGGCGTCGGCCTCAGCCAAGGCGGTTCCGGGCAGCAACGGATCGAGGCGGCGGCGGAACAGGACTTCGGCGCGGTAGACGTTCCCGACGCCGGCAATCACCTTCTGGTCCATGAGCAGGGCCGCCAGCGGGGTCTTCCGGGCCAGCACATTCGCGGCGAAACGTCCGGCGTCGCCGCGGAGGTTCCGCAACGGATCGGGCCCAAGCCGCTCCAGGACCGCGTCGGCCTCCGCTGCGGTGATGGCTTCGCAGGTGGTGGCACCGCGAAGGTCCGCCCAGCCATGCCTTCCGGCGAGCCGGACCCGGACGGCCCCGACGGGCGCCGGCGGACCCGCGTAGGGCGCGCCGCCGTCGTCGTCCCCGTCGGCGAAGGCCTCCCGCTCTCCTACCCGCCGTGGCGCACCGATGCTTGACGCGCCGGCGAAGGTGCTGTCACCGCCGAAGCTCCACGCCCCGTAGAGGCCGAGGTGGACATGCAGGACCAGCGTGTTGTCGAAGTGCAGGAACAGGTGCTTGCCATGCGCCTCGGCGGCGACCATCGTGTGGCCGTCCAGCAGCGCCGCTCCCCCGCTGAACCTGCCCTGGGGACTGGAGACAGCGAGCGCCTCGCCGGTGAAGACGTCCCCGAACTGGTGGGCGAGCCTGCGGACGGAATGGCCCTCGGGCACTACTCGATGACCTCGCCGGTCGCTTCGTAGGCCGCGATCTTGCCGATCCGGCGCACGTGCCGTTCGTCATTGCTGAACGGTTCGGCCAGGAACGCCTCGATCAGTTCGGTGGCCTCTTCCACCGAATGCTGGCGTCCGCCGACCGCCACGACGTTCGCGTCATTGTGCTCGCGGGCCAGGGTGGCGGTGGAGAGGTTCCAGGCCAGTGCGGCACGCACGCCCTTGACCTTGTTTGCGGCTATCTGCTCGCCGTTGCCGGACCCGCCCAGCACGATGCCCAGTGCGTGTATGCCTGCCTGCTGGTCTGCGACCACGGCGAGGGCGGCGTTGATGCAGAACGAGGGGTAGTCGTCCTGGGCGTCGTAGGCCTTGGGCCCATGGTCCACCACCTCGTATCCCTTCCCGGTCAGGTGGGACACCAGGTGGGCGCTGAGCTCCATGCCTGCGTGGTCGGTGGCAATGTGGACCCGCGGGAAGGCAGGGGTAGTGGTCACGTGCTAAGTCCGTTCGTTGGTGGGGCTGGCAGGCCGCCGGTGGAGGCCGGAACGACACCGATAAGGATACTAGGGCGGCGGTGGGGTCAGGGGTTCCGGTCATCCGGCGGCGGACCCCCGCCGCGGCGTGCCCTGGCGGCCACCCGGGTGAGCACTTCGGCAAGCCGCGCGGCTGAGGCCTGGCTGCCGCCGCTGACGGCAAGGCGCTGGCCGTCGGTCTTGCTGACGACGACGGCGGGCCCGCTGCCGACGAGCATGGCCGCGGTCCCGCGGTGGTGCCGGTAGCCCCACCCGCCGTAATCTGCGGCCCTCACTTCGGCCGCGCTGGCATCGGAGATGGCGCCGGCGGGTACATCCATCACCGGTACCACGCCGGCGAGCAGGACCTTCAGTCCACGCCGGTCCGCGCGGACGCGGGCGAAAAGGAACGCGGCACCGACGAGGGCCAGGATCACCAGGAGGATCCCCAGCCAGGGCACCACGACCGCGATGAGGGCCGCCGGGAACAGGGAGGCGATGGCGATCATGACGAAGACCGAACTGCGGGCATGCACCCAGAGCCTGATGCTGTCCCGGGCAAGGTCCGGGTCCAGCTCCCTGGCGATTGCGACCTGGAGCGCGCGGTCGTCACCCGGGGACCACTGCCGGTCGGCCTTGTACACCATGGCCATGGTCACGCCGAGGGAAACCGCCGCACCGCTTCCCAGGGCGAGAACCGTCATGTCAACGTGCGACTGCCGGGCGTCAGCCAGCCCCGTTTGGCCGATCAGCCCTGCAGCGAGCGCTGAGGTGATGAACAGGCTGAGGAAGAGCCCGGCACCCATCATGATCCTGCGCATCAGTACGGGCCGGCTCAGCGGCGCGGCCTGGAGCAGGACCAGCCACCCGGACACGATGATTCCTGCGGCTCCGGCCCCAACGTAGGCGCCGAAGGGCGCGAAGGCCGCACCGCCGCTGTCCGTCCACTGGACCGCAAGCGGCTCCGGCAGATCCGGACGCAGCAGGAACGCGCAGTAGACAAAGGCGGCAGCCAGGACGACAGGGAACCCGACGGCGAAACGCAGGGCCCTGGCATCCACCGAATCCAGCAGCTTTCCCATGCATCCAACGCTACCCCTGCGGAGCCACGGCCCGCCGCCCGGCCCTGCTGTGAGCTGCGCAACTTGCCATAGGAGGCAGGGGTGGAAGAATGCATCACAGTGCCGGCACCGGAACCACCGGCCGGCAGCCGAAAATTCTTTGGAGGACCTCCTTTGCCAGGCATGAACCTGACGCGCGCCGAAGCCCGTGAGCGCGCCGAACTGATTTCCGTCCAGTCCTACGATGTCAGCCTTGACCTGACCCGCGGCGGAGAAGTCTTTGGCAGCACCACCACCGTCAAATTCACGGCGGTGCCCGGAACGTCCAGTTTCATTGACGCCGTCACCCGCACGGTACACAGCGTGACCCTCAACGGCCGGACCCTTGATCCGGACACCGTGGCCGACGGCGTGCGGATCCAACTGCCGGACCTTGCGGAGCACAACGAGCTGACCGTCGTGGCGGACATGCCCTACATGAACACCGGCGAAGGTCTGCACCGGTTCGTAGACCCTGTGGACAACGAGGTCTACCTCTACACCCAGTTCGAGGTTCCGGATTCCCGCAGGATGTTCACCGTCTTCGAACAGCCGGACCTGAAGGCAACGTTCGCCTTCACCGTTACGGCTCCGTCCCACTGGGATGTTGTTTCCAACTCCCCCACCCCGGAACCGGCGCAGGCACAGGCCGCCGAAGACGGTGCCGCCCGGTCCGTCTGGACGTTTGCCCCCACGCCGCGGCTGTCGTCCTACGTCACTGCCCTGATCGCCGGCCCGTACCAGTCTGTCCGCAGCGAGGTCACCAGCGCGGACGGCCGCGTGATCCCGCTCGGGGTCTTCGCACGGAAGTCGCTGATGCAGTACCTGGACGCGGACAACATCTTCGAGCTCACGCGGCAGGGCTTCGGGTTCTTCGAGGCACAGTTCGGCTGCCCCTACCCGTTCGAAAAGTACGACCAGCTGTTCGTGCCGGAGTTCAACGCCGGCGCCATGGAGAACGCCGGGGCGGTGACCATCCTGGAGGGCTACGTCTTCCGCAGCAAGGTCACCGGGGCGCAGATCGAGCGGCGCGCCATCACCGTCCTCCACGAACTGGCACACATGTGGTTCGGCGACCTGGTGACCATGCGCTGGTGGAACGACCTGTGGCTCAACGAGTCCTTCGCCGAGTACATGTCCCACCTGGCAGCGGTGGAGGCCACGTCCTTCACCAGCGCCTGGACCACGTTCGCCTCCGTGGAAAAGTCCTGGGCGTACCGCCAGGACCAGCTGCCCACCACACACCCGATCTTTGCCGAGATCAACGACCTCCAGGACGTGGAGGTCAACTTCGACGGCATCACCTACGCCAAGGGCGCCTCGGTGCTGCGGCAGCTGGTGGCCTGGGTTGGACCCGAACAGTTCATGGCCGGCGTCCGGGAGTACTTCGCCAAGCACTCCTGGCACAACACCGAGCTGCAGGACCTGCTGGTTGAGCTGGAGAAGGCAAGCGGCCGCGACCTGGACCACTGGGGCCGGCAGTGGCTGGAGACCGCCGGCGTTAACACGCTGGCTCCCGAGCTGGACGTCGACTCCGCCGGAAAGCTGCGGTCTTTTGCCATCCTGCAGTCCGCGGTTCCGGAGTGGCCCACCATCCGCCCGCACCGGCTCGCCGTGGGCTTCTACAACCTGGACGACGCCGGCAAGCTCACCCGGGTGCACCGCGAGGAGCTTGATGTCGACGGCGAACGTACCGAGGTCCCGGCGCTGGCCGGCCTGGCCCGGCCGGACCTGATCCTCATAAACGACGACGACCTGGCCTACGCCAAGGTGCGCCTGGATCCGGCGTCCCTGGCCACCGCCACGGCACACCTGAAGGACTTCGCCGAAAGCCTGCCGCGGACCCTTGTCTGGAACTCCGCGTGGGATGCTGCCCGGGACGGCGAGACGCCTGCCCGGAAGTACGTGGAGCTGATCCTGGCCAACGTGGCCGCGGAAACTGATTCCTCGGTGATCCTGGTCCAGCTCCGGCAGCTGGCCACCACGCTTAACTTCTATGTGGCCGAGGAACACCGCGAAGCCACCACCATTGCGGCCGTGGACCGGTTGTGGGATTTGGCTTCGGCCGTCCCCGGCGGCTCCGACGGCCAGTTGCAGTTCATCAAGTCCTTCGCGCTGCTGGCCCGCAGCGCGTCCCAGCTGGACAGGGTGTCCGGCCTGCTGGACGGGTCCGTGGTCCTCGACGGCCTTGCCGTGGACCAGGACCTCCGCTGGGAGCTGGTGGCTTCGCTGGTGGCCGGTGGCCGGATGGGGCAGGACGGCATCGACACCGAGCTGGAGCGGGACAACACCTCCAGCGGCCAGAACGCAGCCGCCCTGGCCAAGGCAGCCATCCCCACCCCCGAAGCCAAGGCTGCGGCCTGGGAAGCCATTGTGGTCAAGGGAGAGCTGTCCAACGCGCTGCAGGGCTCCGCGGTGGCCGGTTTCATGCGGGTGCTGGACCGATCCCTCCTGGAGCCGTACTCCGAAAAGTATTTCGCGGCCGTGCCGGGCATCGTGGCAACCCGCACCCACGCACTCGCCCAGCAAATCGTCGTCGGGCTCTACCCGGCCCTGCTCACCACGCAGGCCACCATTGACCGGACGGACAGTTTCCTGGCGTCATTGCCGGCGGAAAGCGCGGCGCTGCGGCGGATGATGCTGGAAAACCGTGACGGCGTCGCCCGCGCCCTGCGCGCCCGTGCCGCCGATGTCCTGCCGGCTGGCGGTCCGGAGTGAACGTCCACGAACACCGGTACGAGCTGACGGTCCAGTGGACCGGCAACCTGGGGGTGGGCACCTCGTCCTACCGGGGTTACTCCCGCGACCACGACGTCGCCATCCCCGGCTTGCCGGTCCTGAAGGGCTCGGCGGACCCCACCTTCCACGGCGACCGCGAACGCTACAACCCCGAACAACTCCTCCTGGCTGCGCTGGCGCAGTGCCACATGCTGTCCTACCTGCACGTGGCGGTGAAGCACGGCGTGGTGGTCACTCACTACCGGGACGAGGCCACCGGGCTGATGCGGCTGAACCGGGATGGCAGCGGACAGTTCGAGCGGGTGGTCCTGAACCCGCACGTGACAGTGGCCGACGCGGCGCAGGCGGATCTGGCGGCCTCGCTGCACCACGAGGCCAACCAGGTCTGCTTTATTGCCCGGAGCGTGAACTTCCCCGTGGAGCACCAGCCGGTGACGGTGGCCGCCTAGCCTTTCCCGCCCTGGAGCAGCTTGACGAGCCGTTGCTCCGTGCCGGGTTGCAGGCCGGCTTGCCGGGGCCGGTCCAGTCCCCTGGCGCGTTCATCGGCCAGGGTGCCGGCCAGGGTTTCCTGCCAGGGCCGCAGCACCATCCCCGCCGCTTTGGCTGCCTGGTTGCTGCGGGCCATGAAGCCCTCATGGCCGGGCGGCAGCCAGAGCGGAAGGGAATCAGGCCCGGACCAATAGTTGACGCCCTGCTCCACCAGCCAGTCTTCCTTGGCAGTGATGGTGGTGGCGTTGGCCGCTGACCCGTCGCGGCAGGCAGCCAGGAGGTCGGCAAAGGACACCGGCTCACCCACTGCGTTCAGCGGGCCGGTGGTTCCCTGTTCTGCTGCGCGCAGGATCCAGGCCGCCAGGTCCCGGACATCGATGACCTGGGTGGGCTGGTGCCCGATGTCCGGGAGCAGCACCGGTACCGGGTTCCGGTCGAAACGGCCCGGCCAGTAGCCGTACCGGTCGGTGGGGTCCCCGGGGCCGCTGACCAGGCCGGCGCGGCACAGGTGGGCCGCGCCGTTCGTGGCCTCCAGGGTGGTCTCCTCGATGGCTGCCTTGGACTCGCCGTAGTTTTCCGGACTGAAGGGAGCCCCTGCGGGCAAGGGCGGCAGCAGCGGTGCGTCCTCCGCCGCGCCCGGTGTGGAGTGCTCTGCGTAGGCTGAGGTGCTCGAAACAAAGGTCCAGTGCCAGGCCCTGCCGGCCAGGGATGCGAGGGCCTCCCGCGCAGGTTTGGGATCCCGCGCGACCTCGACCACCGCGTCCCATTCGCCCGTCAGCCCGGCGTAGGCACCGGCACCGCTTGAACGGTCGGCTTTGACCCAGGCGGCGCCCCGAGGGGGCTCCGCCGCAGTACCCCGCGCCAGGCAGGTGGCAGCGTGGCCGGCGGCCACTGCCTGGGCCGCGATTGTCCTGGAGAGGAAGGCAGTTCCGCCAAGGATGAGGATGCGCATTGGTCCACGCTACGGCGCTAGGGTTGAAAGAGAACAGAGCAATATCCCAAGGAGCTATTTCCACCCATGGTCAGCATGTTGTCCATCATTCCCCCAGCACCCACCCAGCCGAGCGGCGTGAGCCTGCCCGGCATCGTGATCAGCCTCGGCGTCGGCGTTGCCGTCTGGCTCGTGGCCACGTTCATCATTTCCCGCATCACCAAGCGGGTGGCGTCGGGCAGCAATTTCTTCAAGAAGCCAACGTTCAGGTGGGCGGCCCCGGCCTTCCGGGCACTCGATCACGAACGCCGCGTCCAGCGTGCCGAAACCATCGGCTCGCTGCTCAACAGCGTGGTGGGCGTGCTGGTGGTGATCATTACCGGCATGTACGTGCTGCAGAACCTGGACATCAACATTGCCCCGCTGCTGACCAGCGTGGGTATCCTCGGTGTGGCCATCGGCTTCGGCGCCCAGCAGCTGATCCGCGACTTCCTGGCGGGGATCTTCATTACCATTGAGGACCAGTACGGAATCGGCGACGTCATCGAAACCAGCGAAGTGGTGGGGGTCGTGGAGTCCATGGGGCTGCGGATCACCCGGGTCCGCTCTGACGACGGCGCGATCTGGTATCTGCGCAACGGCGAGATCCTGCGCGTGGGCAACAGGTCCCAGGGACGCTACGTTCCGCTGCACGAGTCCGACGACGGCACCACCGACCAGGGCTCGGCGCACGTTGAGACCAAGAAGACTGACCAGAAAGCCGGGGACTAGCATGTCGCTTCCCATTGAGCCGGGCCCGGGGCAGCGGCCCCAGTTGATGCAGAACGATCCGTTCAGTAAGCCGGACTACACCGACAGTTTCTATGACGCCGTGGGCGGCCACGACACCTTCGTGAAGCTCATTGACGTCTTTTACGACGGAGTGGCCACCGATCCGCTGCTGCGGCCCATGTATCCGGAAGAGGACCTGGCCCCGGCGAAACGCCGGTTCCTGATGTTCCTTGAGCAGTACTGGGGCGGTCCCACAACGTACGGCGAGGAGCGCGGCCACCCGCGCCTGCGCATGCGGCACATGCCTTTCAAGGTCACGCCGGAGGCAAAGGACCGGTGGCTGTTCCATATGCGCACCGCCGTGGATGCGCTGGAGCTTCCGCCGCTTTACGAGGGGACGCTGTGGGACTACATGGAGCGGGCGGCGCTGACCATGGTGAACAGCCCTTCCGGTTCCTGAGCCCAATCCAGCAGGCTCTGTCCGGCAGGCTCTGTCCGGCAGCCGCCCTGCGGTCCGCGCCTAGAGCAGGCCGCTGCCGGTCCGCGCCAGGACGTGGCCGCGGGGTCCGGTAAGCCGGAACCAGCGGCCGGCCCGGTAAAGCTTCTGGTCCCCGTCCCCCAGGAACCCCAGCGCAAAGGCGGCGAAAGCCGCCCCTGCGGGCAGCCCTGCGTCGTCCAGTTCCCGTCCCCAAACCGCGGCCCGGGCGTTATTGACGATCAGCGCACCCGGCTTGTCCGGCACGATGCCCGCTACCTCGGCGATCCCCGCCTCGGCTGCCGCACGCAGCCTGGCGTCGCTGACGGACCCCAACAGCTCCCAACCGCCCCGGGGGGCGCCTACCCCGGTCCAGGACTCGGTGACGGTGGTAGGCGGAACCGGCAATTCGACGTCGCCCTCTCCTGCCCGTGCCAGCCGGTCCAGGACGGAGGACAACGCAACGGTGACATCCGTTCCGGAGGGTTCCGCCAGTGCCATGGTGCGCAGGCCCAGGATGGTGGGGGTCGCTTCGCCCAGGAGCCGGGGCCGCAGGACGCACACGTAGGCGGCCAGGACGGAGCCGGCGGCCTGCAGGCGGATGGCGCCGTCGTCTATGGCTTTGGCCCGGGTGGCGAAGGTCTTCAGGTCGGCCAGATCGCGTGGGTCGGCGAAACGGAAGGACGAAGTGAGTAGTTCAGACACACCTAGAACACTACCGGCTGCACTCCGGTTGAGTGGTTTGCGGGGCGCCGTCTAGAGTCGGACCATGACTGAAGCCGAAGCCGGACTGCTGGCCCCGCCCAGCGGCGACCCCACCTCATCGCTGATCGAACTGCTGGACCTTGGTGAGCTTGAGGGCGCCCGGACGGATGAGGATATTTTCCTTGGCCCGTCACAGCAGCAGCCCCACCACAGGGTGTTCGGCGGCCAGGTGCTGGCGCAGTCACTCGTGGCCTCAATCCGGACAGTTGACCCCGAACGGTTCGTCCATTCCATGCACGGCTACTTCCTGCGGCCCGGCGACGCCAACAAACCCATTACCTTCGGGGTGCAGCGGCTGCGCGACGGCCGGTCGTTTTCCGCCCGGCGCGTCCACGCCTACCAGGACGGCGTGCCCATCCTGTCCATGATTGCCTCCTTCCAGGGCGACGACGAAGGCATCGAACACTCCTCGGAAATGCCGGCCGGAATCCCGGACCCCGAATCCCTGCCCAGCACGGCGGACCTGTTGGGCCGGTTCGACCATCCGGTGGCACGCCACTGGGCGTACGAGCGGCCCTTCGACATCCGGCACGTCAACCCTGCCCTCTATGTTTCGGCGTCCGGTCCGCGGGAGGCCAGCAACGCCGTGTGGATGAAGACGTTCGGGCCGATGCCTGATGACGCCAACCTGCACCGCGCCGCCCTGGCGTACGCCAGCGACTACACGCTGCTCGAATCCATCCTCCGGCGGCACGGACTGAGCTGGATCACGCCGGGAATGAACGTCGCCAGCCTGGACCACGCCATGTGGTGGCACCGGCCGGCACGGGTTGATGAGTGGCTGCTCTACGTCCAGGAATCCCCCAGCGCCCACGGGGCACGCGGCCTGGCAACGGGCAAGATCTTCAACCGCGGGGGCCAGCACGTCGCCACGGTGGCGCAGGAGGGGATGGTGCGCATTCCCACCGATCCCGCGGGCGCCTGACGTCCCAGGCACCATAAAGTACCAAGCACGCCCAGAAACCAGGCACGCAGAAGGCCGGCACCCTCGAATTCCTTCGGGTGCCGGCCTTCGTTGTGCTGCGCCGGATCCGGGCCGGGCTCCGCACTGTTAGTCGCGGGTCAGGCGCCGGTGGGTGACGCGGTGCGGCTTGGCAGCGTCAGGGCCCAGGCGCTCCACCTTGTTCTCCTCGTAGGACTCGAAGTTTCCTTCGAACCAGTACCACTTGGAGGGGTTCTCGTCGTCACCCTCGTAGGCCAGGATGTGGGTGGCCACCCGGTCCAGGAACCACCGGTCGTGCGAGACCACCACGGCGCAGCCGGGGAACTCAAGCAGCGCGTTTTCCAGGCTGCTGAGGGTTTCGACGTCGAGGTCGTTGGTGGGTTCGTCGAGGAGCAGCAGGTTTCCGCCCTGCTTGAGGGTCAGGGCCAGGTTCAGGCGGTTGCGCTCACCGCCGGAGAGCACACCTGCCTTCTTCTGCTGGTCCGGGCCCTTGAACCCGAAGGCGGCCACGTAGGCGCGGGACGGCATCTCCACGTTGCCTACCTGGATGAAGTCGAGTCCGTCGGAAACGACCTCCCACAGGGTCTTGTTGGGGTCGATGCCGCCGCGGCTCTGGTCGGCGTAGGAGATCTTGACGGAGTCACCGATCTTCAGCTCGCCGCCGTCGAGCGGTTCCAGGCCCACGATGGTCTTGAAGAGGGTGGACTTGCCCACACCGTTGGGACCGATGACGCCGACGATGCCGTTGCGCGGCAGGCTGAAGGACAGCCCGTCGATCAGTACGCGGTCCTCGAAGCCCTTCTGGAGGTTCTTTGCCTCCAGAACAAGCCCGCCAAGGCGCGGTCCCGGCGGGATCTGGATTTCCTCGAAGTCAAGCTTGCGGGTGCGGTCCGCTTCCGCGGCCATTTCCTCGTAGCGGGCCAGGCGGGCCTTCGACTTGGTCTGCCGGCCCTTGGCGTTGGAGCGGACCCACTCGAGTTCCTCGGCGAGGCGCTTGGCCTGCTTGGCATCCTTCTTGCCCTGGATCTCGAGGCGGGCACGCTTCTTCTCCAGGTAGGTGGAGTAGTTGCCTTCGTACGGGTACAGGTGGCCGCGGTCCACTTCGGCGATCCATTCCGCCACGTGGTCCAGGAAGTACCGGTCGTGGGTGACGGCGAGGACGGCGCCGGGGTAGCTGGACAGGTGCTGCTCGAGCCACAGGACACTCTCGGCGTCCAGGTGGTTGGTGGGCTCGTCGAGAAGCAGCAGGTCCGGCTTCTGCAGGAGGAGCTTGCAAAGTGCCACGCGGCGGCGTTCACCACCGGAAAGGTTGGTGACATCGGCGTCGGCCGGCGGGCAGCGGAGGGCGTCCATGGCCTGCTCCAGCTGGGAATCGAGGTCCCAGGCGTCGGCGGCGTCGATGGCTTCCTGCAGCTTGCCCATTTCCTCGAGGAGGGTGTCGTAGTCAGCGTCGGGGCTGGCCATTTCCTCGGAGATCTCGTTGAAGCGCTGGATCTTGCCGTAGATTTCGCCCACACCCTCCTGGACGTTGCCCAGGACGGTCTTTTCCTCGTTGAGGGGTGGTTCCTGGAGCAGGATTCCGACGCTGTAGCCGGGGCTGAGCCTGGCCTCACCGTTGGAGGGCGTGTCCAGCCCGGCCATGATCTTGAGGATGGTGGACTTACCGGCACCGTTTGGGCCCACAACACCAATCTTGGCGCCCGGGAAGAAGGACATGCTTACGTCATCAAGAATGAGTTTTTCGCCAACGGCCTTGCGGGCCTTGGTCATTGTGTAGATAAATTCCGCCATGGTCTCAAATCTAGTGGGTTGGCGGGCAGATCTCACATTTGCGGCCTGAATTGCAGCGGGATCAGGAGCCCACGAAGCACTTGCCACTGGCCAGGACCGGGAGGACCGTAACGGTCACGGCACCTTCGCGCACCTGGCCGATGACGCAGTCCTTGCCCTGCAGCACCGCAGCCTCGATGGCATCCGCCTCCAGTCCGGTGGGCGTCCGGCTCTGCGAGACCTGAAGCACTGTCGGCGCGATGCCCGCCCCGGTCAACGCGTCGCTCACCTGGGCCGTCGCCGGTTTTGGCGTCCCTGTTGCGAGTTTCGCCAAGGTATCGGTGACTGTCCGCTTGACGTTTTCGGTGGCTGCAGCGGCTGCTGCAGCTGCGGCGGACGATGCACCGCCGGAGGTATTCGCCATCGCTTCCCCGTCGGGGGAACTGCCCTGACGGGCTGAACCCGACGGCTGGGCCGACGCTCCCCCGGCGGCGGGTGCTGCCGCCGCCGGCGTCGATGATCCCTCGCCGTTGCCGCCAACCAAAGGGGTGTTTGCGGCGGGACCTGCGGCACACCCTGACAAGAGAGCGGCCAGGGCGGCGCAAGTCAGCGCTGCACCGGCCCGGTTAATCTGCCGGCGGTAAGGGGTGGGACGCATGCTGTCATTGTTCCATGACGACGATGCCTGCGGCCGCCGCGACCGGCCGCAGGCATCCAACGGTAAAGGCCGGGGCAGCATGTGTTGGCGGGCGGACGGACGGCGGCCGGGGGTGCTGCCAATCCGTCCGCCCGGGACTGAACGGGCCTGGTTGATCGCTGATGCGTGTTCCTAGACTTCGGCGAGTTCCCCGGTTTCCAGGTCAAGGGAAGAGAGTCCGCCGTCGTTGTCCTCGATGACCACCGCCGCGGGGCCGTGCTCTTCGGGATGCGCGTCCTCGCGGTCCTCCGGTTCGTCAAGGTCCGGGTCCACCGCAGGGGCATCCTCCGGGGACTGGGGCTGCTCCACGAGGGAAAGCGCAGGCCTGGAAGAGGTCCGGATGAAGTTTGCCGAACCGAAGGCAAGGTCATGCCCCACGGCGTCGGCATCGATGATGGTGGAGTGGTACACCCGGCCTTCCTTTTCCCAGGTGTGGATCTTCAGCTTGCCCACGACGATGACCGGCTGGCCCTTCCGGATACTGCAGCCGAGGGTCCCGGCCAGGTTGCGGTAGCCCTGCACGGTGAACCAGTTGGTGTGCCCGTCGCCCCAGGTTTTGGATTCCCGGTCAAAGCGGCGCACGGTGGAACCAAGCCGGAAGGAGGCTGTTGCCACTCCCCCCGGCGTGGTGGAACTCGTGATCTCGGTGGCTACGAAGCCCCGGATGGTAATCGTTTCGCTCATGTCTACGTCCTGTCTGGATGGTGGCGCCTGAAGCAGGCATCACCAGCATCGCCCCGGGACGCCGTAGGGCAGGAGGCGCGGGTTCCCGTATGTGGACAACTGGCCCAAACCCGCCACGTGGGGAGGAACAGTGAAGGCCGGATGACGCCGCCGGCATCCGGGGCAATGTAAACTTTTTGAGGCGCCGGCCTGCAGGCCGGAAGCTGATGCCTCAGTAGCTCAGGGGATAGAGCAGCGGCCTTCTAATCCGCCGGTCGGGGGTTCGATTCCCTCCTGGGGCACCTTGGTGGCTGATGCCCCGGTCTTCGGACCGGGGCATCGTGCATCTGCTGCTAGGCGCTCAGCCGGTGCGGGGCTTCCACAAGGTTCCGGATCACACTGCCGGCGGCGCCGAGCAGGGCGCCAGACTCCCCCACTGCGGACATCGTGATGTCCTCCGGCGCATACTTGCCCGGCGCGTATGTCTGGACACTCTTCAGCAAGGGTTCCCGCAGCCAGGGTTCCAGGACCGCAAAGTGGCCACCGAGGACCACCGAATCGATGTCGACCACCCGGGCTGTCGATGCGAGTGCGATGCCCAGGCAACGGCCGGCATGTTCAACGGCGGCTACCGCCCCGGGCTCCCCGGCCTCCAGCGCCTGCAGGAGTGCGGCCGTGGCGGCCGAGCGGGAGCCCCCCTCAGCTGCCAGGCCGGCAGCGGAGAGAATGGCGTCCTGTCCCGCTGCCGTCTCAAGGCAACCGGTGCCTCCGCACGAACAGCGGCCGCCGTCCGGGTCCACCACGATGTGCCCCACTTCGCCGGCGTGGCCGCCAGGCCCGGTAAACAGCTCAGAACCAATGACGATCCCGCCGCCCACGCCCACCTCGCCGGAGACGAAGAGGAAGTTTGATGCCCCGTCCGGGCGGTGCCGCAGTTCAGCCAGGGCTGCGGCATCGGCCTCGTTGAACAAAGCAACTCCCAGTGCGGCTTCGGGCAACAGGGCGTCGAGGTCGAGGTCCACATCGATCCAGCCCAGGTTGGGAGCGGCCAGCACCCGCGCGGCGGCCGGGTCCACCAGTCCAGGCACCGCCAGCCCACCTCCCAGGACCTCGACTCCCCGTTCTCCGGCGGCACTCCGCAACCTTGCGGCGAGGACGGCGAGCGCGGCGAGGACCGGCTTGTCCGGGCTGTTCCGGTTGTCACGTTCCTGTACCTCGCGGAGCAGCACCGTTCCGGCAAGGCCCACCACGGCTGCAGAAATGTAGTCCACGTTGACCTCCATTCCTATGACCGCACAGGCAGGGCTGAGTTCCAGCCCAACCCCCGGCCGCCCCCGGCCCTGCGGGTTCAGGCCGATTTCACGGATGATCCCGGCATCCAGGAGGTCCAGCACCAGGCTCGACACAGATGCCTTGGTCAATCCGGTGGCACCGGCCACCTGCGCGCGGCTGGGATGGGTGCCGGTCGGGAACTCGGCAATCGCCCCCAGGACCAGCGCCAGGTTGCTGCGGCGCACATCCCCCACGTTTCCGGGGGCCGCCCCTGCGGGTCCGGGCACTGCCGGCGCCGGCATCACCATCACACAGCTCCTCGGTCGGGCGCTTCCGCCAAATTTCCGGCGGCATGCCTGCCGGACTATTGACCCCACCATACGTCCGTCAATATAGTTCAGGCAATGAACTAAAGCCTCGCAATCCCGCAGGCACCCGATCGCAAGGACGCATCATGACGCTTACCCCCACCCCCGCAGACAAGTTCACCTTCGGTCTCTGGACCGTCGGCTGGACCGGCGCCGACCCGTTCGGCGTGGCCACCCGGTCCGCCCTGGATCCGGTGGAGGCCGTACACCGCCTGGCCGAACTGGGCGCCTATGGCCTGACGTTCCACGACAACGACCTGGTCCCGTTCGATGCCTCCGCTTCGGAGCGGGAGCTGATCCTGAAGAACTTCCGGGCGGCCCTGGCAGAGACCGGGCTGAAGGTCCCGATGGTGACCACCAACCTGTTCAGCCACCCGGTCTTCAAGGACGGCGGCTTCACCTCCAACGACCGTTCCATCCGCCGCTTTGCCCTCTCCAAGGTCCTGCGCAACATCGACCTCGCCGCAGAGCTCGGCGCCGAAACGTTCGTCATGTGGGGTGGCCGGGAAGGCAGCGAGTACGACGGCTCCAAGGACCTGGCAGCCGCCCTGGACCGCATGAAGGAAGGCGTTGACACGGCTGCCGGCTACATCAAGGAGAAGGGCTACAACCTGCGGATCGCCCTCGAGCCCAAGCCGAACGAGCCGCGCGGCGACATCTTCCTGCCCACGGTCGGCCATGGCCTGGCCTTCATTGCCCAGCTGGAACACGGCGACATTGTTGGGCTGAACCCCGAGACCGGGCACGAGCAGATGGCTGGGCTGAACTTCACCCACGGCATTGCGCAGGCCCTCTGGGCAGGCAAGCTCTTCCACATCGACCTGAACGGCCAGCGCGGTATCAAGTACGACCAGGACCTCGTCTTCGGCCACGGCGACCTCACGAGTGCCTTCTTCACGGTCGACCTGCTGGAGAACGGCTTCCCGGGCGGCGGCCCGAAGTACGACGGCCCGCGCCACTTCGACTACAAGCCCTCCCGCACCGACGGCTACGACGGCGTGTGGGAGTCCGCGAAGGCGAACATGGCCATGTACCTGCTGCTGAAGGAACGGGCACTGGCGTTCCGCGCTGACCCGCAGGTCCAGGAAGCACTCAAGACCTCCGGCGTCTTCGAACTCGGCGAGCCCACCCTCAGTGCCGGCGAAACGACCGCCGACCTGCTGGCAGACGCCGCAGCCTTCGAGGACTTCGACGCCGACAAGGCCGCCGAGCGCTCCTTCGCCTTCGTCCGCCTCAACCAGCTCGCCATCGAACACCTCCTGGGCGCCCGCTAGGCCATGGTGCTTGTCGCAGGCATCGACAGCTCCACCCAGTCATGCAAGGTGGTCATCCGCGATGCGGATACCGGGGCATTGGTCCGCGAGGGCCGTGCCCCGCACCCGGAGGGCACCGAGGTCCACCCCGACCACTGGTGGACAGCGCTGCTCAAGGCCGCCGCGGATGCCGGTGGCCTGAATGACGTGGCCGCCATCTCCGTCGGCGGCCAGCAGCACGGGATGGTCTGCCTGGACGCGGACGGGACGGTGGTCCGGCCCGCACTGCTGTGGAACGATACCCGCAGCGCCGGCGCAGCCACGGAACTCATCGCAGATGCCGGCGGCGGGGACCCTGCCGCCGGCGCCGCGTATTGGGCCCGCGCGACGGGGACCGTTCCCGTCGCGTCCCTGACGGTGACCAAGCTGCGCTGGCTCGCGGAGAACGAGCCGGAGAATGCCGCCAAGGTGGCTGCAGTGTGCCTGCCGCATGACTGGCTCACCTGGCGGCTCGCGGGCCACGGGCCGGGCAGTGGCAGGGAAGGACTGGCGGCACTGGCCACCGACCGTTCGGACGCGTCCGGCACCGGGTATTACTCGACGGCGGAGGACCGCTACCTTCCCGATGTCCTTTCCGCCGCACTGGGCCACGTCCCGGTCCTTCCGCGGGTCCTGGGCCCACTGGAGGCGGCCGGAAAAACGCCGGCAGGTGCCCTGCTGTCCGCAGGCGCCGGGGACAATGCGGCAGCCGCCCTGGGAGCAGGTGCCCGCCTGGGCGACGTTGTGATGTCGCTGGGCACGTCCGGAACCGTGTTTGCGGTTTCCGATTCGCCGGCGGCAGATGACTCGGGGCTGGTGGCCGGGTTCGCCGACGCCGCCGGGCATTACCTGCCGCTGGTGTGCACCTTGAACGCCACCCGCATCTTCGATGCCACCGCCGCCCTGCTGGACGTGGACCTGGCGGAGTTCAACCGGCTGGCGCTGTCCGCCGCGCCCGGTGCCGGCGGCCTTACCCTGGTCCCCTACTTCGATGGGGAAAGGACCCCCAACCTGCCGGACGCCACCGGCTCCCTGCACGGCATCACCCGGGCGAACTACACCGCCGCCAACCTGGCGCGCGCCGCCGTCGAGGGTGTTGTCTGTTCACTGGCGGACGGCCTGGCGGCCCTGCAGGAGCAGGGGGTGTCCGCCGGACGGATCCTCCTGGTGGGCGGGGGCGCCCAGTCAGCAGCCGTGCAGGAAGTGGCTGCCAGCCTGCTGGGAGCGGGCGTCGCGGTGCCGCGGCCGGGCGAGTACGTGGCCGACGGCGCCGCCCGCCAGGCTGCGGCGGCACTCACCGGATGCTTCCCCGAGTGGGCGGCAGACGCCGTCGACCTTCCTGTGGGAAAGGACGACGACGGCGTACTGGCGAGGTACCGCCGGTTCGCCTCGCTTTACGCCTGAGGCAGCAATACGCAGAAGACCCGGACCGCCGGTCCGGGTCTTCTGCGCGTGGGGCGCAGGCTCCTGCCGTGACGCAGCAGGAGCCCGCGGTCTTGGATCAGGTCAGGCGTACGGCAGGACAAGCTCCGCGTACCGCTCCTTGACCGTGGCCAGGACGGCGGTGCCGTCCGTGTCCCAGATCTCCTGATTGAAAATTTCCACCTCGATGTCGCCGGTGTATCCGGCGTCCCGCACCCAGGTGCCGATCGTGGCGAAGTCCACGACGCCGTCGCCCATGTACCCGCGGGAGAGCAGCGGATCGGCAGCGATGGGCATGTTGAAATCACACACCTGGTAGGAGGCAATGCGGTTTTCCCGGCCGGCGCGATCGATCTGCGCCTTCAGTTCCGGGTCCCACCAGACGTGGAAGGTGTCAACGGCGACGCCAACTGCTGATGCGTCGAAGGGCGCGGCGAGGTCCAGGGCCTGCCCCAGGGTGGAGATGAGTGCGCGGTCCGCGGCGTACATCGGGTGCAGCGGTTCCAGCACCAGGCGGACGCCGTTCTCCCGCGCAAACGGGACCAGGTCCGCGAGCCGGTCAGCCACGCGCTGCCGGGCGCCCACGATGTCCTTCTCCCCCGGTGCCAGGCCGCCCACCACCAGGAACAGCTCCCTGGTGTCCAGGGCCACGGCTTCGAGGATGGCGGCACGGTTGTCGGCGAGCGCGGCGGCCTGGCCCCCGGCGTCGGCGGCTGTCAGGAATCCGCCGCGGCACAGGGAGGACACGCGCAGTCCCGCATCCTTGACCAGGCGGGCCGCCTTGTCCAGGCCGGCTTCCTCGACGCGGCCGCGCCAGGGGCCGATGGCGGGGATGCCTGCATTGACGCAGCCTTCGACCACCTGGGCAAGTGTCCACTTCTTGGTGGTGGCGCTGTTGATGGAGAGCCGGGAGAAGTCGCTCATACTCCCACCCCGTTGATCCGCAGGTAGTCTGACATCCGGAAGGCAGCCAGCGCCGGATCCTTCAGCAGGCCGGCCCGGTCCGCCAGCTCGAAGGTCCTGGACAGGTGGCATACGGAGCGGCCCGAGTGCAGGCCGCCCACCATCTGGAAGCCCGGCTGCTTGCCGTTGAGCCAGGACAGGAACGCGATTCCTGTCTTGTAGTAGAACGTGGGGGCGCTGAAGATGTGCTTGCCCAGTTCGCGCGTGGAGTCCAGAATTTCCCGGGCCTTGGCATTGTTGCCGGCCTCGTAGTTCTGCAGAGCCACCGAGGCGGCGGGGTAGATGGCAGCGAAGATCCCCAGCAGGGCGTCGGAGTGGTGGCCGCCGTCGCCGTCAATGAGTTCCGGGTAGTTGAAGTCGTCCCCGGTATAGAGCCGCACGCCATCGGGCAGGGCGGCACGGAGGGCCACCTCATGGGATGCGTCCAGCAGCGAGACCTTGACGCCGTCCACCTTGTCCGCGTTGTCCCTGATCAGGCCCAGGAAGGTTTCGGTGGCGGCGGGCACATCGTCCGAACCCCAGTAGCCGGCGAGGGCGGGATCGAACATGGTGCCCAACCAGTGCAGGATGACGGGCTGATCCACCTCCTGCAGCAGGGTGGAGTAAACCTGCAGATAATCCTCCGGTCCGCGTGCCACCTTGGCCAGCGCCCGGGAGGCCATGATGATCACCTTGGGTCCGGCCTCACTGACGACGGCGATTTGCTCGCGGTAGGCCTCAAGGACGGCCCGGACCCCCGCCTCCCCCGTGGGAAGCGAGTCAGTGTCCAGCTGGTCCGTGCCGGCACCGCAGGACACCAGGTCACGGACGGACTTGCCGGCAGTGGCCGGATTGTTTGCGGCGACCACCGAGGCTGCTTCGACGCCGGTGCGCTTGATGAGCTGCTGGGTGGCGGCCCAGTCAAGGCCCATCCCCCGCTGGGCCGTGTCCATGGCATCGGCCACGCCGAGGCCATAGGACCAGAGCTCGTGGCGGTAACCCAGGGTGGCGTCCCAGTCGAGGCGGGCAGGGGCCCCGGGGGTATTGTCGGCCAGGACTTCGGGAATGACGTGGGCCGCGGCGTAAGCCCGCCGAGCTGTCAGTGGTGCGCTGGGGCGGGCCCAGGTGGCACCGCCCTGCAGGCGGTACTCCCTGGTGCCGCCGTCGGAGGAGGGAAGGATGAGGGAAGTCATTAGACGGTGATCTCCGGGATGTCGATGGTGCGGCGTTCGTCGTTGGACTGCAGGCCCAGCTCGGCGAGCTGCACGCCGCGGGCGGCGGAGAGCAGGCCGAAGCGGTGTTCGCGGCCGGCCACGACGTCGCGGAGGAACTCCTCCCACTGCAGCTTGAAGCCGTTGTCCAGCTCGGCATTGGCCGGAACCTCCTGCCACTGGTCGCGGAAGGATTCGGTGACGGGCAGGTCCGGGTTCCACACGGGCTTGGGCGTGTGCGCCCGCTGCTGGGCGACGCACTTGTTCAGGCCGGCCACAGCGGAACCGTGGGTTCCGTCCACCTGGAATTCCACCAGTTCGTCGCGGTAGACGCGCACCGCCCAGGAGGAGTTGATCTGGCCGACGACTTCGTCGCCGCCCGGCGTCTCAAGTTCGAAGATGCCGTAGGACGCGTCATCGGCGGTGGCCTTGTATTCCTTGCCCGCCTCGTCCCACCGCGCGGGGATGTGGGTGGCGGTTTTGGCATTGACGCTCTTGACCTTGCCGATGATTCCCTCCAGGACGTAGTTCCAGTGGCAGAACATGTCAGTGGTCATCCCGCCGCCGTCTTCCTTGCGGTAGTTCCAGGACGGGCGCTGGGCGGCCTGGATATCGCCCTCGAAGACCCAATAGCCGAACTCACCGCGGATGGAAAGGATGCGGCCGAAGAAGCCCTCGTCCACCAGGCGCCGCAGCTTGACCAGGCCGGGCAGGTAGAGCTTGTCGTGGACAACACCGGCCGTCACCCCTGCCTGCTTGCCGATGCGGGCAAGCTCGATGGCCTCTTCAAGGGTTTCGGCCGTGGGCTTCTCGGTGAAGATGTCCTTGCCGGCCAGCATGGCCTTCTTGAGGGTGGCGGCGCGGAGGCTGGTCATGGAGGCATCGAAGACAACGTCCACTGTGGGGTCGTTGATCACCGCGTCCAGGTCGGTGGTCCACTCGGACACCTTGTGCTTCTCTGCCAACTCGCGGATTTTCGCCTCATTGCGCCCCACGAGGATCGGTTCAACCTGGACGCGGGTGCCGTCCTCGAGGGTGAATCCGCCGGCGTCGCGGATGGGCAGGATGGAACGCAGCAGGTGCTGGCGGTAACCCATCCGGCCGGTGATGCCGTTCATGGCGATGCGGATCGTCTTTGTTTCGAAGCCCATGTGTCCTCCACGGTGAGTGAGCAATGTACTCAAGCCAACTGGGAAAGCGCATTCCCACTGCTTCCATGATGCACCGCGCCTTTTCTGTTGGCAAGCGCTTTCCGGAAGTAGTTTGAACTGCCATAATGTGCTTAGCCTTCGAGCCCGTACCTAGACCAGGAGATGCTGTGGCTGCAAGTACCCTTACCGAGGTGGCCCGCCTTGCCGGCGTTTCCCCCGCCACGGCCTCCCGCGTGCTTAACGGTTCCGCCCGGAAGCCGGGCCAGGACATCGCCGAACGGGTCAGGCAGGCGGCGGAGTCGCTGGGTTACGTCCCCAACGCCCAGGCCCAGGGCCTGGCGAAGTCCAGCTCCGGCCTCATCGGCCTGATTGTCCACGACATCGCCGACCCCTACTTCGCGGCCGTGGCCCGGGGCGTGCAGGCAGCCGCGCGGGAGCAGCACCGGATGGTGCTGCTGGCCACCACCGGCGCCGGGCCCGCGGAAGAAAGGGAAGCAGTGGCAGCCTTCGCTGCCCGCCGGGCGGACTCGATTGTGATCGCAGGTTCCCGCTCGTGCCGGGACGAGGACAAGGACGGCAACGCCGAGCTGGCGGCCGAACTCGACCGGTACTGCCGCAACGGCGGCCAGGTGGCGGTGGTGGGCCACCCCGTGGTGGGCGCAACGGCTCCGGAGGGGTACCACGTGGTGAAAGTCCCCAACCGGGAGCTCGCCGGCCGGCTCGCCGCCGAGCTTGCGGGCACCTGGGACGGGGACTTCGTCATCGTCGGCGGCCCGGAGGGCCTCCTGACCTCCGATGACCGCGTCCGTGGTTTCCAGGAGGGACTGGACCAGGCCGGACGCCGTCCGGCAGAAGTGCTCCGCAGCGCGTTCAACCGGTCCGGAGGATATGACGCGGGCCTTGAACTTGCGGCGCGGATCAAGGCAGCCGGGTCCGGGGACGGGCACACAGCCGCAAAACTCTGTATTTTCGCCGTCAACGATGTCATGGCCATCGGCGCGGCAGCGGCCCTGCGGTCTGAAGGGCTCCGCATCCCCCGTGACGCAGCCATCGCCGGTTTCGACGACATTGAAACCCTCCGCGACTTCCGGCCCGCCCTGTCCACGGTCCGCCTGCCGCTGGAGGACATCGGCCGGCTTGCCACCCTGGCCACCGGACCGAGGTCCGCCGGCGACGCCGGGGAAGACGCCTCACCCGGTGACATCACGGGCGAGGTCACGCTGCGGCGCAGCACCGAAGCTGCCGCCTGATGGAGGTGCGGGGGCTGACCGCAGTTCCGGCCCGTCCGGAGGGTGCCGGCTCCCGCCCCGCCATCCTGGTCCTGCCCGGAGGAGGTTATGCCCGGCAGGCCGACCACGAAGCGGAGCCCGTGGCGGGATGGCTGGCATCGCTGGGCATCCACGCGTTCGTGCTCCGCTACAGGGTTGCCCCTGACCGGCACCCGGCACCCTTGGAAGACGCAAAGGAAGCCATGCTCCACATCAGGAATGGACAGCATGGGCTGGCTGTCGACCCGGAGCGCATCGGCGTCCTGGGTTTCTCAGCCGGCGGCCACCTGGCAGCCACCCTGAGCACGGCAGCTGCCACTGGAAACCCGGAACTGGACGTGCGCGCAGCCGTCCCCGACCTTTCGGTGCTTTGCTACCCCGTTGCTTCACTGACCCACGAAGCCCACCAGGGATCGGTGGCGAACCTCCTTGGCGACGCGCCGCCGTCGGACCTTCTCAGGGCACTCTCGCCGGAGCTGAACGTCACGCCCCTGGCACCGCCGGCATTCCTCTGGCATACGGCCGACGACAATGCCGTCCCGGTGAGCAACAGCCTGAACTACGCCCGGGCGCTCCTTGCCGCCGGCGTCCCGGCGGAGCTGCATGTCTTCCCGGAGGGACGGCACGGGCTGGGGCTTGCCGCAGACCAGCCAGGCCCCGGTCAGTGGACCGGGCTGTGCGCGGCCTGGCTGCAGCGTGCCGGGTGGACGGACTCCCCCGCCGCAGCCGCCGCGCCCCGCCAAAGCTAGTCCACTGCCCGAATGGTCCAGCTTGCCGAATGGGCCTGGCCCGGCTGCAGATGCACCAGGTCCGTCCCTGAACGCAGGGCATCCGGCGGGCAGGTCATGGGTTCAACGGCCAGGCCCAGCCGGTCCGATCCGACGGGCTTGTCGCCGGTGTGCACCTGGACCCAGGGCCATTCGGTGCCCCACTCCAGTTCCACGCCTGTCCCTGACGGGTCCAGTACCCGCACCCGGGCGAGGCCCCTTGCGTCCCGCGCGATGTCCGTGAACGCATGGTCGATCTTCACCGGTCCCAGCCGCCGCGATGACCGGAAGTCAAAGGCGTCCCCGGCCACCTGCCGCATGCCCACAGGCAGCAACCGGTCAGGGGTCACCTCCAGGTAGGCGCCGGCCGGAAGTTCCAGCGACCAGTCATCCAGCGGGGACGGGCCAGCCACCAGGTAGGGATGGGGGCATGCCCCGTAAGGCGCGGCCACGGTGCCGGCGTTGACCGCCCGCACCTCGCCGCGGAGTCCGTCCTCGGACAGGGAGTAGGTGACTGCCAGTTCCAGGTCCGCGGGGTAATCGGGGCCGGCCGGAATGCGGCACCCCAGGACCGCCCGGTCCGCGGCCGTTTCCAACACTTCCCAGGGCCTGTGGATGGCCAGGCCGTGCAGGGCAGCGCCGCGTTCCGGTTCGTTAACGGCAGCGGCATAGGACTTGCCTGCATAGGAGTAGGTGCCGTCCGCCAGGCGGTTGGGCCAGGGCGCGCAGATGACGCCGCGGTAGTCGGGTACGGGTCCGTCGGGGCCAAAGCCCACCACCAAGCCCCTGTCCCCGTGGCGCAGTTCCCGAAGCGCCCCGCCGCGCAGGGTGACGACGGCGGAGTAGCGTCCGTGGGCGAGGTGGACTTCAGTTCCGGGCATGGTTCCCTCTGCGTCGTAGTATGTTAGCGCTCACCAGCCTACCGCACCGAGGTGCCTGCACACTGGCTAAAGTTGCCCCATGGATACGGCCGCCGACCAGGACCTCATCGACTCCGTCAGGGACGCGCTCCGGGCAATGGCCGATCCCGTACGGGCCGCGGGAGCCAAGGCGTACATGAAGTCTCGGCTCCCTTCACTCGGAGTCCGGGTTCCCGAGGTGCGGCGGATCACCGCGGACGCCGCGCGGACGCATCCCCCTGCCTCCGCGGCGCAGCTCCGCGCCACGGTGCTGGACCTGTGGCGGACCGCGACGTTCCGCGAGGAAAAGTACGCGGCCATCGACCTGACAGCACACCGGCTGCTGACCGCCGACCTGGACATGCTTCCTGTGTATGAGGAGATGATCCGGACGGGTGCGTGGTGGGATTTTGCCGATGGCGTGTCCGGCCGGATCTGCGCCCTGCTGCAGGCGCACCCTGAAGAAATGGCCACCCTCCTTCGGCAGTGGAGCCGGGACCCGGACCTCTGGATCCGGAGGGCTGCCATCACGTCGCAGCTTCGCGCGGGAACAGCCACGGACACCCAGCTGCTCGCCGCCGTCATTGAGCCGAACCTTGCGGATCCGGAGTTTTTTATCCGGAAAGCCATCGGCTGGGCACTCCGGGAGTACGCCAAGAGGGCGCCGGCCTGGGTTGAGGCGTTTGCCGCCAGGCACCGGGATGCCATGAGTCCGCTGTCACGCCGGGAGGCCCTGCGCAGGATCAGTTCCGCGGCCCCGAAGCGGTAGCGGCCGCTAGATCACAGGACGTTCGACGACGGGCTCGTGCGACTTGCGGAACAGCCTGCGGGTGCCAGGGTCCCAGAAGATCAGGTACAGGGCAAAGAGCAGGGCGGTCAGCGCCGCGGCAACGCGGGCCAGGGCGAGGGCGAAGCCGAGGTCCTGGGTCTGGAGGTACGGGAAAACGTCCAACTGGTCCGAAATGGCGTAGATCATGAAGAAGGACACCACGAAGTACAGGGCCTTGACCTGCCAGTCGTTCCTGATACCGGTAACAGCGAAGAGCGGGATGAGCCAGACGACGTACCAGGCCTGGATGATGGGGGCCAGCAGGACCACGGCGGCCAGGGCAAGGGTGAGCCGGCGCATGAGGCGGTCGTAGTCGCCCCGGAAGATCTGCCAGGCGGCGATGCCCACGGCGAGCAGCTTCCCGGCGTCGAACACCCAGCCTGCGGGAACGGATCCATCAAAACCGAAGGCGCCGGCCAGCGACCCGACCACCATGCCGATCAGGCCCACCGGAGCATACCAGATGGAGATGCTGCCGGGCGCGGAAAGCCCGTTGATCCAGCCGAAGCCGAACCCGTTGACCATGCTCATTGCCGTCAGCAGGGCCAGGCTCAGGCCCGCTGTCGCCGCCCAAAACGCCACTTTCCGCAGCCAGCCCGCATTCCGTCCTGCCCAGAGGAGTCCAATGAACGGCAGGAAGACAATCGTGATGGGCTTCACCGCGATGGACAGGGTCACCAGGACGATGCCGCGGACCTGGCGCCGGGTCGCGGAGTAGTACAGGCCCGCCAGCGCCAGTCCGATCATCAGGGAGTCGTTGTGGACACTGGCGATGAAGTTTGTCAGGAAAAGCGGGTTGGCCGCCGTGAGCCAGAGGGCCCGGTGCGGGTTCACGCCGTGCAGTTCGGCGAGCCGGGGCACATAGATGACGCAGAGCAGCACGCCCGCCAATGCCACCAGCCGGAAAAGCATGACGCAGGCCTCCGGCTGGACGTTGGTAACCCACACCACGAACTGCTCGATCCACAGGAACAGCTGGCCGTAGGGAACCGGGGCCTCGGTCCACATCTTGTCCGCGCCCAGCTGGAAGTAGTTGGACAGGGCGGAGATGCCGTTTTCGTACGGGTTGAAGCCCTCCACCATCAGCCGCCCCTGGCCAATGTAGGCATACACGTCACGGCTGAACAGCGGCACGCTGAACATCATGGGAAGTCCCCACGCCACCACCGCGGCCAGGGTTGCCCGCCGGGCCTGTTCGCCCCACACGCGGACTTTCTGTCCCAGCCGCAGCCAGGCCCGCACCAGGAGCATGCCGCCCACGGCCACCAGGACAATGGACAGCGCTACTCCAGGGGCTTCGGTCCGCATCCAGATGAACACAGGCATGCGGCGCAGCTCCGAGACAGGAGCCAGCCAGCCCACGCCAATCGAGCCGATCATCATGGACAGGGAGCCCAGGAAACCGGCAAGCAGGGGTGAGCGTGGATTGTCCACCTCGGCACTGCCCGCTCCGGCAATGCCGTCCGCCGCCATCTCCCCCGCTGCGGGCACAGGCGCCGTCATCTCAGGATCGTCCAATCTTCATGCGTTTTCCGCGGTTCACCCGGCGGCCGCGCAGGCCAGCCGGAACAGGATTCAGGGCGGAAGGGCGACCCGCCGCGTACCCGAAATCCTAGCATCGGCAGGGTGCCCGGAAGTGTAACGGTAGGCTGGTCCGGTGCCTATATCTAACGAACGAATCGTCTGGATCGACTGCGAAATGACCGGCCTGGACATCAAGAACGACGCCCTGATCGAGGTGGCAGCACTGGTCACAGACTCGGAGCTCAACATCCTTGGCGACGGCGTTGACGTCGTCATCAAACCCGACGATGCCGCCGTGGCCCAGATGTCCGACTTCGTCCGGGACATGCACACCAGGTCCGGGCTGCTGGCGGAACTGCCGCACGGCAAGACGATGGCGGAAGCAGAGGCCGCGGTCATGGAGTACATTTCCGCCTGGGTACCGGACCCGCGCAAAGCACCCCTGGGCGGGAACTCGGTAGGAACCGACCGCGTGTTCCTGTCCCGCGACATGCCCGCCGTGGTGGAGCACCTCCACTACCGGGTCATCGACGTCAGCACCATCAAAGAACTTTCGCGCCGCTGGTACGCCCGGGCCTACTTCCAGTCCCCGGCGAAAAAGGGCGGCCACCGCGCACTGGGAGACATCAAGGATTCCATCGATGAGCTCCGGTACTACCGTGAAGCCGTGTTCGTCCCCACCCCCGGGCCCGACAGCGCCACCGCCCAGAAGATCGCCAGGGGAATCGCCAACGCCGACGCCGGAAGCGGCTCCGGAGAGTAATCTGCGCCACGTTTCGTGAAATTTTGCCCCAAAACGCAGAAAGTGGACAAAGCACCCCTTCCGAGCAGGTAAGCTATTTGAGTTGCGTTTCCAGGGAGCCGCTCCGGTGGATTCCCCTTGAGGCACATGGTGGGCGTAGCTCAGTTGGCAGAGCGCCTGGTTGTGGTCCAGGAGGTCGCGGGTTCAACCCCCGTCGCTCACCCTCACGGGGCGGCACATGCAGCCGTCGACAGAGGAGGCCGCACCGGATATCCGGTGCGGCCTCCTTTTTCGTGCCCCACCGGGTACATGCACTGCAGCCGGGGGACACCGCGAAGCCGAAGGACTACTGATATGACTGTTCTGCCAATCACCATCTGGGGCGAGCCTGTGCTGCACCGCCGCGCCGCCGAGGTGGAAGTTTTCGACGACGAACTGCGCACCCTGATTGCCGACATGTTCGAAACCAACGACGCCGCCAACGGAGTGGGCCTCGCCGCCCCGCAGATCGGCGTCGGCAAGCGGATCTTCGTCTACAAGTATGCGAACGACGACGACGCTCCCCCGACCGGCGTCCTGGTGAATCCCGTCCTGACACTGTCCAAAGTCTCCGGTGCTGCTCCCGACCCCGACGAGGAGGAAGAGGGCTGCCTTTCCTTCCCGGGTGAACAGTATCCGCTCAAACGGGCAGAATGGGCCCGCGTGGAAGGCTTCGACGGGTTCGGTGAACCTGTTCGCTTCGAGGCCACGGGCTGGTTCGCCAGGGTCATCCAGCATGAATACGACCACCTCGACGGCAAGCTGTATGTCAACCGGCTGATGGACCGGTATTCACGCAAAGCCATGAAGCAGGCAAAGAAGAACGGCTGGGGCGTGCCGGGGCTGACCTGGATGCCCGGGGTGGACCCGGACCCCTTTGGCCACTGACCCTGTCCCGGCGGCGTCCGGTCAGCCTGCGGTAATGGTCTGCTGCTGGGGGCAGGAGGCAAGGACGCGCCGCATGGCGTCTTTCTCTGCCGCCGTCACCCACAGCCCGTACGCGGCCTTGACGGAGATCTGCCGGGCAACGTAATGGCAGCGGATTGCCATGTTCTTCGGCAGCCAGGTAGCGGCGTCACCCGCGCTTTTTTGCTGGTTGGCGGCGCCGTCCGCTGCGACGAGGTTCAGCGGATCATTGGCCAGGCTCTGGCGGTCCTTGGCCGTGAGGCGCTGGGCTCCCTTTTGCCAGGCGTCGCCCAGGGCCACCACATGGTCGATCTGGACGGCGCGGCTGCTCTCGGATCCGCGCTGGAAGTCCACGTCCTGGCCCGTGTAGGGTTCCTGGAAATGCCCGGCCGTGACTTTGCAGGCGGACCCCTCGGAGAACACAACGCCGGCCAAGTCCCTGCGAAGGATGTCGTTGCGGGTGTCGCAGCCGTTCCGGTCGACATCAAGCCAAGCCTGGCCGAAGGCCTCGCGGCTGTAGCCGGTGTTGGGCGCCCTGCCTTTCACGGCCAGGCCATCAAGGGCTGCCACGGCGCTGCCCGGGGGCACCGGGTTGGGCTCCTGGACCGGTTTCATCCAGGCGGCGTCGAAGACCGGCGCCTCAGTGGGCCCCTCTGCCGCGGGTCCGGCTGCCGCGAACTGGCCGGTGGTGAAGAACCAGACCAGGGCCACGAGAATTGCTGCGGCGGCGGTGGCGAGAAGCGCCCAGGCCTGCCGGGAACGGCGGC
The DNA here is from genome assembly GCF_056396685.1 of Pseudarthrobacter sp. 05T312. Taxonomy (NCBI): domain Bacteria; kingdom Bacillati; phylum Actinomycetota; class Actinomycetes; order Micrococcales; family Micrococcaceae; genus Pseudarthrobacter; species Pseudarthrobacter sp. 05T312. The sequence continues at coordinate 274,117 of NZ_JBFTLY010000004.1, forward strand.
GTGCGCGGCGGTAGGCAGACCAGCTGATGGTCACGGGGCTGACGCCGGGAAGGGAAAGTCGGGCACCCCAAGAGCCTAGGACAAAGGGCACGCCCGGCCGCTGATATCCACACTGTTGAGGAGGAGTGATGGGTCACAGCGCCGGGGACTCCCCCGGGTTATTGTTCCCTGGTGACGCGTCGAAGGTCTTCTTCCGCCACGGCCAGCAGGCTCTCGAGCTGGCGCACCCGGTCATCGGTGACGTCACCGGTTTTGTGGGCCTCCCTGGCCCGTTCCAGCAGGCGCACGGCTTCCTTATGGTTGGCCTTGGCCACGTCCAGTGCGTGCTCGAGGGTGGTTTCGTGCTGAAGTGTCGATTCGTTGTCCATGCCACCAGTGTGGTCCGCTTTCCCGGCTGATTCCAGTGAACCAGCCGGGAAAGACCTGACCGTTACTAGACTGCGATGGCTGCCAGGGCGGCAGCGCTTTCCTTGGCGGGGAAGGACGGCGGGTTCACGCCTGCCATCTCTTCCATGACGCGGACCACCTGGCAGCTGTAGCCGAACTCGTTGTCGTACCAGACGTAGAGGACAAGGTTCTTGTCCGTGGACACCGTGGCCAGGCCGTCCACGATGCCGGCGCGGCGCGAGCCCACGAAGTCGGTGGAGACAACCTCGGGCGAATCGATGTAGTCGACCTGCTTGCGCAGGTCCGAGTGCAGCGACATCTCGCGCAGGTAGTTGTTGACCTCGTCCTTGGTGGTGCCGTTTTCGAGGGTGAGGTTCAGGATGGCCAGCGAAACGTCCGGGGTGGGGACGCGGATGGAGCTGCCGGTGAGCTTGCCCAGGAGTTCGGGCAGGGCCTTGGCCACGGCCTTGGCGGCACCGGTTTCGGTGATCACCATGTTCAGCGCTGCCGAACGGCCGCGGCGGTCGCCCTTGTGGAAGTTGTCGATCAGGTTCTGGTCGTTGGTGAAGGAGTGGACGGTTTCCACGTGGCCGTGGACCACGCCGAACTTGTCGTTGATGGCCTTCAGGACCGGGGTGATGGCATTGGTGGTGCAGGATGCCGCGGACACGATCTTGTCGGAGTCCGTGATGTCGCGGTGGTTGATGCCGTGAACGATGTTCTTCAGCTCGCCCTTGCCCGGTGCGGTCAGCAGGACGCGGGCCACACCCTTGCTCTGCAGGTGCTGGGACAGGCCTTCGGCGTCGCGCCAGCGGCCGGTGTTGTCCACTACCAGGGCGTTGCTGATCCCGTAAGCGGTGTAGTCGATCGTAGCGGGGTCGTTCGAGTAGATGACCTGGATCTGGACGCCGTTGGCCGTAATGGTGTTGGCGGCCTCATCCACGCGGATGGTGCCCTCGAAGGAGCCGTGGACGGAGTCGCGGCGCAGCAGGCTGGCACGCTTGGAGAGGTCATTGTCCGAACCGCGGCGCACCACGATGGCGCGCAGGCGCAGTCCGTGGCCACCACCGGCCTTTTCGATGAGGAGGCGTGCCAGGAGGCGCCCGATCCGGCCAAAGCCGTAGAGTACGACGTCGGTGCTGGTGCGGTCATCGCCGCCCCGCTTGCCCACGATCTCGGCGAGTTCTGCACGGAGGAACTCCTCAAGGGTGGCGCCGTTGCCCTCTTCCTTGAATTTTTGGTTCAGCCGGGCGATGTCGATCGCGGCGGCACCGAGTTCGAGTCCGGCCAGCGTGTTCAGCAGGGGCGCCGTGTCCTCCAGGAGCAGTTCGTCCTTGCTCATCCGGCGCGCAAAGCGGTGCGCCTTGAGGATGTTCATGGTGGACTTGTTGATCAGGCTCCGGCCGTGGATGCTGGTCACCACGTTGTTTTCGCGGTACAGCCTGCCGATCACGGGGATCATGGCCTCGGCGAGGGCCTCCCGGCCCATCCACGTATCAAGACAAGAATCAGACGTCTGGCTCACAGAAATACCTTCCTCGGTTCAGCCGTGTACGTCTTCGTACACGGATGTAGGCCACCTGATGATGTCCAGGGGCACCGGCACCTGCAGGGATGGCCCCCAGGCACCTGGATCGCGTGCAAAGAAAAACCGCCGGTTGCGGACGCAACTTTCGGCGGTAGAACTCCTGCGTCCGGGATCCATTCTAATTTGGCACAGTCCAGGGAACACGCTCGGGCTGCGTGAAATCACTCACATGGCGGCCGGTCCGGGAAAGACGCCGTGACGGGCGCCTCAGTTGTGGATGGCGGAGTACAGGTTCAGGCTGGCGCAGTAGACCATCCAGGAGAAGTACGGCAGCACCAGGCCGCCGGCGGTGGCGTCCACCGGGCCGAACCTCAGGATCAGGAACGCGAGGGTTGCGGTCAGGGCACAGATGACTGCGAAGGCCGCCCACAGTGCCACGGCCCCGAGCATGGGGTACAGGGCAAAGAAAGTCACGGGCCAGGCGGCGTTGAGCAGCAACTGGACTACGTATCCGGAGCGGGTGCCGCCGGCGAGGCAGCCTTTGCGCCAGACCAGCCACGCCGCGGTGGCCACGCCTGCGTACAGCAGCATCCACGTGCTGCGGAACATCCACGACGGCGGCATCCACGGCGCCTTCGCGGAGCCTGCGTACCACCCGCCCGAGTTGAGGATGATCGGGACTGAGGAGAGCAGCCAGGCCAGCGCCGAGAGGGCCAGGAATCCGGCGAGCGCCAGGCCCTGGGAACGGATGCCGGGAATGCCCGCTGCCGGTGCGGGACGAGTTTCAGGATTTACGGGCACGGTTCAGGATCCCCGACGCATTGCCCGTGGTCAAACGCGGTTTATGGATGGGACAGCCGATACGCCGGGTTCTGTTCTCCCCTGCCGTTGCCGGCGAGGGAGCGACGGCCATCCATCTACGAGTACCGTTGCCGGCACCCTCCAGCGGCCTACCCGGACACTCGGGCGGGCAGCCCTCGAACGTGTCCTGTCTGGCCTTGCTCCGGGTGGGGTTTACCTAGCCTTCCCGGTCACCCGGGAAGCTGGTGGTCTCTTACACCACCGTTTCACCCTTACCTGCCCTTCCCGGCCGGAGCCGGAAATGCAGGCGGTCTGTTTTCTGTGGCACTGGCCTGCGGGTTACCCCGAGTGGGCGTTACCCACCACCCTGCCCTGCGGAGCCCGGACGTTCCTCGAGCCACTTGCGTGGCGCGCGGCCGTCTGGCTGTCCCATCCGGCTCCCAGTGTACCGGCGCTACCGGCCGCTTTTGTCGCCGGTAGGATCGGACGGTGCTGATTCTGCTTCCCCCTTCCGAAGGCAAGACGCCCGCGCTCCGCGGTCCCGCCGTCGACTGGACCGCCCTGGGCTTCCCGGAGCTCAACCCGTACCGCGCCAAGATCCTCGAGGCCCTTGGCACCGTCAGCGCACACCAGGATGCCCTCGCCCTGCTGGGCGTAGGGGCATCGCTGCGGGACGACGTCGAGCGCAATACCCGGCTGCACGCCGAGCCGGCGGCCCCTGCCCACAGCATCTACTCGGGTGTCCTGTACGACGCCCTGGGCTACCGCACCCTGACGCCGGTGCAGCGCCGCAAGGCCGATGAGTCCGTCCTGGTGATCTCGGCGCTGTGGGGGGCCCTGCGCTTTGGCGACAGCGTTCCCGCCTACCGGCTGTCCATGGGAACTGCCCTGCCCGACGTCGGGCGGCTGGCTCCGTTCTGGAAGGCACAGCTTGGCGATACCCTGGGCGCCGCAGCCCGGGGACACTTACTGGTGGATTGCCGGTCCAGCACCTATGCGGCGGCGTGGGCCCCGCCGGCGGAGCAGACCGTCACGGTCAACGTCTTCACCGAGACTGGAGGAGTCCGGAAAGTGGTGAGCCACTTCGCCAAGCACACCCGCGGTGAACTGGCGCGGCACCTGCTGGTGCGCCGTGGAAAGGCCCCTGGGGCGCCGTCGGACCTTCTGAAGGCAGCCCGCGAACGGTGGGAGGCCGAGCTGGTGCCGGGCACCGCCCGCAAGCCGCACGCCCTGAACATCATCCTGCCGGGCTGACGGCCCGGCAGGATGCCTGTGGGCTGTTTAGGACCACTCGTCCGAACGGACCAGGATGGCCCCGGAGTCGGGGCAGAAAACGATGTCGTCGGCAGCAGCTGCCTTGATCTCGGCGAGGTCGCCCGGGCTGAGCTTCATGCCAGAGGCTTCCGAGGTGCCGTGGAAGAGCCGCGCGGCACCCACCCCGCGCTTCGCGAGCGTTTTTTCGTAAACTGCCAGCAGGCCCGCGTCCAGGCCCTGGGCAAAGTCGCCGCGCTGGGCACGAAGCCCCGCCGCTTCGGTTTCCACGTCGGCGAGGGCCGCATCGAGTTCGGCCCTGATGGTTCCAAAGGACCCCTGGATGTCATCGACGATCTGCTGCTGCGCCGCCTGCCGTTCCCGCACCGAGTCCAGCCGCTCCATGACTTCCAGCTCCACGTCTTCAAGGTCGGAGCGCCGCTTGTTCAGCGACGCAATGTCCTTTTGCAGAGCCACCAGGTCCTTGGACAGGCCGGTGCCGCTGTTGAGCCGTGCTTCATCACGCTGGATCCGGGAGGCAACCTGTTCGACGTCGGCCTCGGCCCGCTTCAGCGCAGCCTCGGCGTCGTGGACGGCCACCTTGGCCGCGCCCAGTTCACCGTTGGCGACGGACAGGGCGGCCTCGAGGTCCTTGATGCGGGGATCGTTTTCGAGCGTGCGGCGGCGGTTGGTGAGGCCCTTCAACCTGGCGTCAAGGCCCTGCAGTTCGAGCAACTTCAACTGTTCCGCCGGTGCTGCCTTGGCCACGTTTACCTCCGCTAGATCCTTCCGGCCTGGGCCGGGCACCGAACCGGCGCTTCCTAGACTCTAGCCGGGAGTGAGGATGAAGTCCCACGGATCGCTGTTGGTGGTACTGACCAGGATCTCCACGTCATGGCCTTGGTCGGCCAGGACGTTGCCCAGGGCCGCGGCCGCGGCAGGCAGCCAGAGCCATTCGCTCGCAAAGTGCGACACGTCCACCAGGTACGGCCGTCCGTTGGCGGCGGCCTCCCGCGCTTCCGACGCCGGGTGGTGGCGGAGGTCAGCGGTGACGTAGACGTCTGCGTTGCTGGCACGTACCTCGTTGAACAGCGAATCCCCGGCACCACCGCAGACCGCGATGCGCCGGACCAGCCCGTCCTTGTCGCCGGAAACACGCACGCCGCCAGCCACTGAGGGCAGGATTCCGAAGACCCGGGCCGCGAAGTCGCCCAGGCTCATGGCGTCCGCGAGGTCCCCCACCCGCCCAATGCCCTCCTCCGGAAGCCCGTTGGCCGCCACGGTCAGGGGGGCGACGTCCTGGAGACCCAGGGCATCGGCCAGGACGTCGGAGACACCACCGACGGCGGAGTCCCCGTTGGTGTGCACGGTCAGCAGTGCCGTTCCCGACTCGATAAGACGGTGGACTGCCCTGCCTTTTGCCGACGTGGCGGCCACGGACGTGACGCCCTTCAACAGCAGGGGGTGGTGGGTGATGAGCAGTTCCGCGCCCCACTCAACCGCTTCCTCAATGACTTCCAGGGTGGGATCGACGGCGAACATCACCTTCGTGACCGGGGCGGACGGGTGGCCTGCCACGAGCCCCACCTCGTCCCAGTTCTCCGCCAGGGATTCCGGCCACAGTTCCTCAACCGCAAGGAGCAGTTCGGCCAATGTGGGGGCGTCCGCGGAACCGGCCGCAGCCGGCGTGTCGGAAGAGGCGTCGCCGTCGTGATCTGCCTGGCCGGTAACGTCGGTGTCCACAGGTTCCATAGTCTTAGTTTTACCCCATTGGCATCGCGGCGCCGCAGTTTGCGGCACCCGGCCGGGGTGCCGGGAATCTTCCGGCGCCGTCAACCATTGAAGAGGTCATGAAAACTTTTGTTCTGGGCGGAGGGTGCTTCTGGTGCCTGGACGCCGTCTACCAGAGGACCAAGGGCGTCACCTCCGTGGTGTCCGGCTACACCGGCGGCCACGATCCGCACCCGGATTACTACTCTGTCTGCAGTGGGACCACCGGCCACGCCGAAGTTGTGGCCGTGACCTTCGATGAAGACATCATCCCCGCGGAGGTGGTCCTGGACATGTTCTTCGCCCTGCATGATCCCACCACGCTGAACCGCCAGGGATACGACGTCGGCACCCAGTACCGTTCCTCGATGTTCTACGAGACCACAGAGGAGAAGATCCTCTTCGAAGAGGCGATCGACCGCAACCAGGCATTATGGCCGCATCCCATTGTCACGGAGGTCAGCCGGCTGCCGCGGTTCCATGTGGCGGAGGAATTCCACCAGAATTACTACGCCAAGCACCCAGAGCAGGGTTACTGCCAGGTGATCATCAACCCTAAGCTGGCCAAGGCCCGGAAATATTACTCTGCATGGCTTAACGCTTAGCCCACCGTTACGCGGCCTCGTTAGGCTGACCTCAGTATCCACCCCTTAGAGATAGGCGTATGTACATGGCACGGATCTATGACGATGTAACGCAGCTGGTCGGCGGGACCCCGCTGGTTCGGTTGAACCGGCTCAGCGAGGGACTGGACGCCACCGTTGCCGTAAAGCTGGAGTTCTACAACCCGGCCAACAGCGTCAAAGACCGCATCGGTGTGGCCATCATCGACGCCGCGGAAAAGTCCGGTGCCCTGAAGCCCGGCGGCACCATCGTCGAAGGTACTTCCGGCAACACGGGCATCGCCCTGGCCATGGTTGGTGCTGCCCGCGGGTACAAGGTCATCCTCACCATGCCAGAGACCATGTCCACGGAGCGCCGGGTCATGCTGCGCGCATTCGGAGCCGAGATTGTACTGACCCCCGGTTCGGAGGGCATGCGCGGCGCCGTGGAAAAGGCCCAGGAAATCGTTGCCAACACCGAGAACTCCATCTGGGCGCAGCAGTTCGCCAACGAGGCCAACCCGGAGGTGCACCGCAGGACCACCGCCGAGGAGGTCTGGGCCGACACTGACGGCGCGGTGGACATCTTTGTGGCGGGCATCGGCACCGGTGGAACCATCACCGGCGTCGGACAGGTACTGAAGGAGCGCAAGCCCGGCGTCCAGATCGTCGCCGTGGAACCCAAGGACTCCCCCATCCTGAACGGCGGTGCCCCCGGCCCCCACAAGATCCAGGGCCTGGGCGCCAACTTCATCCCCGAACTGCTCGACACCAACATCTACGACGAGGTCATCGACGCCACCCTTGAGGATTCGGTCCGGGTAGCCCGCGATCTGGGCATCAAGGAAGGCATCCTCGGCGGCATCTCCTCCGGCGCGATTGTCTGGGCCGCCCTGGAGCTGGCCAAGCGGCCGGAAAACGCGGGCAAGCTGATTGTTGCCGTAGTGTGCGACTTCGGTGAGCGTTACATCTCCACCGTGCTCTATGACGACATCCGCGGCTGATCAGTCCGCTGTCCGCCCGTTTCCTGTAGAAAGAACTTTGTGGGCTTTTTCGCAAGACTGAAGGAAGACCTCGACGCCGCCCGGTCCCACGACCCGGCGGCTCGAGGTTCTTTTGAGAACTTTTTCGCCTATTCCGGCCTCCATGCCATCTGGATCCACCGGCTGACGCACCGCATGTGGCAGAACCCGGAACTGCGCTTCCCGGCCCGCCTCCTGTCGCAGCTGGGCAGGTCCTGGACCGGTATCGAGATCCACCCGGGCGCCACGATCGGCCGCCGCTTCTTCATCGACCACGGCATGGGCGTGGTGATCGGTGAGACTGCAGAGATCGGCGAGGACGTGATGATCTACCACGGTGTGACCCTTGGCGGGCGCTCCCTGGCCCGGATCAAGCGGCACCCCACCATCGGCGACCGCGTGACCATCGGCGCCGGCGCCAAGATCCTGGGGCCCATCACCATCGGACGGGACAGCGCCGTCGGTGCCAACGCCGTCGTGGTCAAGGACGCCCCGCCGGAGTCGATCATCACCGGAGTTCCCGCCAAATGGCGGCACCGGGATGCGCAGCGGGAAACCAAGCCCGCGGTGGACCCGGCCGAATACGACATCGAGTACCGGATCTAGCGGACGCAGTTCGGGCCTGCCTGCTGCGCTGCTACCCGGGGAAACGCCTGTAGATGGCCCAGAGAACGGCATCGAAGGCACGGTCCGGGAGCAGCCGGCGCAGCAGCAGGATGGCCCGCGCGCCCTTGCCCACCGGATACCGGGTCCTGGGCCGCGGCGAAGTGGCGGCATGGACGATCGCCTCCGCGATAACTTCTGGATGCGAGGACATTGCCGAACCGTCGGTGGAAGCCAGCGCGGCTGCCACGACCTTGGCCTGCGCCGCATAGGGTCCCGAGCCCGAATTGGCCAACAGGCCCTCGGCGGAGATGGCGCCCCATTCAGACTGTGTACCGCCCGGTTCGATAATGGACACGTCGATTCCGTGGGGCTTGAGCTCCACCCGGAGCGAATCGCTGAGGCCCTCCACAGCGAACTTCGTGGCGTGGTACCAGGCACCCAGCGGCTCGTACATCTTTCCGCCGATCGATGAGATATTGATGATCCGGCCCCTTCCGGCGGCGCGCATTGCCGGGAGCACGAGCTGCGTCATCCGGGCCAGCCCGAAAAGATTGACCTCAAACTGCCGCCGGCCTTCGGCCAGTTCCACTTCCTCCAGCGACCCATAGGACCCGTACCCGGCGTTGTTGACCAGCACGTCGATCGTGCCGTGGGCTGCGAGGACCTCCCCCACGGCCGCACGCATTGAGGCCTCGTCGGTCACATCCAGCGGCAGGATCCGGACGCCGTCAGCCTTGAGCGGCTCCATTTTCTCCACCCGGCGGGCCCCGGCGTAAACCGCGAACCCGTGGGCCGCGAGCTTCCTTGCGGCTTCAAAGCCGATTCCCGTGGACGCACCGGTGACAAAAACGACGGGCTGGCTCATGGGCGGGACTCCTTGGGACGGTGCGGCGGGACGAACAGTCAGCGCGGATCGACGGACGGTCCGGCCGGAAACACCAGCGGCCGGCGCCCCCAGAGTATCGGGTAGCGCCGGCCGCTGGGCCGGAAACGGTGCGTGGACTAGTGCGTGTCCACCGCTTCAACCTCGGACTTGTCCTCGCCCCAGAGGGTGTGGAAGGTCCCTTCGGTGTCGACGCGGCCGTAGGTGTGGGCGCCGAACAGGTCGCGCTGGCCCTGGATCAGGGCGGCGGCCACGCGCTTGCGGCGCAGTCCGTCGTAGTACGCCAGCGAGGACGAGAACACCGGCACGGGGATACCGAGCTGTACGGCGGTGGCAACAACGCGGCGCCAGGCGGGCAGGGCGTCTGCGATGGCCTTGGTGAACGCCGGAGCGAAGAGCAGGTTGGCCGGCTTTTCGTCCGCGGCGTAGGCCTTGGTGATGTCCTTGAGGAGCTCGGCGCGGATGATGCAGCCTGCGCGCCACAGGGAGGCGATCTCGTCAAGCTTCAGGTCCCAGCCGTATTCCTTGGCTGCGGAGGTGAGCATGTCCAGTCCCTGGGCGTAGGAGACCAGCTTGGAGGCGTAGAGCGCCTGGCGGACGTCCTCGACGAACGTCTCGGGGATTTCCACCGTGGCCTCGTTACCGGCCAGCAGTTCCTGGCCAAGCTTGCGCTGTGCGGCCTGGGAGGAGAGTGCGCGGGCAAAAACGGACTCGGCGATGCCCGAGACCGGTGAGCCCAGTTCCAGGGCGGAGATGACCGTCCAGCGGCCGGTGCCCTTCTGGCCGGCAGCGTCAACGACGACGTCGACGAACGGCTTGCCGGTCTTGGCGTCAACGTGGCCCAGGACCTCGGCGGAGATCTCGATCAGGAACGACGAAAGATCACCCTTGTTCCACTCGGAAAAGATCTTTGCCTGCTCGGCCGGCTCGATGCCTGCACCGGAGCGGAGCAAGTCGAAGGCCTCGCCGATGACCTGCATGTCGGCGTATTCGATGCCGTTGTGGACCATCTTGACGAAGTGGCCCGCGCCGTCGGTGCCGATCCAGGCACAGCAGGGCTCGCCGTCGACCTTTGCGGAGATCTTCTCCAGCAGCGGGCCAAGGGCCTTGTAGGACTCCTTGGAACCGCCGGGCATGATGGACGGGCCGTTCAGCGCGCCCTCCTCGCCGCCGGACACGCCGACGCCCACGAAGTGCAGGTCCTTCTTGGCCAGGGCCGCTTCACGGCGGCGCGTGTCCTCATAGTGAGAGTTGCCGGCGTCGATGATGATGTCGCCCGGCTCCAGCAGCGGCTCCAGCTGTTCAATGACCGAGTCCACGGGCTTGCCGGCCTTGACCATGATGAGCACCCGGCGCGGCTTCTCCAGGGAGTCAACCAGTTCCTGCAGGGTTTCGGTCCGGATGAAGTCACCTTCCGAGCCGTGCTTCTCCAGCAGCGCGTCCGTTTTCTCCACGGACCTGTTGTGCAGCGCAACCGTGAACCCGTTGCGGGCCAGGTTGCGTGCGAGGTTGGCGCCCATGACGGCGAGGCCGGTGACACCGATGTGTGCAGACATCAATAACTCCAATTCATTGTTCGCCTCGGCGGCCGGCTTCCGCAGGCGGAAGTCACCGGGGCAGATCAGGGGGTCGGAATAAAGCATATATATTCTTGGAGTGGTGCGAAAGTGGCAGCCACGAAGCGGGACCGATTGTGTCGGTGGCAGTCCGGGTGCACTGCCGGCCAGATGGTTGCCAACAACTAGGCTTACAGCATGACCAGCAGCCTCCACCACCGTGCCATCGAGAATCTGGGCACCCGGATCGTCTCGGGGGAACTCCCCGCAGGCCATGTCATGCTCGCGGAGCAGCTGGAGGATGAACTGAAGGTGTCCCGGTCCGTGATCCGGGAAGCTGTGCGGGTCCTGCAGTCCCTGGGCCTGGTGGAGACCACCAAGAGGGTGGGGATCCGGGTAATGCCGTCCAGCCGCTGGAATCCCTTCGATCCGCAGGTCATCCGGTGGCGCCTGGCCAGCGACGCACGCGGCGCCCAGCTGCGCTCACTGGCTGAGCTGCGTGCGGCCGTGGAGCCTGCCGCTGCTGAGTTGGCAGCGCAAAATGCTCCGGCGGCCCTGCGGATGGAACTCGTGGACGTTGCCCGCGCCATGCGCGAAGCCGGCAACAACGGCGAGGTGGCGCGGTTCCTCGAGCTGGACATCCGCTTCCATTCACTGCTGCTCTCAGGCTCCGGTAACGAGATGTTCGCCAACCTCATGGGCCAGGTGGCAGAAACCCTGACAGGCCGTACGGTCCACGGCCTGATGCCCGACCACCCGCACCAGGCAGCCCTGCAATGGCATGAGGATGTTGCGGAAGCGATCGCCCGGGGTGACGCCGCATCAGCTCGTGATGCGTCAGACCGGATCATGCGGCGCACCATGTCGCAGATGGCCGATACCTGGACCGAACAGCCACGGGTGTTTATCCCCGTCCGGCAGTAAGCACGGGCCGGCAGCCGCGAAGCTCCGGAAATATGACGACGCATGACTTTTTGTTTCCGGAAGTTCACGGTATATTCATCGCAGGCCCTCCACCGCGGCATCCCCCAATAGTCGCGGTGGAGGGTTTTCCAATGCCCGGGGACTGGGCTCCGCCCCCTAGGCTGCCCCGGCCACCGGCTCCCTCAGCCGCCAGCCACCGCCCAGCCCATCCCGCTGGAGATACATGGTGGTCAGTGCCGACCTGTCATTGTGCCCCAGCCGGACCTGGACCTGCAGGACTTCGACATCCACTCCCCCGGCGCCCTTTGGCATCCTCCGGCTTGTTTCCCACCAGTTGATGCGCTCAAACCATCTCACCGGCTCGGCGCCTACTGCCCATTCTCTCCCCCGGCTCAGCACCGCAGTGGGCATCCCGTCGCTGTCCGTATGCACTATGACGTGTTCCATTCCTGCAAGCTATGGCAAGGCACCGACAATCACGCCGGGCGGGAGGGACAGCAAAAAACCCCGCAGCCTCCGCCATCAGGCGGGGCAACGGGGTTTTCCTTGGTGGGTCCTACCGGGATCGAACCGATGACATCCACGGTGTAAACGTGGCGCTCTACCAGCTGAGCTAAAGACCCGAATTGCGCTGTTTCCGGCCGTTCCGCCGTAACCAACGAACATAGACTCTACCCGACCGGGGACCGGAAACGCGAATCCATGGAAGAAATGGACGGCCTACAGGGGCGGGAGTTCGGCGGCGAGGTAATCCAGCGCCTGGCTCACCCCGGCTTCAAGCTTGATGGTCGCCTTGTCATCGCCGCGGGTGGCGCCCCGGTTGATGATGACCACGGGCTTGGATTCCTTGGCAGCGTGCCTGACGAACCGCAGGCCGCTCATGACTGTCAGCGATGAGCCGGCCACCAGCAAGGCTGCGGCCTGGTCCACCATGGCGTAGGAGCGTTCCACCCGATCCTTGGGCACGTTTTCCCCGAAGTAGACGAAGTCCGGCTTCAGGGTGCCCCCGCAGGCGGGACAAACTGCCACCACAAAGCTGTTGATCAGCGCCTGGTCCTCTACGGTGGCGTCCGCGTCCGGCGCCATTTCCACCAGGCCGCCGGCCGCTGCCCGTTCCAGGAAGCCCGGGTTCAGTTCCTCGAAGACACCAGCCAGCAGGCGCCGGGAGTACGTGCGCCCGCAGTCCAGGCAGACCACCTGGTCATACCTGCCGTGGAGGTCGACGACGTTGGCACTGCCGGCGTCCTGATGCAGACGGTCGACGTTCTGGGTGATCAGGCCGGTGAGGTAGCCCCGGCGTTCCAGCTCAGCGGCGGAGTAGTGGCCCTGGTTTGGGTCGGCGTGCCGCATGTGGGACCAGCCGATATGGTTCCTGGCCCAGTACCGTTGCCGGTTGGCTGGGTCCCGGACGAACTCCTGGTAGGTCATGGGCGAACGCGGCGGCGACTCCGGGCCGCGGTAATCCGGTATGCCGGAATCGGTGCTCAGTCCGGCGCCCGTCAGCAGGGCGAAGGGGGCGCCGGCGAGGAGGTCGCGGATGCGGGCCAGGACGTCGAGGTCATTTCCCGACGGCGGGGCCGGGGCCACCGGCGGCATGCTGGCGAACCCGGTGAGTCCCGTCCCCCGCCGCTGCCCGGCCATGGCTTCCTAGTCCCGCTTCAGGTCCGCGAGGGCGGAGCGGTATTCGCTAAAGTCCCTGGCCTGGCCGCGGGGGTTCACCACGCTGTAGCGGATCCTGCCGTCGCCGTCGATGATGAAGGTGGCCCTTTGTGCCATGCCGCTGGCGGCGTCGAACACACCATAGGCGCTGGCCACGGCCCCGTGCGGCCAGAAATCGGCCAGGAGATCGAAACTGTAGCCCTCCTGCGCCGCGTAGGCGCGGAGGCTGAACTTGCTGTCTACGGACACACCCAGGACAACAGTGTTCGAATCCTCGAACATGCCCAGGTTGTCCCGTATTTCGCACAGCTCACCGGTGCAGATACCGGAGAAGGCAAAGGGGTAGAAGACCACGGCAACGTTCTGCCCCCGAAAAGAGGACAGCTTTACCGGCTCACCGTATTGGTTGGCCAGCTCGAAGTCGGGAGCCGCGGCGCCCAGCGACGGTACCGCTGCGTTGACGGCCTGGACCGCTGCCGTCACTTGTTCTTCCTGCTGACCAGGCGGACGGCGCTCCAGTCTTTTGAGACTCCGGCGGAGGTGGTGACGTGGAGGCCGGCCGTGGGGGCAGCTTCCTGGATCTCCGCCGGCGAAACGTAGCCGTCCCGGCCTGACTTGGGGGTAAGAACCCAGACAACGCCGTTTTCGCTCAGGGTGGTGAGGGAATCCATCAGGCTGTCCACCAGGTCTCCGTCGCCGTCGCGCCACCAGAGGATAACGGCGTCCGCCACCTCGTGGTCGTCCTCGTCGAGCATCTCGGAACCGGTGAGGTCCTCAATATCGTCACGCAAGTCGAAATCGACGTCGTCGTCGTAACCGAACTCCTGAATCAGATCCCCGTTTTTGAAACCCAATTTTTCCGCCACATTTACCGAAGTGGCGGCGTCGGCCTCGCTCACGTGTTCCTCCAATACCTCATATATGCGGTGTGCATAGTGATTTCCATTACTCCCAAGCCAACACCCTTTGTGCCTGCGCTTCAAGCTGCCGCCCCCGGGACTGCGCATATTCTGCGTCACATCCGGCCGCGCCATCCCCGTCGCAGGGGCTTTTCGTCACACAACCAGTATGACGAACGAAATACAACTGCAGCACCGGGCCGCGGCTACGCATCGTGTTCGTGTCAGGGCTAGAGTGGCTGGTGACAACTATGCCTGCGGGACGACTACCTTGTGACTCCGGGCAGACATAGGAGCGCTAGGAAGCTGCCCGGCACACATGACCGGGCTGTTGTAACCGATACGTCGCACACGGCGTATGTACGCCGGGCAGTCATCCTGCCTGGCCTGAGTGCGCCGATTCATGCGCGCAAAGAGAGGTTGGACGTGGCTGCAGGAGAAGAGACCTCCCATATCCTCAGCGGGTTGACTAACCAGCTGCCTGATCGTGATCCGGAAGAGACTGCCGAGTGGGTTGAGTCCCTGGATGCGTTGATCAGGGAACAGGGCACCGAGCGTGCCCAATACATCATGC